>JAYTSN010000163.1:0-32400 GCA_043745625.1 Aestuariivirga sp. | reverse complement strand
CATCACCTGCATTGGCTTGTGATACCAATGGCACAATGGCACCCATCCCTAACATTTCGCAAACGCTTGCAAGCAACATCGACAGCACAACTAAAACCGGCTTGCCACCCGGCGCGTTCCAAAAGATTTGGAACATTTTTTTCAAGCTTGCAATCCTGCGCGCACAATGGCCTTTTGAAGCTGCTGCTCGAGTCTATCGACCGCAACGCCAGCAAATGATTGAACACCCAATGCGACGAGTGAACCACCGACTTCAGAACAAAATTTATCCAGCTCGGCATCGTCCATCGCACCGCGATGCCAAACAGTTTTGCAAAGCGTGGCATGATCTATTCTTAAGTGAGCGCGACTTTTAGAAATGCGGTCGACATACAAACCATAAAGCGAATATTCCGAAAGAAATATTTCACGACCCAGAGTAACACGCCAATCACGCCCTGACACTTGCGAAACATGTGCGCACATGGCTCGCACCGTCGGACCATGCCAAGTTATAAGATTGTCGACATAGGTTGCACTTGGAAACGCATTTTCTTCGATGCCCAAAAGTCTCGCAGATACAGAAATATATTTAGGATTGGGGATATTATTTTTATCAAGTGGAACCGAAGTTCCAAAGTATCGATATTGCCCATTTTCACCCATGCTTGAAACATCAAGGCGCCGAACGAAAAACACATCAGAATCACAATAAAGCAATCCTTGTTCTGGCAACTGAAATGCCATTTCCATTTTTATCAACTGCTGCACATGCCATCCGGCCATGAACCGCGTACCCCATGAAAACCATAGGCTGCGATTGTTTATAATTGGAATACGCGCAAGATGATGGAAAGACGATGGCAACAATTTTTCCATTTCTAGGATGGTGCGATGTGCTGCAGCAAGCGATTGAAACAGCTTGAGATCAACGGTCTCGACAATGATATAATGGTGCCAACCACCCGTCAGAAAAACATCCATGCTTTTACAAAGCAGACGGCAACGCTCAAAATCACCACGATAACTGGGGGTAATGACTGCCCATCTATTGTTATCAGTTGATACGTCCAAATCTCGAGCCTCGGTTAAGCCAGTGCCTGAGCGCGGTTATAAGCTGCAGCGTTAATTACTTCTTCAAGGGTGAAATAGATCACCATCACATAGCCCGCAGCGAAATAGCCATAAACCGTAAACAAGAAGAAATGCCAATACCACAAGCTATATGCTGCAAGGCCTAGAAACAAAACCATGGCCAAAAACTCAACCACAAATCCAAACGTCAAAAACTTGAGTGTATAGGCGCGGTTGCTTGTTACTTTGTGATCGTCAGCCAATACGTTTAATTTGGGTGTTCGCACAAAAGCTGTCTTATAACCAAATAAACCTTGAATGACCGCAATGGCGTTGTGCATACTGAGCCCGCTGGTCAAGAACATAAACATAAACGCACCATAAACGGCGTGAAGATAGCTGCTGTCACGATGTTTAAATTGGCCATGTGTTTGTGCTGTTGCATAAGCAAAAACCAAACTTCCCGTTCCAACCAAAAGCATCAGACCAATCGGCAAAAACGCAGCCTCTGCTGCATGGCCCATCAAAAATGGAAAGGCCGCAACAAGCAAACTGAAAACGCAAACGCTTGGAAAAATCCAACTGTTCAGCATGTGAAATGAGCCAATAACTTTGCGCGGCAGTGGCTCGTGTGAGGCCCACATCGTCCGCATAATCTTGCGACCCACTTCGGCTGCACCTTTAGTCCAACGGAATTGTTGCGAACGAATAGCGCTCATTTCAACTGGCAGCTCGGAGGGGGTTGAAATACTCTCCACAAACAAAAATTTCCAACCCATGAGTTGCGAGCGAAAACTTAAATCCAAATCTTCGGTCAGGCAATCGCTGCTCCAGCCGCCAGCTTCATCAATGGTTTTGCGCCGCCACATGCCAGCCGTGCCGTTGAAGTTTATGAAACTGCCACTGGCCTGTCTGCCGCCTTGTTCCATGGAGAAATGGGCATCAATGCCGAACGACAAAATCTTTGTCAGCGTTGAATAGTTTGCATTGAGATGATCCCAACGCGTTTGCACCATGCCGACTTTCAGATCACTGAAATATCCAATGATGCGTTTAAGAAAATCTGGCTGTGGGATAAAGTCAGCATCAAATATTGCAATAAATTCACTATCATCAAGTGCCAAACCTGCTTGCATTGCGCCAGCTTTATAACCGCTTCGATCTTTTCGCCGTACATGTTGAATATTAATTCCGGTCTTGGTCAATTCGGCAATTACGCCTGCAGCAATTTCCGTCGTTTCGTCGGTTGAATCATCCAACAGCTGAATAGTGAGCCTGTCATGGGGATAATCTTGAAGAGCAACAGCACGCAATAAACGCTCAACCACATAGCGCTCATTATAAATTGGCAGCTGCATTAAAACTTTTGGCAACGGGCCCGACCAAATTCCGTCGGGCATGATGATAGATTTTTTATTTTTGCTGCGTTGGTAATTTACAGCAAGCCAAGCTTGCGAAAGCCCAAACATTACAATGCCTAGCGCCATTGCTCCTGTAATAAATTGAAGTAGACCGATCATTAAACTTCCAAAAAAACGTCGCCAACCTGCGAAGCAAATCAGCTGCCAGTCAAGGGCCTTAAGCTGGGGCTTTAAGCATCCCCACACGGGCTTTACAATACGGTTATAAACGCCGAAATATCCTGTAATCAAATGTGAGAATGTGGATGCAGGCGCGACAAGTTCAGGGTTTCGGTTTCTTTATGTTGGCAAGCAGATATGTCTTGTCCAATAGCTGGGGGCCAATGCGAAGCACTTTTCTTTATGTTGTGATTTTGCTTGAGTCAGTAAAGCTCAAATTGGTTTGGAACATAGCCATTCATCAGCCCAATCCAGCTTATGCGATTGCAAAATATTTGGGCCAATGGTTGCCACTTTATTCTGGTTTGGCTTTGCAAGTGGCTTTGGCCGTTGGCGTTATGTTCGGTATGTCGAAAATCAGTCGATCGCGCGAACTTGATGCAGCAAATGCATTAGGCTTCAGTATGATGCAACTCCTGGCTCCGATCATGGCGCTCACTTTTGCTGTGTGTGCAATATGTCTTGTCATATTCGGTTGGTTGCAACCCATATCATTGCATAGTTCAACTGCGTTTCTGCAAGAAGTCCAAGCCACTGCCAGCCTTGTAACCGATGGTAAAAATCTCATGCGCGTTGAAGGCAACAAAACCATTTTGGTCGACGATATCGCACGCGATGGCAGGCTTTTTTCAAAAGTGTTTATGTTTGAAACTTATCCTGATGGCCGAAGCGTGACCACCGCTGGCAATGAAGGTCAATTGATCGGTCAAGGCAGGCTTTCTGAACAGTCTTACATTGTCAAAGGTATGGACGTCATTGAAATGAAAGGTGACGGTGCAGCACCATTGGCAAGTGGAAAAGCGACAACAACGGCCACACGCCTGGCCGATGTGCAAGGGCCGATAAAAGTGATTAAGCAACAAGCCTATGGTGAACGCAGCGCCAGCGAATATGAATGGACACTGAGTGAGCTAGCAACAAACGGCGCCAGCCTCCCTATAAAAATCGAACAACGCCGCGTGGACGCCGAATTCAATTATCGCTTGGTTCAGCTCGCTTTTATTTGGCTCTTGCCCTTCATTGCTGTTGCAACGATAATCGAACCACGTCGCAACCCTGGGCCATTTCGGTTTTTCATTGGTCTTTTTATTGTGCTTGGGTTCAATCAATATCTAAGCATAGGCACAAATTTGTCTCGGGAAAGCGCCTGGCCACCGAGCATCACCGTCTGGTTGCCATTCGCGATTTTAGCAATTCTAGTCATGTGGCGGTTTTGGAAGGTAAGCTATCAGCCTGCGTTTAAGACGGCGCGGTGATTGAGTTGGATCAAGACCGATAAGACCCATCATAGGTTTTGAAATGTTTCGACAGTTTCAAACCTTGCTTTTGATAATGGCTGCCAAGGCCTGAGCCGTAAACGATTTGCGGCGGTTCGGTGAGCGGTTCGTAAATCAGGCGACCGATGATTTGGCCGTCTTCCAGAATGAAAGGCACTTCATGACTGCGCACTTCGAGAACGGCGCGTGCCCCTTCCCCTTGGCCAGACGAGTGGCCAAAGCCCGGATCAAAAAAGCCCGCATAGTGTACGCGGAATTCGCCCACGAGGGGATTATAGGGAACCATCTCTGCGGCATGCGTGGGCGGAATGCGCACAGCCTCGCGCGAGACGAGAATGTAAAACTGATCGGGATCCAAAATCAGCGAACCCTTATGCCAAATCGGTTCCCAGTAATCGAGAACTTCTAAAGCCGCTTTTTTATCGACATCAATCAAAGCCGAGTGGCGCTTGGCGCGGAAGCCAACTGGGCCTTGCAGCTTGCCGCCCGTGAGATCAACCGACAATGCCAGGCCGCCATCAATGTTCACTTCACCTTCAGTAATCAATGGTTCGGCCGCGTGCAGCTGATGGATCAATGAATCACTGGCTAAAGATGCACCGCTGCGGAAGCGAATTTGGCTGAGGCGCGAACCCTCGCGGGCGAGGATCGAAAAAGTGCGGGGCGATATTTCGGCATAGAGCGGGCCAGCGTAAGCCTCCGGCACTTTGTCAAACTCTTGCGCATAATCAGTAATGACGCGTGTAAAAATATCGAGGCGGCCTGTGGAGCTTTTTGGATTTGCCGCTGCCGAGATGCCTTTCGGGAGAGCTAAAGATTCTTGCAGCGGCACAATATAAACGCAGCCCGTTTCCAAAACGGCACCCTGTTCCAAACTGATTTCATGCAGAACCAAGTTTTTCAATTTTTCAGCGACGGTTGTTTTGGGGCCAGGAAGAAATGAGGCACGAACCCGGTAGGCCACTTTGCCCAAGCGCAAATCCAGGCTGGCTGGTTGAATCTGATCAGCGTCGGGCTTACGGGCAAGTTTTATGATGCCGTTTTCACAATATGCCGCAATGCGGCTGGCGGGGAGGATACCTTGGGTCATGCGCCCCTTTTGGCGGGAAATGAAGAGTTTTCCAAGCGATTCAAAATGCCAGTGGAAAACTGGCTGAGAGTGGTTAAATTAGAGCGATGTATGAAAAAACCACGCGCAACATAACTGTTTTCGTTGAGCCGCAATATCTGGAAAACCAATCAAAGCCTGATGAAGGCAAGTTTGTCTGGTCTTATACAATTGTTGTGCGCAACACAGGCCAGGAGACGGTGAAGCTTTTGACACGTCATTGGATTATTACCGATGCCATTGGCCGCAAACAAGAAGTGCGCGGCGATGGCGTGATTGGTGAGCAACCGATTCTGCAACCAAACACGCAGTTCCAATATACCTCTGGCTGCCCTCTCAATACCTCATCAGGGGTGATGGAGGGAAGTTACGGCATGATCAATGGCAAGGGCGAACAATTTGAGATTGCCATTCCGGCTTTCTCGCTCGATAGCCCACACGATAAACATAGCGTGAATTAAATGACCTCGATTGAAATGCTGGCCAAACTAATTGGCTTTGATACGACTACGCGTTTGAGCAACATTCCCCTGATCGAATTTGTCGAGCAATATTTGGATGAGCAAGAAGTGCCGCATATTCGCGTAGATTATGAGAAAGGTAAAACCAACCTCTATGCGACGATCGGGCCTGATATTGCAGGTGGCATTGTTTTATCAGGTCATACTGATGTTGTGCCAGTCGACGGGCAAGATTGGGCGAGTGATCCATTTGTGATGGAGGAACGAGGCGGAAATCTCTATGGCCGTGGCACGGCTGATATGAAAGGCTTCATCGCGTGTGCTTTGGCTTTGGTGCCAAAATTTAAAGCGATGAATTTAAAGCGTCCAATTCATTTGGCGCTGAGTTGTGATGAAGAAGTGGGCTGCAAAGGTGTCAGGCCACTTGTGGCGCATATGCGCGATCACTTAAAAAAACCGCGCGCCGTTTTTGTGGGCGAGCCAACTTCGATGAAAGTGGTGAACGGCCATAAATCAGCCGTTACGTTTTCAACCGAGATAAAGGGCAGGGCTGGGCATTCATCACTGACCCATCAAGGTGTAAACGCCATCATGGTAGCAGCTGATGTGATCAGCGAGATGAGCCGCATTCGCGCTGATTTAATTGCTGAGGGCGATCCGACAGGACGGTTTGATCCGCCTTATTCCACGATCCATGTGGGTGTGATTAATGGGGGGACTGCAAAAAACATTATTCCGCAAGATTGCGATTTCCAATGGGAAACAAGATTGCTGCCCCGGGTTGATCCCGGTGCTGTACCTTTGCGGTTAGAGCGTTTTGCAGAGACATTAGAACCAGCGATGAAGGCCATAGCGCCCGAAAGCGGCATTGCCACAACCCAAACCAATGAAGTGCCGGGGCTGGCACCAGAGCAGGATTCTGAAGCAGAACATCTGGCACTGCATGCAGCTGGCGCTAATTCCACGCATGCGGTTTCATATTGCACGGAGGCTGGATTGTTTCAGGCCATTGGCATTCCGACGGTGATTTGTGGGCCAGGCAATATTGAGCAGGCCCATAAGCCTGATGAGTTTGTTTCAGTGGCGCAGATTGAAGCTTGCGAGAAATTTATGATAAAATTGGCTGAGAGTTGTCTCGCGTAATGTGGTGGATTAAAAAATAATCCTATATTGCGGAAAAAGCACTTGACGCCGTACGGTGAACCTGCCATATTAGTCTAGTCTCGAGAATTGGGTTCGGACGTTTCAACAAGTCTTGCAAGCTGAGTGAAGACGACGTTGGGCCACCGCCAATACGAGATGTTTCAGACCCTCTTGCATCATTTTTATTCAATTATACCCCAAAATTTGTCCTTCCCGCGAAGGTGCACAAATGTCCGGGGAAATGTGCGAACCCCGATTCTTCTGCGTCTTCACTGGCCGAAGCCCTAATTGCCCTGGCTACCCACAATCACTTGAGCGTCTGTCTTGCGCAAGCTGACCCATTGCTTGGGATCATGTTGGGATTGGCGTTTGAGAAACTTGTAGTTGGTTTGGTTGGCGCTGAGCACCTCGTCGCGGCGATTATCGAGGATGAGGTCAGCGTTTTGGGTGAGCACTGTAAGAACTGCATGGCCTTCGCCGTGTTCATCAAGGAGAACTGTGATCAATAATTCATCGGAGTTAAAGCCGAGTTTTACGAGCAGCCGCTTCTTGAGCAACACGTAATCTTCGCAATCGCCAGCGGTGGTCGGATAGGCCCAGAATTCAGTGATATGATAGAGGTCAATATCGCTGGATGGTTTGATCGATGAATTGACGAAAGTGTTGACTTGGTTGATGTCGTTCCAAATTTCGTCGGTGAGAGCCAGACGTTCGGTTTTGCCATTTTCGGCTGTGCATTCATCAGCGCCGCGTTTGCAAAACAGGACGTATCCGATGGGCGGACGGGATTTTCCAAATTCCGCAAGCACTTTATCGTTAGACGCAGCAGACGCTCCTGACACAGAGATTGCCAAAGCCAAACAGGCCAAACCGAAAACTCTTTTTACGCAACTCAACATGGCGAACACGCCCTCGTTAATACTTTATTAACGATGCCAAATTGATTGAATCTTGTCGAGAGTCAGATGGCCACAATTGCGGCAAACTATGGGATATGGTTAATTTCCGTTAGGGATTGGATTCTGTCAGGCGGCCGTTGCTTTTAAATATACCCTTCCCCCGTCGGGGGAAGGGTAAGTGGGTATGGATTACTCGTCCGCCAGTTTCGCCGCTGCATCAGCCCTGCGCCTGCGGATTTCGTAGATGATGAGGCCGATCACTGTGGCTGCAATCAACAGGAAGGCTAGCGCGTTGATGGTGGGGGTGATGCCGGAGCGGATTTTGGAGCCGACGTAAACTGTCAGCGTATCTGAATTTCCGCGCGTGAACAGCGTGACGTTATAGTTTTCGGCTGATTGGAAAAAGCCAATCAATGCGCCAGCGCCAATTGCTGGATAAAGATGCGGCAAAAGAATGCGGCGCACGACTTGGGCGTGGGATGCGCCAAGATCAAGCGCTGCTTCTTCCAAGCCTGCATCGAAGCTTTGCAGGCGCGCGAGGACGAGGAGCATCACATAAGCGGCGATGTATGACACTTGGCCCAACACTGAAAGATGAAGGCCGGCTGGCACATTAAATTTATACCAGAATAACAATGTGGAAATGCCAATGACTGCACCTGGTGTGAGGATGGGGGCCACCATAATGCCATAGATTATAGAGCGGGAACGGGCTTGCAGGCTATTGAGGAGGATCGCCCCTGCGGTGCCGATTGGGACTGAAAAGGCCACAACTGCGATTGCGACAAAGACTGTATTTTTTGCCGCGTTCCACATCCGGCCATCCGCCCATAATTCTTGAAACCAACGGGTGGTGAAACCAAACCATGGATAGATTGAGGGAAAGCGCGTGTCGTTGAAGGCCGCACCGGCCATGACGATCAAGGGCAGCAACATGAAGGCGAGGAATATCACCACGTAAATGCGAATGGCGTAATGTCCAAAGCGATTTGAGTTCATAATGTTTCCCTCACTTCGCAATATCAACAAGACGCACGTTCAACAGGCGCATCACAAGACTGACAAATATGATGCAGAGCGTTAGCAGCAAAAATGCGTAGGCCGCACCCGTGTTCCAATCCAAGCCTTCAAACATCCACTGCTGAATAATCTCTGTGAACCAGCGCGAGCTTGGCGAAGCCAGAGTGCTGGGCACGATGACCGAGCCTGCGCAGAGCATGAACACCATGACGCAACCAGATGCGATGCCGGGCTTGGAATGCGGGATGACCACGCGCCAATGGGTGCGCCACAGGGATGCGCCCAAATCTTCTGAGGCTTCGATTTGATTGGTGTCGAGCGAAGAAATCGCATTGTAAATCGGCAGCAGCATGAACAAAAGATAAGAATAGATGAGACCAATAATGACCGCGTTGAAACCGGAAATCCAACGCACTGGTTCAAGGCCAATGCCTTGCAACATTGCATTGAGTGGGCCGTTATATGCCAGAATGATGAACCATGCGAAGGAACGCAGAATTTCAGACACCCATAGCGGAATGATCAGCAGCAAAAAGATTGAAGGCGCAGATTTAGGATCGACAACTTTCGCGAGGAAATATGCCAATGGATAGCTGAGCATGAGGCACACAAATGTAACAGCACTACTATAGAGGACAGTTTGAAAAAATATTCTGATGTGAATGGGACTGGTGAAAAACGTCCAATAATTATTCAGCGAATAAAAATCTTTCGGCCCCCCCAGTTGGTCAACCGGAAGATAAGGTTTGAACGAAAATTCAAACAAAACAAAATTCGGGATAAGCACCAAGACCAACAGCCAGAAGGCCGTGAATGCGATGAAAATCCACGTAAGCGAGGAGCCATATCTGCGGATGAGTTCACTCATAAGACGAGGCCCCTATCAGCTGCGGGTTTTGGCGTGTGCAAGAAGCACGCCGTGATCAGCATCAAAGTTCATTTGCACTTTTGCACCACGTTGCGGCGGCGGCGCGCCGGGATCGTTTTGCACTTGGGCCATGTGGGTGTTGCCCGCTTTATCTTTCAAAAACACATTGATGAAGTTGCCTTCGAATGCTGACGCGGTAACTTCAACGGGAATTGAGTTTCCAGATTTAGCGGCTGATTTTGTGAGTGTGCAATGTTCGGGGCGAACATAGAGGCGAACTGGGGTGTCTTTGGTAACGCCAGGCCCAATTTTGGCGGCAAAATTACCAACGCTTGTATCATAGGATGCACCGCCAGCTTTGACCGACTTGATCTTGCCGTCAAAAATATTGTTTTCGCCCACGAAGGAGGCAACAAAACCATTTGAAGGTTGGTTATAAATCTCGTTTGGTGTGGCCACTTGTTGGAGCACACCTTGGCTCATAACACCCACACGGTCCGACATGGCCAAGGCTTCGCCTTGATCATGGGTGATGTAAATAAATGTGACGCCGGTGCGCTTTTGAATGGCGCGAAGCTCGGCGCGCATATGTTGGCGGAGTTTCAAATCCAGCGCAGACAGCGGCTCGTCAAGCAACATCACTTTGGGTTCAACAGCCAAAGCACGGGCGATGGCCACACGTTGCTTCTGTCCGCCTGAAAGCTGGCTCACTTTTTTATCGGCGGATTCATGCAGATCAACCAGTTTCAACAATTCTTCGGCCTTCGCACGCCTTGTGACTTTGTCAACGCCACGCACTTCCAAACCGAATGCGATGTTTTCCCAGATGGGCATGAGTGGAAAAAGTGCGAGATTTTGGAAGATCAATGCGGTGGGGCGTTCATTGGGTCTGGTGCCCGCCATATCTTTGCCGCCGATTAAAACTTTGCCTTCCGTTGGATCCATGAAGCCTGAAATCAAACGCAAGATTGTGGTTTTGCCGCAGCCTGATGGGCCCAAAAATGAGAAAAACTCGCCAGCCTTGATGGTGATATCCACCTTATCAACGGCGCGAAATTTGCCAAAATCCATCGAAATATTCGACAGCGTTACGTCTTCACTCATCGTCCCTCACCCCGGCCTATTTAAATTTTGGCCTTAACCCCAGCGTTTTGACTTTTCTTAAAAAGTCAAAATCGCTTAGTATTTAGATTTCCGATCAACTTTTCTGAACTTTGACGTTTCCGTCAAAGTTCAGGTTGATCTATGTCTATAAAAGCAGAAAACGATGGGCGTTGCCACCCATCGTTTCAAATTGTGTATATTAGAACCTGATCAACTTAAAATAACACATCCCTAATCCCGTCATTCCCGCGAAAGCGGGAATCCAACTTGGCTACATTTCGGTTTGTTGGAAGTTGGATCCCCGCTTTCGCGGGGATGACGATAATGGGTTGGTGTCAGCAATGTTGATCGTGCCCTAAATATTAGCCAGCGATGAACTTATCGGCATATTCAGCACGCAGCTTCAAAAATGAGCTGGTTTGAATTGGCCACCACCAGAGCTTTGACAAAGCATCGCCTGGGAATGCGGCGTTATAGAATGCTGCAACCTTTGAATCCAACAACTCAATGCCGCCCTTACCAACTGGGTTTGCAGAATAAGTTGTGGCCATCGCAGCGCCGCCTTCTGGCGTGGCTTGGAAGTTCAACCATTCGTAAGCTTGCTCAGTGTTCTTGGCGTTCTTCATCATCATGTAACCTTGGTTCCATGCAATTGAGCCTTCCTTCGGAGCAACATAGCCATATGGGCCTTCTTTGCCCATGTTGAAGCCTGTTGAATCCCAGCACTGGCCGATCACAGCACCATTGGTGCGGAATGCGGCTTGAGCTTCGTTTTCGCCCTTCCAGAATTGAACAATATTCTTCTTTTTGACGAGAGCTTCCTTGAGGATGACATCCCAGTTGGCCTTCATCACATCATCATCTTTGTAGCTGTCCATGAATGGCTTTGGCAATTTGCCTTCAGCATCAAGAACGCGGCCCAAGGATGCGAGTGCTGAGTGAGCACGAACTGTAACTTTGCCTTCAAGGCCTTCGCCCCAGAGGTCAGCCAAGCTGGCCTTGCCGTATTCCAATGGCATTTTTTCTTTGTTAAATACGAGGGCTTCTGTGCCCCAAACAGCTGGCACGAAATAACGACCACCTTTAACCACAGCCATTGTACCGGCTGCACCATCAACCATGCCTGGCAGATAGCTATCCAAGGTCAGCTTCTTTTCATCCCATGGGGCAACGAGATCATTTTCAACATATGACAAGGTGCGGTCAACCGTTGGTTCGACGGTGTCGAATGCGCCGGTTTGAGCTGAAAGCTTAGCCTGAGCAAAAATCGTATCATTGTCTGGTTGTTCGGTGAGGTTGACTTTAATACCAGTCTTCTTAGTGAAGGCTTCGATTGGACCCTTATAGCCATCATAGCCAGCCCAACCCATGTGGTTGAGTTCGCCTGAAGATGAGAAAGCGTTCTTTACAAAGAGCGGGCTTGCAAAACCAACCGCGCCGATGGCGACAGCTGACTTTAAAACATTGCGGCGCGACATTTGCGCAGCAGCCAAAGTGGCCTGTGTTTGAGTAATTTTAGTCATAAACATTCTCCTCCATGTCGTGACCGAGCACTGTGCTCGGCACAAAGTGACCCATTAAAATACCGGCCGATAGTCTCGGCTCTAAGCGGTATCTGAAACTAGTATGACAAGACCGTGACAAACTGGCAATGGCCTTGTGACCTCGAAATAGGGTGATTGGACGACTGGATTTATTAAATTTGCGACAGTTTCTCTGGCTTTGGCCCGCCTGCGGCCCAATCGAGAAGTTCGACTGTGTGGAGGATGGGAATTCTGCTGACTGAGCTAATTTGCAACATGCAGCCAATGTTTCCAGTGGCGATAATTTGGGGATTGGTTGAATTGATGTTGGCGAGTTTGCGGTTGAGCAGTTGCTGCGAAATGGCCGGTTGCATCATATTATAGGTGCCAGCCGACCCGCAGCAGAGATGGCCTTCGGGCACTTCATGAACATCAAAACCAGCACGGCGCAGCAGGGCCTGCGGCTGGATTTTAAGTTGCTGGCCGTGTTGCAGCGTGCAGGGCGCATGATAAGCGACACGTAAGTTCATCTGGCCTTCTGGGATTCCGATTTGAGCCAAGAATTCTGAAATATCGCGCGCCTTGGCGCTGATCACTTTTGCACGGTCGGCATAGACAGGATCAAGCCGCAGCATGTGGCCATAGTCTTTGATGGTCACACCACAACCTGATGTGGTGATGATGATGTGATCGACTTTTGCTTCCAGCCATTGGTCAATCATGTTTTTAGCACTGGCAAGCGCTGGCACCTCTTTACCCATATGATGAGTGATGGAACCGCAACATGTGTTGGTGTCAGTGACCACCACTTCATAGCCCAACCTTGTGAGCAGCCGAATGGTGGCGGCGTTGATGTTGGGATCAAGCACAGATTGCACACAGCCACGTAATAAGGCGACGCGGCCTTTTTGGTTTTGCGCTGCGGGATATGTGCCCGCTTTTCCAAACGCCATTGGGGCCTCTAGTTTCTGAGGAAGAATGTTGAGCATGGCCGAAAATCGCTTGGCCCCCAACGCCTCGACCACTGATTTGAATGGTAATGCAAGCTTGGCAGTGATGAGTGCAAGTCTAAACAGTCCAGGACGCGGCATGATGGCGGCAAGCACGTTGCGCTGCATGCGGTCGACCCATGGTCGCTTGTAAGTTTGTTCAATATGCGTACGGGCATGATCGACGAGATGCATGTAATTCACACCCGATGGACAGGTGGTCATACAGGCCAGGCACGACAAGCAGCGATCAACATGCTTCACCGTTTCAGGCGTCGCAGCCTCACCTTTTTCCAGCATGTTCTTGATCAAATATATGCGCCCGCGCGGGCTGTCATTCTCATTGCCGTCCAGCACATAAGTGGGGCAGGTGGCAGTGCAGAACCCGCAATGCACGCATTTGCGCAAGATTCCGTTGGCATCGGCAATATGCGGGTCTTTGAGTTGGAAATCTGAGAAATGTGTTTGCATTAGTTTCTGAACATTCTTGTTTTGGTCATTACATTGTATCGTCATGCCCGCGAAGGCGGGCATCTGTGTTTCGTTGTAAAGGAAACACAGATTCCCGCCTCTGCGGGAATGACGGATTATAGTAGGACGTATTCTCTATGATCAAAACTTGCATGAGTTGTCTTTCAACATGCGGCCAGGGTTGAAGATGTTTTTGGGATCGAAGGAATTTTTGACACGCGCCGAAAGCGCAGCATGCGCCGTTGCTTGGCGGTGGAAAATCTCTTGAGCGGATTTGATTGTGCTGCGGATCAAGGTGGCGTGGCCTGATGTAAAGGCACTTCGGATCAACGCTCCGTCCGTGCCTTGCGGAACCTCAAGCCAGATGAGGCCGCCTGCCCAATCGAAAAAATATCGCTTTTGGACGTTCAAATTTGCGATGACCAATGGTGCTTCTGACGGCGCAACAGATATGCGCCAAATGTCATATGTTTGATTTTCGGCGAACATCGAAACGTCGCGAATGTCTTTCCAGATTTGGTTTGATTCCGATTTCAGAATTTCAATTTTAGCATTGAGCAATTTCATAAGATTGTCGCGGCGATAATCGATTGATGGCTGAATACCTTCCAGCCTGAGATATGTGCCTTGGTTTGGGATATGTGCAGCAGCTGAAACTTCAGCAGAAGATTGCATGGCTTTGCTCATGGTTTGCACGGCTTCTGAGTCGGAGAGGCCAGTGATCAAAAGCGTTTCTTCCGCCTCAGGCTTGGGCAGGGTCTTTATGATGACTGATGTGAAGGCCGCTAGCGTGCCATATGATCCAGCCATCAATTTCGGCACATCATAACCGGTGACATTTTTGACGACGCGCGCGCCCGCTTTGAAAATTTCACCACGCCCTGAAACGGCGGTGACGCCAAGAATATGATCACGCATTGCACCAGCCTTCAAACGGCGCGGGCCAGAAAGATTGCACGCCACCATGCCGCCGATTGTTCCGGCATGTTTAGTGCCCAGCAGTTTGGAGTAATCTGGCGGTTCGAATGCGAGATATTGGTTGTTTTTACTGAGGAGATTTTCAATATCCGAAAGCTTTGCACCGGCACCAACATCGAGGATGAGCTCTTCGGGCTCATAGGCGAGGATTTGGTTAAATGATGATAGATCAAGAATTGCTCCGTCTACGGAGTATCCTATGGAACGCTTGGTGCCCGCGCCAATAATTTCAAACGGCGATGTTGCACCGCGAATGCGTTCGGCCAGTTCAGTTTCGAAGTGGGGGTTCATGTTCAAAACCGCGGCAAATCTGGGTGCGCAAATTTGCCACCGCTCACATGAACGCGCCCCATTTCAGCGCAACGATGCAACTGCGGAAACACTTTTCCGGGGTTTAACAGCCCTTGATCATCAAAGGCACATTTCAATCTCAACTGCTGATCCAAATCAACTTTCGTAAACATCTCTGGCATCAAATCGCGTTTCTCAACGCCAACGCCGTGTTCACCAGTCAAGACGCCACCGACCTTCACACAGAGCCGCAAGATATCGGCACCGAAACGCTCGGCCCGGTCAAGCTCGCCTTCTTTGTTGGCATCGAACAATATAAGTGGATGCAAATTACCATCGCCCGCGTGAAACACATTGGCCACGCCCAAGCCATATTTTTTCGAAAGCTCGGCCATGCCACTTAAAACTTCGGGTAATCTCTTACGAGGTATGGTGCCATCCATACACATATAATCTGGCGAGATTCGGCCCACGGCTGGAAACGCCGCTTTGCGCCCCGCCCAGAATAAAACGCGCTCTGCTTCGGAATTTGAAACACGCAAATTCACCGACTTGTTTTTGAGGGCAATGTCGGAAACGCGGGTGATCAAATGATCGACTTCAACCTGCGGGCCATCCAGCTCAACGATCAACAAGGCTTCAACATCCAATGGGTAATCGGCGTGCACAAATTCTTCGACGGCATGTATGGCAGGACGGTCCATCATCTCCATGCCGCCAGGAATGATGCCTGCCGAGATAATATCAGCCACGCACTGGCCAGCTGTTTCGTTTGATGGAAATCCAACCAGTACCGCGCGCGCCGTTTCTGGTTTTTGCAAAATTCGCACTGTCACTTCGGTGACAACACCGAGCAGGCCTTCTGAACCCGTCATCAGGCCAAGCAAATCATAACCTTCACTATCGAGATGTTTCCCGCCAAGGCGCACAACTTCGCCGGTGATCAAAACCATCTCAATGCCCAAAACATTATTCGCTGTAAGGCCATATTTCAAACAATGCACACCACCCGAATTCTCGGCCACATTGCCACCAATGGTGCAGGCAATTTGCGATGAGGGGTCTGGAGCGTAATAAAAGCCCTTATGCTCAACAGCTTTGGTTATCCCCAAATTAGTGACACCGGGCTGAACGATGGCGCAGCGATTTTCGTAATCAATCTCTACGATGCGGTTGAACTTCGACATGCCCAGCAGAATGCCATCTTCGAGCGGAAGCGCTCCGCCTGACAGCGATGTTCCCGCACCGCGCGGAACGATTTTAATGTTGTTGTCATGAGCATAGCGCAGCACTGCGGAAACTTGCGCTACCGTTTCAGGCAAAACCACGACCATAGGCATTTGTTTATAAGCGGTGAGACCGTCTGATTCATAAACACTCATTTGACGAGAAGCATCAATGACACCTTCACCGGGCACGATGGATTTGAGCGCCGCCACGATCTCAGCGCGACGGGCAAGAACGGCTTCATCTGGCTTGGGCATCATCAACATGGGCGTTTATGCTCCATAGACTTTCTCACCTGCAACATAAGTTGCTTTAATGGCACGATCATCACCAAGTATAGCAAGTGCAAACAACACATCTTCGATTGAATTTGAAAGCGGGTGGCGTGCTGCCATCACATCAGTTGCAGTAGGATCAAGCACAATGATGTCTGCAAATTTTCCAATCGTCAAACTGCCGGTTTCATCATCAATGCGTAGCCTCTTGGCATTGCCCAGTGTTGCCATGTGGAACAGCTCAGCCGCTTTCATTTTTCGACCAGAAAGCATTTGCACTTTATAAGTTTCACCCAAAGTTTGCAGCATTGAATAACTGGTGCCACCTCCAACATCAGTGGCCAGCCCGAGTAAAACATGGTGGTTATCATTTTGCAAATGGTTCATGGACATGAGGCCTGAACCTAAAAAATTATTCGACGTGGGGCAGTGCACTACTGTCGAACCTAACTCATGCAAGCGTTGGGCTTCGCTTTCTGAAAGATGCACACCATGAGCAAATAGACTGTGGTCCGTTAGCAATCCGAAGCGCTCATAGACAGCCGTGTAGTCACGGTCATTTGGAAACAGTTTCTTGATCCATTCAATTTCATAAATGCTTTCTGAAATATGCGTTTGCATCAATGCCCCTTTGCAGATTTGCAATAATTCTCCTGTCGATTTGAGCTGCGCTTCTGTTGATGTGATTGCAAAGCGCGGTGACACCGCATGTCGCAAGCGGCCTTTGTTGTGATAGTTTTCATGAAGTTCGAGTGTTTCAAGAGCTCCTTGCTCGACAGTGTCTTGAACCGCTGGAATGGCATTGCGGTCCATCAATGTTTTACCGCTGATCAAGGCCATGTTGTTTTTATGCGCGGCTTTGAACAAGGCTTCTGCGCCAACTTTATGCGACGAGCAAAACGCCAACGCTGATGTTGTTCCGTTTTTGAAAAGGCGCGACAGAAAAATATCTGCCGCTATCGCTGCATGATCTGCGTCCGCATAGAGCGCTTCTTCTGGCCAAGTATAGCGCGTCAACCAATCGAGAAGGTCTGTCGCCGCTGCGGCAAGCATACGGTATTGTGGGAAGTGGATGTGGGCATCAACAAAGCCCGCCATCAATAATGACTGGCCATAATCTTCGCGTGGCGTGAGATCAAAAGCACGCGGCAATAATGGCAGGGGCCCGCGCCATAATATCCGGCCATCGTCGCCGATCACAATTGCACCACGCGTCTCATGAGTGAGATCTTGAGGCGTTTCGCCAAAGGCTACCAACTGGCCAAGCAGAAGTTTCGTCATGACGTTAGCATCGCTTCAAGGCGGAAACTGATGATGCGGCAGACTTGCAAAATGGCAGTATCAAATTCCAAGTCTTTATTATTTTTCACGCGCGCTTCAAAGGCGGCGAGAATTTGAAGTTTGGTGGCACCCTTTACAGCATAGATAAATGGAAATCCATTTCTCGTCTTATAGAGATCATTCAGCTTTGTGAATCGTTCAAATTCTTCAGCGCTCAATGTATCGAGGCCCGCACCTTTTTGCTCATTGGTTGAATCGGTCGTGAGCTTTGCTTTTGTTGCAAGGTCAGGATGCGCGCGCAAAAGTGCCAGCTGAGAATCGCGGTCGGCATCAGAAACAGCGTCGATGAATGCCGAGCGCATATCGGGAAATGTTGCATAGGGCCGATCAAGCGTTGCATCTTCTGCCACCCATGGCGAATGTTCGGCCACTTCGCCAAATTGCGCAATAAAGGCTTCGTCGGTCATCTGATTTATATCATCGAGGGTAATCATTGGGCAGCAATCCATGAGCCAAGTTTGGCACGTTCTTCTGGCAGCATATGCGTTTTATTGCCCATCGGCATGGTGTTATTGCGCACGGCTTGGGCCTCAATTTGTTTGGCGTATTTTTTCATTTCATCAAGGGAAGAAATTACAATACCTTTTGGAGCGGCTTTAACTTTATCGTCGGTTGGGTTTGCGGCATGGCATGAACTGCAATGGTTCTGCACAATTGTTAACGCCTCTGCATCACTCACTTTTGGGCCGGTATATGAGATAGTTTGAGGTTGGGTGAGCATGACCACACCTACAAGGCACAGACTGATCACAGGAATCGTCCAAGCGATCTGGCCCATCTCATCACCCACCTCATGACGCAAAAGGAAGTGACGCGATACACCGCCGATCAACACAATTAAACCAACCAGCGCCCAAGCTTGCGGGTGGCCAGTGATGATCGCATAATGATTGCTTGTCATCATGAAGAGGACGGGCAGCGTGAGATATGTGTTATGAAGTGAACGTTGCTTGCCGATGATGCCGTATTTTGGATCAGGCTTTTCGCCTTTTAAAAGCGTGGCCGTGATTTTGCGTTGATTGGGTATGATCACCGCAAACACATTAGCCGCCATCATGGTTCCAACGACTGCGCCGATATGAATGAATGCACCGCGGCCCGAAAAAACGTGGGAGAAAAAATAAGCAGCGGCGATGATGAGAGCATACACAACGATCGCCAACCATCCTGTGTGGTTGCCAATGGCAGAGCGACATAACCCGTCATAAATAATCCATCCTCCAAACAATGATGCAACCGAAATGCCGATGGCTTGCCAAGTCGTCAGGGCTAAAACATTTGGATCAATCAGATAAACATCTGCCGCCAGATAATATTGGATGATGAGAAGGACAAAGCCTGTGATCCATGTGAGGTAGGCTTCCCATTTAAACCAGATCAAATGCGGTGGAAGTTCAGCGGGGGCCGAGAGATATTTGCGGACATGATAAAACCCACCACCATGCACCTCCCAAGCCTCGCCCGAAACGCCTTCGGGCATTGCACCCGCCTTGCGGAGAGATAGATCAAGCGCCACAAAATAAAACGACGTGCCGATCCATGCGATGCCTGCAACGAGGTGGCCCCAGCGCACAAGGATGTTGAGCCATTCGTCGAGGAACGGGTCCATTAGTTGGCTACCCTTTGTTTTGCAGGCATACCGGAGATGGAAAGTTCGTCTTGCTCTAGCATTTGAACAACCACGCCAGCCGCAATGGCTGCAGGAAGTTTCGACTTGAGCGACGACGCACCAATAGGGCATGTGAGGCGGGCGAGATTGCTCTCGTCATGGCCGGCTTCGCGCAGTCGCTTGAGGAAACGCGCGCGTTTGGTTTGACTGCCGATAAGGCCGACGAATGGGAATGCTGGATTGCGCAATGCATAATCAACAATTTCAAAATCCAATGCATGACTATGACTCATCACCAATATGAATGCGTCATCGTCCATCTCGCGAGGTGTGCCGACACGGCACGTGACGTTCTGCGGAACGGCAGACGGAAATGCATTTGGTCTTGCGTCCCACCATGAAATCCGAAATGGCAAAGGGGCAAGCGCCATCACCAAAGCACGGCCCACATGGCCTGCGCCCCAAAGATGTAAGTGGCAAAGTTTTTGCTTGTAGTTTGCAGAGTAATTGCGGAGTTGCGGCAGGGACTGACGATCAAAACTCTCAATTCGCAAATCAACACGCCCACCGCAGCATTGGCCCAAATCAGGCCCCAGGTTTTTGCGGAGCGTTTTATATGTTGCAGGTTTTCCGAGCAGCGCCTGAGCTTCAGCCATGGCGTGCCATTCCAATGTGCCGCCACCGATGGAACCGTGATAGCCTTGCGAAGTTATGACCATCCATGCGCCTTGTTCGCGTGGCGTTGAACCTTCAGCATTGGTGATTGTGACCAAAGTGCATGTGCCTTGATCTTTGACAGCACTGATAATTTTTTGCCAATAATTCATAGCGACTGCACGGCGCGCAAAATATTTTCGGGCGTTGCGGGCGCATTGAGTTTTGGAACCACACCGGGCTTGATCGAGGCCACGGCATCCATCACCGCGCACCAAACAGAAATTGGCAAGATCAGAGGCGGTTCGCCTACGGCTTTAGAGCGATAGATCGTATCCATTACATTGCCATTGGACTTGTAAAGCGCCACGCGGAAATCTTCTGGCACGTCTGAGGCGCAGGGGATTTTATAGGTTGATGGTGCCTGCGTGCGCAGAACCCCCTTTGCATCATAAACCAATTCTTCTGTCGTGAGCCAACCCATGCCCTGCACAAAACCACCTTCAATTTGGCCCATATCAATCGCCGGATTGAGCGAGTGGCCGACATCATGAAGGATATCAACGCGGGTCACTTTCATTTCGCCCGTCATCGTATCGATCAACACTTCAGAACAAGAAGCGCCATAAGCGAAATAGTAAAATGGCATGCCCTTGCCTGTTGCCCTGTTCCAATGAATTTCTGGTGTGAAATAAAAACCAGTAGAAGAGAGCGAGATTTTTGCTTCTTTGGTGGCTTTGGCCAATTCAGCAAAGCTGATGGATTTGCGGCCTGACTTCACTTTGCCATTGGCGAAAGTGATTTTAGATTTGGCCACTTTCCAAATTTTTGCAGCGTGCGCGGCCATGCGGTCTTTGATGATTTTGGCAGCGTTTGCAGCGGCCATGCCATTGAGGTCAGTGCCTGATGAAGCGGCAGTAGGCGATGTGTTGGGCACTTTGCCTGTGGTCGTTGCGGTGATGGCCACGTGTTCAAGCGCGATTCCAAAAACCTCCGCCACCACTTGAGCCACTTTCACATAAAGCCCTTGGCCCATTTCAGTGCCGCCGTGATTAAGATGCACGGAGCCATCGGCATAGACATGCACCAATGCACCGGCCTGGTTCATTTGTGTAAAAGTAAATGAAATGCCGAATTTGACGGGCGTGAGTGCCAAACCTTTTTTTAGAATTTTACTGGTCTTATTGAATGCCGAGATTTCTTTGCGGCGCATGGCATAAGACGAGGTTTTTTCAAGTTGAGCGATGACATCAGCACTGATGTTATCACGCAGCTTTTGACCATAAGGCGTTACATCGCGACCACGTGCATAGAGATTGCGTTTTCGAACTTCAAGCGCGTCCATACCGGTTTGAATGGCGATGGCTTGCATCATTTGTTCGGCAAACAATATGCCTTGTGGACCGCCAAAGCCACGGAACGCCGTATTTGAAACCGTATTGGTTTTGAGGCGGCGCGTGGCAATATGGTAAGCCGGATAAAAATAGGCATTATCCGCATGGAACATGGCACGGTCGCAAATTGCAGCACTGAGATCGGCGGAATATCCACAGCGTGCCATCAGGTTCAGATCAACAGCTGTGATGCGTGCGGTCTTGTCGTAAGATGCGCCATAGGTGACTTCAAAATCATGGCGCTTGCCGGTCATGATCATATCATCGTCGCGGTCTAATCGGCACTTGGCAGGTCGGCCTGTTTTATGTGCGGCGAGTGCCGCAAGGCATGCCCATTGCGTGGCCTGAGATTCTTTGCCACCAAACCCACCACCCATGCGGCGACATTCGGCTGTGACCTTTGCATCATCAACGCCCAACATAGCCGCCACCGCATGTTGAATTTCTGTGGGGTGCTGCGTTGAAGAATAAACCATCATGCCGCCTTTCTCAGCGGGCAGTGCGAGTGCAATTTGGCCTTCAAGATAAAAGTGCTCTTGGCCACCAATTTCAAAATTGCCAAAGATTTTTTGAGGTGATGATGTAATGAGCTTAGCCGCATCGCCTTTCTTAAAATCATAAGGCGGCAACAAATCCGGCTTTGCTTCTTTCAAAGCATCTTGCACGGTGACAGCGGGAGTTTCTTCTGCAATCTCGATTTGCGCAAGGAGCGTTGCGCGGCGGGCAAGGTCGCGCGTTTCAGCGACGACGGCGAAAATAACTTGGCCGTGAAATTGAATTTCGCCATCTGCTAAAATTGGGTCATCGCCGAGCGTCGGGCTGCAATCATTTTTGTTTGGAATGTCTTGGGCAGTGAGTACCGCGATAACGCCAGCGGCAGTCATTACAGATGATAAATTGAGCTTCTTGATTTTGCCGCGTGCACCTTGCTTGGCATAGCCGGGCACCACATGCACCGTGCCTTCAGGTTCGCGCATGTCATCAATATAGACCGCGTTGCCTTGAACGTGCATCTCTGCGCTATCATGGGCAATTGCTTTGCCAATTGTTTCGAGCGTCATGGATGCACCCGTGTTTCGGTTTGGCCTGCCGCTTCCAAAATGGCTTTGTGCAAGAGAGCATTCGCTGCAGCTGTGCGATATTCAGCACTCGCGCGCATATCGGCGATGGGTGCGTAATCATCAAGCTGGATGGCAAAGGCCTGATCTAATGTTTTGCCAACAAGTGCTGCCTCAGTTTTCAGAGCGCGTTTTGGTGTGGCAGCCATGCCGCCATAGGCGATGCGGGCGGCGATGATTTTTTCATTTTCGGTCGTGAACAAAAATGCGCCCATTACCGCTGAAATATCATCATCACGCCGTTTGGTAATTTTTGCACAGTTAAAAATCTGGTTCGGTTTTGGTTTGGGCACATCAATTCGCCACACCAATTCACCTGGCTTTCGGTCTTGTTTGCCGTAAGCAATAAAAAAGTCTTCAAGCTTCATTGTGCGTTCAGTTTTACCAAAGCGCAAATGAAGAGTGGCATCTAAGGCGATGAGAGCAGGGGGCATGTCGCCAATGGGTGAGCCATTGGCAATGTTGCCGCCTATCGTGCCTGAAGCGCGAACTTGGCGAGCACCTATGCGTTTGAGAAGGCTACTTAAATGCGGACTAATTTTTCCGAGCGCTTCAAAAGCATCGGCATAAGTAGCACCCGCGCCAATTGAGAGATAGTCGCCGTGGTCAACTACTTGAGAAAAATCCTTGGCGGCTCCAGTATAAATAATTTTAGGCTGTGCGCGCATTTGCTTGTTGATCCACAAGCCCACATCAGTTGCACCTGAAACAATTGTTGCTTCAGGATAAGTGGTGCACAAACCAGCAAGCGCGTCAGAGGTCGAAGGTGCTGCGAAAAAAGAAATTGCATTTCCAACAAATAAATCGCCTTTAATGCTTTCTAATGCGGCGCAAGTTTCAGCTTGCGCTTTGTGCCAATGATCATCAGCCGAATCGCAAGCTGCCAGTCCTGCATCAACGATTGGCCGATAACCCGTGCAGCGGCATAAGTTTCCGGCGATCTGTTCCACTACATCTTGGCGCGTTATTTTGCGCCTTTCATGCGCCAGCGAGAATAACGACATCACAAACCCCGGTGTACAGAACCCGCATTGTGAAGCATGCGCATCAACCATCGCTTGTTGCACCGGATGCAAAATGCCAGCGCGCGCCAGATCATCAACGGTGATCAACTCCTTGCCATGAATTTGGCCCAGTAAAAGTATGCACGCATTGACGGCTTGATATCGCACGCCGCCATTGTGCGGTGTTCCGAGCACCACTGTGCAAGCCCCACAATCACCTTCATTGCAACCCTCTTTTGTGCCTTTCGATTTTTCAGTGAGGCGCAGATAATCAAGCAGCATTGTCTCGGGCGCGAATTTATCAATCCGCACGATCTCGCCGCGCCGCATGAATTGCAAAAAATTCATCAACTGCCCCGGTAGGTTGAATAGCCAAAGGGCGACAGCAGCAAAGGAACATGGAAATGTTGTGAAGCATCGGCAATTCCAAACCGAATCGGGATGATGTCGAGAAACAGTGGCTCGGCAAAGTTATAACCAAGTGAGCGCAAGTAATCGCCTGCAAAAAACTGCAATTCATATTGCCCTGATGTGAAATCCGCACCTTCCAACAAAGGTGCATCCGCGCGACCATCGGCATTGGTTACAACGGACTTCACCAATTCCCCTTGCCACACCTCGATGTGCAAGCCAGCAGCCGGTTTCCCCAGCGCCGTATCTAAAACATGAGTGGTCAATTTGCCCATTGAGTCGCTACCTTTCAAACTCTGAAAGAAGATCATAGATTTGCGCCAAAGCCAAGGCGAGGGGGATAATCGTCGCAAAGCTTGATTTTGCGGCCATTCCAGTTCAAAGGAGGCACCAATTGCTAATTTGACAAGGAATCTAATGGCTAAAGAAGAATTGCTGGAGTTCGAGGGCACGGTTGTCGAACTTCTGCCAAACGCAACGTTTCGGGTGAAACTTGACCATAACGCCCATGAAATTATTGCCCATACTTCGGGTAAAATGCGCAAAAACCGCATTCGCGTTTTGGCGGGTGACCGGGTTATGGTTGAAATGACGCCCTATGATTTGACCAAGGGCCGCATCAATTATCGGTTTAAATAAGTGGCGGAGATTGGTGCCAAGCTTGTTCTGGCCAGCGCCTCACCGCGCCGCTTAAGCCTGCTCGACCGGATCGGTCTGACGCCTGATCTGCTTAATCCCTCCGATGTTGACGAAACACCATTGAGGCGCGAAACCCCGCGCCGCTTGTCGATCCGTCTGGCTGATGCCAAGGCTGACAAAGCCAAGGATATGCCGTTGGTCAGAGGCTTGGGTGAGAATGTTTATATTCTAGCCGCCGATACTGTGGTGGGCCTTGGCCGACGCATTTTGCCAAAGGCTGAAACTTATCAAGAAGCCAAAGATTGTTTGAACTTATTATCGGGTCGTTCTCATTGGGTTTATTCTTCGGTTAGCGTTTTAGCACCCGGCGGCAAGAAATCTTCGCGCTGTGTTGAAACCAAAATTCGGTTCAAGCGCTTTTCGCGCGAAGATATCGAAAGCTATTTGAAATCAGAAGAATGGCGCGGCAAAGCGGGTGGCTATGCTATTCAGGGCCGGGCTGAATCCTTTGTGCGCTATATGGCGGGGTCTCATTCTGCGGTGATCGGCCTTCCACTTTATGAAACCGTTTTGCTTTTGCAAGGTGCGGGCTTTCCGGTGCAACATAAATGGATGACGCAACCTATAAGTGATTTGTGATGGCTGAAGTTATTGCACTGCGCCCACGCAAACCTTGCCCGATTTGCAAGAAGCCATCCTCACAAAAATTCTATCCCTTTTGTTCCAACCGCTGCGCCAATGAAGATTTAAATTCTTGGTTGGGCGGGAAATATTCAATTCCTGTTGTGGAAGATGAAGATGAAGACGGCCAAGACGGATTAGCCTAATTCAATTTCCACAATCATCCACAGGAACTGTTTTCGAGTGGTATGACTTTTATCTCTACGCAACTTTAACACCGTTTTTCGCCGCATTTTTTTCCACCAGGCAATGACACTTGGGCACTTCTAGGTGCACTGGGCGCTTATGCTGCAGGCTTCTTAGTACGCCCCCTTCGGTGCACTGTTCTTGGTCGCTTGGGCGATCTTGTAGGCCGCAAATATACATTCCTCGTCACCACTATGGTGATGGGCATTTCAATATTCTTGGTGGGCTGCCTGCCTTCATATGCAAGCAACGGTGCACTCGCTCCGATCCTGTTGCTCATCATCCGTTTGATCCAAGGTTTGGCTTTGGGAGGTGAGTATGGTGGTGCTGCAACTTATGTGGCTGAGCATGCGCAAAATGGTCGCCGTGGTTATGCCACGAGCTGGATTCAAACCACAGCCACTATCGGCTTCTTCTTGTCACTTCTCGTGATTGGTGGCCTGCGTTGGTACTCTGATCCAGCCTGGTTCAAAGACGGCACAGGCGGCATTATCGCTGGCTGGCGCATTCCGTTTCTGGCTTCGATCATACTTTTGGCCTTCTCGGTTTGGATTTGTTTGAAACTGAATGAATCGCCTGTATTCCAGAAAATGAAGGCTGAAGGCCGTGGTTCGGCAACACCGATCCGCAATACATTCTTCAAATATCCGAATAACTAATACGCTTTGCTTGCTTTGTTTGGTGCAACAATGGATCAAGGCGTTGTGTGGTACACCGCACAATTTTATGCGCTGTTCTTTATCAACGGCACGCTGAAAGCTGATTGGTGGGTTGGTTATACAGTCGTCGGCGTTGCTGTTCTTCTTGCAACTCCGCTGTTTGTTTTCTTCGGTCGCCTGTCTGACAAGATTGGCCGCCTGAAGATTATTCTGGCGGGTTGTGCCTTGGCAGCAATTTGCTATTTGCCAACCATCGGCATGTCTCTGTTCCACTTGCTGGCACGTTCGATCAACCCTGAACTGGCTGCGTTTAACGACACTCGTCCAGCCAAGCTGATCGTGACAGCTGATCCAGCGCAATGTCACTTCACCATTTTCCCGGTTAAGGGTTGGACCACAGAAGGCGATTGCGACAAGGGCAACGCTATCCTGACATCAAACGGCATTTCATTCACGTCAGTGAATGGTGCTGCGGGTTCCAAAGTCACTTTAGCAGCAGGCGATGCCAAGGTTGAAGGCACTTCACCTTACGCTTGGCAAAGAGCCTTGGCTGATGTTGGCTATCCACATTTCAAGGTGGTGGAAGCTGACTTGAAGTTGACGAAAGAACAAGCTGATGTGTTAACGGATGGGACAGCAACACTGCATGTCAGTGAAATCAAAACCACCACCGCTAAAGCACTGAGCTTTGCTCAATATGTGCAGTCCATCCTGATTGTGTTCGCGATGATGCTTTTTACCACCTTGGTTTACGGCCCGATTGCTGCGTTCTTGGTGGAAATGTTCCCATCCAACGTGCGCTACACGTCAATGTCATTGCCCTATCACATCGGCAATGGCTGGTTTGGCGGCATGCTGCCATTTTTCGCCACGGCTTATGTTGCCTACACCGGTAACATCTTTGCCGGGCTGTGGGTATCCAGTCGTCTTTGCGGCCATCACCGCAGTTGTTGGTTTCTTGTTCCTCAAAGAAACCAAAGATATCGATATCGCCAAAAACTAACGCTACTGCGATCTTCGAAACCCCGCTTTTCAGCGGAGTTTCTTTTTGTATGAAACCCAGTTGCAACGGCACAACTGTTCACCTATACAGCCCGTCACCAAAGAACAAATTCGTCAAAAGGAATTTGTTTGGATGCCCGAGTAGCTCAGTTGGTAGAGCAGCGGATTGAAAATCCGCGTGTCACTGGTTCGATTCCGGTCTCGGGCACCATTTTTCAATGATTGCAGTATAGATTTATTGCGACTGTCTGGCGACACAGATGTGAGTTATTTTGCGCGAGCGCGGCATGAAATTTAAGTGAATCGTCAATTCAAGATATGGTTCGTGTAGAACCATTCAACACTAGAGCGAAACAGGTGGACTATTCCTGCTTCGCTCTAATCATTCGAGACTAAACGGGTGGACTATTCCCGCTTTGCCCTCCGCATCAATCTAAGATACGAAGTCTGTGACAGTCAGCTGGTGGTGGCCCTTTATGTCCACTTCGAAGCTGTTGTGATTTGCATCTTGGCCGTGCAGAACTGTGAAATTCTCGCCATTTATATTTTCGAAGCTCACGGCAATCTGGCCTGCTGCAGCCGTTGCACCGTTGACCAATTGAACCGGTCCGCCCATGAAGCCTTTGACATCAATTTTGTCGCCCGCTTCAAAGTTCAGGATCGTGTCGTGATTGGCGTCGGAGGCAGAGCGGAACACGACTGTGTCGTGGCCTGCACCCGTATCGATAACATTTGCGGCACTTGATGCTGTGATCGTATCATTGCCAGCACCAGTCACAATATTTTCAACGTTCCACAACACATCATGGCTGGTTGATGTGTGAGCATAACCATTGTTGTTAAGGCCAGTTCCGAGATTTGCTTCAATCATGTCAATGATTGACGACATATCAAGGGTGTCAATTCCAGCATCGCCATAATAGCTGTCGTTGCCATCGTTGGGTGAGGTGATGAACGTGTCATTGCCAGCGCCACCCATCGCAATGTCTTCACCTGCACCCCCTTTGATCATGTCATTGCCGTCGCCAGCAAATATACGGTCATTGCCTTCTTCGCCGTACACCATGTCGTCGCCAGATCCTGCAAACAGCGTGTCGTCACCAGCCCCACCAAACAGCGCATCATTGCCGTTGGCTGTGGTCAGCATATCGTTGCCAGCATTGCCAAGTGCGACATCATCACCACCCTGACCAACCAAGAGATTGTCAGTTGCATCGCCAATGAGGGTCAGCGGTGTTGGCGTTGCCGGCGGTGTACCAGTTCCTGTTCCACCACCTGTGTTGCCAGTGCCGCCGGTGTGACCCGTGCCACCTGCGTCGCCAGTATGATCACCAGTTCCGCCTCCTGTGCCACCACCATGATCGACAGTGCCGCCGCCTGTGCCGCCACCATGGTCGACAGTGCCGCCGCCGTTGTCGACACTGCCGCCATTCGCTCCGTTGTCGCCGTGTTGAGCTGATGCTGTATGGAAAATATCATCAGGCAAATTAGTGAGCCCGGTGTTGCGACCAATGATGGCTGAAAGGCCCTGTTCTTCGATGGTGTTTTTGTAGATATCAAAATTTTCCATCCGGTTGAGGTAATAGAACCTGTCACCCTCTTGCAGACGGTCAAATTGTTCTTGCAAGACAACCCAGAAGGTTTGACCAACCTGGCCACCGTTAATATGCTTTTCAGCAAGGCCACCAACCCACAAATCAACGCGGTCGATGCCTTTCACAGTGTTGCCATTGATCAACGCAATGTCTGGATTGGCCGCCTTGAAATCAGTAATTTTTGCAGGGGTATCCAACACTAGATCTGGGTAAGCTTCTTTGAACTGCGCAATAACAGCATTGCTGAGGCCGTTACGTTGTTGGAAATCTGCCCATGAAACATACGGGCTAAGATCACCTGCGTAACCAACAGCTTCGTGAATGTAAGAGTCTGACGAAGCTTTGAGATCGGCACGCACTTGGTTCATGGTGCCAAGACCTACGTCCCAGCTGCGGGCAACGTTGAAGGCAAAGAGATCAGCCCGGATACGCACAAGATCATTGCGCACTGCATCGACTATGTTGAAGTCAACCTCTTCAGCTTGCTGAGTGGCAATGCCGCCGAGGATGTTGCTAACACCCAACTGTGCGTAGCCTGGTTGTGGAACATAGCCTGGTGGCAAATGCGGATTACCCACAAGTGTCGCATTGGTAGGATTGAGGAATGCATCCACCAACTTCACTTGCATGGGTTGGCCGTCAGCACCCATCACAGTCAAAGTATCGGCAATCAGCGAATGGCCGACGCGGTATACAGCAGCCGCAAATTCGTGACTGATGCGCGAGTCAGTTTCTGGATGATATTCTTTGAAGCCGTGATCGCCAGTACCTTTGATGCCGCCTATCAGTGAGTCCGCAAATTCGGTGAAGACAACGCGTTGATACTCGGCTTCATTCACCATACGGGCAGCTTGGAACACCTCTTCTTGCGTCCCGTCAAAACCAGAATTTTTAAGATTTTCAACTTGGAAATTATGGTTGCGGGCCCAGATTGTGTGCATCGCGGTAAGCGCTACATTTTCATTCGCACGGCCATCACCTGCCAGATAATGATCAAGCGCACTGATGTATGGGTTTGAGTCAATTAAGAGATTTTGACCCGAACCCATGAAGTTTGAAGTCAAACCACTAACCGCAGTTTCGGTTACAGCACCATTCACAACCAAGCCAGCGAAATAGGTTTGGAAAGCAACAGTGGATCCATCAGGCATATGGAACAAAGTATTGTTTGCCCAGTGATGCAAGATGGCTTCACGGAATGTTGGCAACAAATTGAACTGGTGTGCTGTTGGATCAGGCGCACCTGCAAGCAAGTGGGCTGTCAATCCGCCATGACCATCACCTTCGCGGAGGAATTGCTCAACCAGAATGTTTGAACCATAGGCCTGGTTTTGATCGACGAACGGTGATGTTTTATTAATAAGGATTGGAACACCGTTAGCATCAAAGCCAACGACTTTTCCGCGTGTCAGATCTGCAGGGTTATCAGTTGCAGCTGACACGCCTGGACCACCAATTGCAATCGTGCCATTGCCACCTTTGTCAAGAAAATCGAGACCGTGATCAAAATACTGACCGAATGCCATGAAGAAGATATTGGCACCAGCAGCATTTTTCGGCAGATCCACTTCTTGCGCTCCAAGAATATTGGAGATGTGTCGTGCATCAAGTTCCGCAAAAATCGGATTGATCGCGCGATTGCCATTGGCATCGGGCGCACCATAGTGAGCCGATGTGAGGCGGATGAATGCTTCATCTGCCGCACCATATTCAGGGTGGGCAAGGTTGTTGTTATGGCCAGATGGATCACGCACCCCAACTGGAATTTCGTTTTCGGGGCTTGGTGTTCCGCTGACCAGATTTTTCAGGCCGGCAAGATCAGACTGTGACAATGTGAAGATTGCACCAGAGTTGCCACCAACCACGCTGCCGCCAGCAGTATTCACTGATGTCACATTCATCACATCTTGCGAACGCTTGCCGGTGAATGTATCCGTGCCACCGCCAGTGTTGAGAACAACATGGTGAGGCGAAGTAAGTTTCGTAATATCAACAGTATCATTTCCTGCGCCGGCATTGATGGTAATTGTATGGGGCGCCAAGCTGGTTGGATTGAAATTACCAATTGCTGATACTGTATTGCCACCAGCACCAGTGTTGACTATAATTTCTTCGATGTCTTTAAGTTCAGCAATAACAGACGCATTATTTGTACCGTTGCGCGTGACTACGATTTCAGTTCCAGCATTCAATTGTGCTGTAGTGTTACCTGCAACGGCCAACCAATCTGCGCGGGCGTAAACGTTGTAGTTTTCGGCCGTGGCATCGCCATTGATCGTGAACGTATCACCAATGCCAGGCAAAGATTCAGTACCACCGTCGATGACGTCGCGGCCATCTCCCGCATTCCAGATAACAGTATCATTATCTGCACCAGCGTTGATGATGTCATTGCCTGTTCCACCGGAAATAACATCATCCCCAGCAAGTGCGTTGACGGTATCAGCACCACCGCGCGCGTCGAAGATATCATCACCGATTGTACCTGTGAGTGTGGCACCGCCTCCACCGTTGCGAATGCTATCACCCACGATACGGGTGCTGGCATCTGTTATGATGGATTCAGGGTTGCCCAGACTATCAGTAAATGAAACAACTGCACGCAGCAACTGGCCAACCTGCGCCTGCGCTGGCGTAAAGCTGGCAGCTGTAGCACCAGCAATTGGTGCCCATGCACCGGGAACACCACCACCTGTATCAGGTGCAGCCTGCCACTGGAATGTCAGAGCAAGTGGAGACGGCAGGCCGTTGGCATCAGCAATCGCTGATGTGTTTACGGTAAGCGCCACTGTTTCAGTTGGTGATGTATCGCTGAGCAAGGCAAGGCCCGTTGCAGGTGAATTGACCACTCCGGTTCCACCACCGCCAACTACGATATCACCATCGGCAAAACGCAAGACTTCGATGTTGCGAAGCGTGTCAATACCATCTGAGTTCAGCAAAGTAGCTGAGCGCACAAAGCCAGTATGGGACACGGTTATCGTGCCATTGGCATTGTTGGTGATGGTATAATTGGCGCGTGCGTCTGCAAACACCGCAATATCTTGAGCGTTAGTAACGCCGTCAGCCAGCTTGCTGTCGTTGATAATTTCGCGCACGGCTTCAAGTTGACCGGGGTTGATATGATCAGCACCACGTGACAACAACCGTACCTGAATTTCTGTCAAGCTATCAACAGAGAACAGGACATGGTCACCTAATGTGTCAAACTTTCCAGTGACGGGATTGATCTTTGTGCTGTGCACATCAATCTTGACGTTCAGCCAAGCATCACCATCAATGATGTCATCGCCGAGGTTGCCTCTGATGACATCACTGCCAGCACCGCCCAAAAGAATTTCACCACCAGCGAAGGCCCGTGCACTGCTCAGAATGATTGCATTCGGATCGTTGAGGGGATTAGCGTCGCCAACAGCTCCAATGACTGCACCAAGACCATGAATGCGGTCTACGCCAGCTTGATTGAGAGATGAGTCAAAACCACTACCAGCAACAATAAGTTTCGATGCGCCGGTGAGTTTATCATCCATTTTCCATCCAGAAAGGCCTTCAACCGAGTCGAAGCGATCACGGAGTATGAATGCCGGTGTTACCGGAGCGCCAACAAGGATTGTCAGATCCGAGTCCGCAGCAACATTGTCGCCCTTGTGGATTGCCCAATCAAAACCTTGCATACCGTTATTGCGCTGGATGCCAGCACCTTGCACCATAATATCATCGCCGTTCTCACCGTCATAATCGGTATCGTTGCCCTGACCATTTAAAATGTCGTGGCCAACGATAGGTGAGTTGAAGAAGAGTTCTGAATTTTCGCCGGAAAGATTGTCAAAGCCTTCACCG
>JAYTSN010000162.1:0-32411 GCA_043745625.1 Aestuariivirga sp. | reverse complement strand
ACAGCAAATCAGAGATCGCCAATTTGCGCCTATTGGCCAAACGATGTGTGGTTGGCAGCACTGCTTAAATTGACTCTTCAGCCAGAACACGTGTTTCCACATGCGGGCTATTCATCCTGGCCAATCATAATGCCAAGATCAATGTTGCCTTCAATGAGAGCCATGCGCTGCTGCATTGTTGACAGATAGGTGAGCAAAATGCCGATATCAGAATTGTGTTTGACAAGAGCAGCCAACATATCTGGCAGCACCGTGTGAACAGCAAAATCTATATATCCCAATATCAATTTTCCGGCTGTACCATTTGCCGTTTGCTGTGTAACCTTTACAGCTTGTTCCAAGTTCTGAAGCAACGCGCGAGCATCTTGCAGTAACGTTTTTCCGGCTTCAGTCAATTCTACATGACGGGTAGTTCGCCGCAAAAGTTGAACTTGCATGTCTAATTCTAAGTTTTGAATGAGTCTGCTCAATGCCGGTTGCACTGTCGCCAATCGCTCAGCCGCCTTGTGGAAGTTAAGTTCCTCGGCCACAGCAACGAAAGCTTTGAGCTGTCGAATATCTGTCATTTGGATTGATGCTATAATGTTATCAATTGATAAAAACAAAACATTTCATTTCCCTTTTCAGTCGGATCAAACTGCCAGCCAGCTAACTGGACGCGGCCGGGAAATGCCTTCACCTGCGATAATATGGATGAGATTATCGACGCTAACCAGCAGCTAGTGATGGCCTTCCGCCAGCGTGGCTTGCCGGTGGTTTTCACCACAACCGCTTATGATGCGACTAATCGCAGTGTGCCCGGCGACATGGAACTTTGGCACCATAAAATCCCAGCGGAAGTGCTAAGTGTTGGGTCTGAGGCCGTTGCCGAAGGATTTAAGCCCATCGCCGTCACGGAAGGTATTGGCAACCGCGTTTCGGGAGCCGTCGAATGGAACCTGTTTGACATTGATGCAAAGTTTGGTGACGTTGAACCACTAAAAAATGTTCTTGCCTATCTTGACTCCAACGACATCAACGTATGAAGTGTTATCAATTCATCGGGATTGGGGAGATCGATATGATCCGTGTTGGCGTTGACGTTGGTGGCACATTCACCGACATCGTGTTGGAGAAGGTTGACAAAAGAGGTCAACAATCCATCTTTGTGCACAAAGTTTCATCAACCCCGAAAGACCAATCTGTCGGCGTAGTCCAAGGTATCGTTGATATCTGCAAAATGGCGGAGGTTGCCCCTAGTGCAGTCGATATGGTGTTCCACGGTACCACTGTCGCCACCAATATGGTGATCGAACGCAAAGGTGCGGAAGTGGGCATGATCACCACACGTGGTTTTCGCGATATTCTGCATATGGCCCGCCACAAACGCCCACATAATTTTTCGTTACAATATGATGTGCCGTGGCAATCCAAACCCTTGGTCAAACGGCGCAACCGGATTGTGGTGGACGAACGCCTGATGCCGCCCACGGGTGAAATCGAGACGCCCTTGAACGAAGAGCAAGTGCGCGAAGCTGCGTTGTTGTTCAAAAAGCGCGGGCTAGACTCCGTAATCATCTGCTTTCTGTTCTCATTCCTGAATGACGCGCATGAACAAAAGGCCAAATCCATAGTGCAAGAGGTTATGCCCGATGCTTTCGTGTCTTGTTCATCTGAGGTCGTGAATGTCATTCGCGAGTATGAACGCTTCTCGACCGCAGCGATGAATGCCTATATCGGGCCTGGCACATCGCTTTATCTACGCCGCTTGAAAGATCGGTTGCATGAAAATGGTGTAGATGCAGCCGTGCGCATCATGCAATCCAATGGTGGCATTTCAACTATTGAGAATTCATATGTGCGGCCAGTGGGTCTCCTGCTCTCTGGCCCTGCCGGTGGCGTGATCGGCGGAAGGTGGACGGGTGCTGCCTGCAAAACCAAAAATGTAATCACGATCGATATTGGCGGAACATCGGCAGATATTTCAGTTATTCAAAATGGCGAGCTGCGCATTAAAAATCCGCGCGACACCGAAGTAGCCTCGCTGCCCGTACTGGTGCCAATGATTGATATTGATGCCATCGGTGCCGGTGGCGGGTCGATTGCTTATCTTGACCCAGGTGGCGCATTCCGCGTCGGCCCCCGTTCGGCTGGTGCTGAACCTGGCCCTGCTTGCTATGGCAAAGGTGGCATGGAACCTGCTGTCACAGATGCACAAGTTGTTTTAGGCCGACTCGATCCCGAACATTTTCTGGGTGGTGATTTGAAGATTGATCCAAGCCTTGCGCATAAAGCCGTCGATCAGCACATTGCGAAGAAGCTTGGACTCTCCGTGAAAGATGCAGCCCTTGGCATTTTGAAAGTCGTCAACAACAATATGGCATTGGCGATCAATGGTAATTCGGTTGCCAAGGGCATTGACCCGCGCAACTTCACATTGATGGGCTTTGGTGGTGCGGGCCCACTTCACGCCACAGCTTTGGCTGAAATGATTCATGCCAAAGATGTGATCGCCCCACTTCATCCCGGCATCACAGCCGCCATGGGCCTGCTTCTCACCGAGCTTCAGTATGAATTCACGCGTTCGGTTTTGATCGTGGCCGATCAAGCTGGCGACAAGGATTTCGTCGAAGCCAACAAGATTTTGAGTGACCTCAAAAAACTCGCCAGCTCCCAGCTTACCGCGGATGGCATTGCCGTGTCCAAGCAGGTATTCACGGCCATCGCTGAATGCCGATATGTGGGTCAAGGCTTTGAGCTTCGTGCCTTTATGCCGAAGGAAGCCCTATCGAAAAAGAACATCAGCGCGGTGGTCAAAAGTTTTTACGCGACGCACAAACAAGTCTATGGCCATGCCTTTGATGATCAGTCCGTTGAGATCATCACCTTGCGTGTGGTGGGTAGCGCCAAGGTCGACACGTTGAAATTGCCAAACTTGAAGAAAGGCAATCGCAACAATCCTGTCTCTGCCAAGCTTTATGTACGCGAGACCGTGTTTGATGATGGCAAATCGGTGAAGACGCCGCGTTATGATCGCAGCAAATTACTCGCGGGCGACAAGATCACTGGCCCTGCACTCATCGTGCAGCATAATTCCACCACCTTGGTGCCGCCGAAATACAAGGCCATCGTGCTTGGCCATGGCGACATTCATTTGAGCCGCGGCAAGTGAGGGAGATGATCATGACAAAAGCAACAAAGAAAACGTCTGGCAAAATAAAAAAAATCGATCCGATTTCGCTGCAGGTGATTGGTGGTGCACTCCACGCCATCGCCGAGCAAATGGGCAATGTGCTTTACCGTATGTCCTATTCTTCAATCATCCGCGAAAGCCAGGATTTGGGTGCGGGTCTGTTTGACGTGAATTACAATACATTGTGCGAATCCGATTCAACCCCCATGCATATTGGTTCATTGCCCGGCTATCTGCGCGGCATCGAACACACAATCAAATTGAAAGACTGGAAGCCGGGTGATTGCATTTTGCATAACCACCCTTATTTTGGTGCTAGCCACTCGCCAGATATTGCAGTGGTCATTCCGATTTTCTTCAAGGGTGAGTTGGTCGGCTTCTCGGCCAACACTGCACATCATGTCGATATTGGTGCAGCGACGCCTGGCCTGATTATCGATGTGCCGGATATGTTTGCCGAGGGCATGTTGATGAACGCGCTCAAGCTTTATGATCAAGGTAAGCGCAATGAAAGCGTGTGGAATTACATTCGCAACAACACGCGCGTGCCAAGCTTGGTGATGGGCGATCTTGAAGCGCAAATCGCATCTGCTGAATTGGGCGTGAAGCGTTTCCAAGAATTGCTCGCCACCTATGGCAAAGACACTGTATTGCAAGCCACCGTGCAGTTGATGGATTATACCGAGTCAATGTTGCGGCGTGAGATCGACAAGATCCCGGATGGTGATTATGTTGCTGAAGGTTTTCTTGATGATGATGGCCGCAACCGCGACAAAACTTTGCCGGTTAAAGTCACTGTGCGGGTGCGCGGTGATGGTGTTGAAGTTGATCTTACGGGTTCGTCGCCGCAAGTGCCTACGGCTTTTAACGTTCCGTTCGAAGGTTCAACAAAGGTCGCATGTTATTTTGCCTTCCGCTCGTTGTTACTCGATACTTACACACACAGTGAATATATCCCGCAGAATGAAGGGTCGTTCCGGCCTGTAAAAGTCATTGCACCAAAGGGTTCAATTTTCAATCCGATTCCGCCTGTCGCGGCAGAAGCGCGTTTTTGCCAAATTCAGCGTGTGGTGGATTTGATCATCAAAGCTTTGGCCCCCGTGTTGCCTGATAAATGCACCGCCGGAAACGCGGCTACTCTTTCTTTCGCCGCCTATTCGGGCGTGCGACCTTCGGGTGACTATTGGGTGTTCCTTGAAGTAAATGAAGCAGCCATGGGTGGCAGGCCCATGTCTGATGGACCAGACACCATCGAAGAATTGATGCGCAACACGCGCAACAATCCACTTGAAGATTTAGGCATGCATATTCCATTGATCTGCGATCGTTATGAATGTCGTTCTGATGTGTTTCCAGGTGCGGGCAAATTCCGCGGAGGCCAAGGCGTTGTCAAATCGCAGCGCTTTTTAACACCAGGTTTCGTCACCCATGAGTCAGACCGCCACAAAGATGCACCTTGGGGAATTTTTGGCGGTACAGCAGGAGCTGTTGGCCGTCTTGAAACTTATAACAGTTCAAGCCCCAACGACATCACGCAGAACTATGCAAAGTTTTCAGGATTGCGTGTTGAAGTCGGAGATGTGGTGTCTTATGTCTCACCATCTGGCGGCGGATATGGCGATCCGCTTGATCGTGATCCTGAAAAAGTTCTCGATGACGTGCTCGATGATTTCATTGACGTGGCACACGCGCGCGATGTTTACGGTGTGGTGCTGAAAGCGACTGTTGATGGTTATGACTGGGGGCTTGATTTGTCGGCTACTGAGAAACGTCGGGCCGAATTGCGCAGATAAAAAAAGCGACCCGCGTTTCAGCGGGTCGCCCTCGTTTCAGATAGTTCAGTTCAAATCACTTCAGGGCGTTTGCCGCCTGCGAAGGGGAAGCGCTTTCGATAATCAGCAGCGATTTCCTCGAAGGTCATCCATTCCGTGCCTTCCTTTTTATTGATATATTTAATCAAACGTTCCAACATTAAAAGCACTTGCGGTCTGCCGCTTACGTCTGGGTGAATGGTGAAAGCGAACACGGCATAGTCCATATTATCGTAAACCCAGTCAAACTGGTCACGCCACATTTCTTCAATATCGCGAGGATTGACGAAGCCATGGCTGTTTGGTGCTTTTTTCATGAACATCATCGGCGGCAAATCATCGACGTACCAGTTGGCACCAACTTCGACGAGGTCGATTTCTTTGCCGTGAATCATGGGCTTCATCCATTCTTTCGCCGTCTTGGAATAGTCGATCAGGTTCCATGAATCGCCCACCTTGGCATAGAAGGGTTGGAAATCGCGATAGCCTTGGCTGTGGTCATATTTGAAACCGTACTTCAATAACAGTGCTGCCGTGGAATTCGACATTTCCCACCACGGCGCCACATAGCCGCGCGGCTTTTGGCCAGAGACCCGCTCAATCAAATCAACGCAATGCGCCAAAACATCTTCTTCTTGGGTCGGCGTCATGGCTATTGGATTTTCATGGAGATAGCCATGAGCACCAATTTCATGGCCTTCAGCGGCAATGCGTTTCACCTGATCAGGGAATGACTCAATTGAATGCCCGGGAATAAAAAATGTCGTCTTTATCTTATATTTCTTGAACAGATTCAGCAGGCGGATGTTGCCAACTTCGCTGGCAAACACGCCGCGCTGAATATCAGAAGGCGAATCGCCTCCACCGTAAGAACCGATCCACCCTGCAACTGAGTCAACGTCTGTACCAAAAGCACAAATAATTTTCTTCTTAGCCATTTCTTTCTCCTTATTTAAATTTGGGGGACCATTTTGGATCTTCGAGACCGAGCGGATAGGCAATGCCGTAATCAAGTGAAGGGCGAACGACATATTTTCGGTCAAAGGGCAGCCAATTGTAATCAGCGCCTGAGCGCACAATGTAGGGCCAATCAGGATGGGTGAAACTTTGGCGGCCAATCGCCACCATGTCGCCACTGCCTGAGGTCAAGCAGGACTCAGCTTCGGGCCCATCAGCGATACCGCCATTGGTGATCACGGGAAAACCTGAGGCTTCCTTCAACACACTTGACATTGGTGTTTTGGAATTGGGATCGCGATTATCGCGCCAACTAAAGCTTGACCAATGCAGCGCATCAATCTCAGCGCCGCGCAAAGCTTTGCCAATGGCACGCGCATAGTCCACGCCACCCGGCCAAGCACCGACAAAATCATCTACGCCATCTTGCGACACGCGCAACGTGATGAGCTTGTCCTTGCCAATGGCTTTACGCACTTTTTCGCACACCATACAGGCGAAGCGCACATTGTTTTCAGGCGAGCCGCCAAATTCATCGGTCCGCAGATTCACTTTAGGTGTGATAAACTGCCAGAGCAAATAACCATTGGCCCCATGAATTTCCACGCCATCGAAGCCAGCATCAACAGCACGCGCAGCACCATCAGCAAAGCCTTGTGCGACTTTCTCAAGTTCCTTCACGGTCAATGCGCGCGCTTTGTTAAAAGTCACCTTCGGCCAATTCTTGTTTTTAATATTGCGGATTTGCCGTTCATGATCTGTGTCGGTATAAAGCGTCCAACCTGCACTCTGTGTCGCCGATGCACTCACCGGCGCTTTGCCGCCGAGAACACGCGGATCGGAAACCCGTCCCCCATGCATCAATTGCAGAATTGCGGTGGCACCATGTTCATGAATGGCTTTGGCGGCCTTAGCCCAGCCCTTTACGTGTTTTTTGTTAGCAATTCCTGGTTGAGAGAGATAGGCTTTGGCACCCAATTTATCCTCTTCATAAGTGCCTTCGGTAATGATCATGCCGAAGCCGCCACGTGCGCGCCTAGCATAATAGGCGGCCATTTCATCCGTTGGCGTGCCATCTGCTTCGGCCATTTGGCGTGTGAGCGGTGCCATGGCGATGCGGTTTTTTATAGTGTGCTTGCCAAGTTGCAGTGGCGAAAAAAGTGTCTTGAGAACTTCCATGTTCATCCCCTGATCATTGATTCAAGCGCAAGACCGCTGCCAAGCACAGCAGCATCGCGACCATGTTGTGCCGAAAGCAAAAAGCCCGTGGGCATGCCATCTCGGTCGGTGCCGCTGGGAATAGCGAGGCCACACCAATCTAAGAAATTCCCGAGCATAGTATTGCGCAAAGTCTTGGCATTGAGGCGGAAAAATTCTTCCATGTCGGCTTCCAATGGGGCAATCGGCATCGCAACATGGGGCGTAGTGGGACACATCACAATGGCATCGCCGATGAGAGCACTGCAGGCGGAGATCAATTCTTGACGCCGCAACATAACTTCAACCAAATCAACAGCAGTCATCTGCTCAGCCAGCTTGATCCGTTTCACCACACGCTGGTCCATCCGTGCGGCATCTGGCCCATTCACACGGGCATAGTGGAGATGCAGAGCCTCAGCCCCCAAGACATTACCTCTCGTTTTGATGAGATCAAGAATGGACTCAAACATCGGGAATTTTTTATGGATGATTTTTCCACCCGCTTTGGCGATGCGTTTGAGTGCGGCCTCAAAATTCGCCGCCACCGCCGGTTCAATGCCATCAAACATAATATTGTCGGGCACCAGAAATGTCTGACCCTTTGGTGATGCGGCCTTGATTTTCGGTTTGGCTTGACCGCGCAAAACTGCATCGACCAAAACACAATCCTCGACCGTCTGCGCCAATGGCCCCAACGTGTCCAGCGTGCGCGACAACGGGAACACGCCATCCATGGAATAGTGGCCCGTTGAACTTTTATAGCCGACCACACCATTGAATGATGCGGGGATCCGGATGGAGCCCCCCGTATCCGTGCCAATCGCCACAGGCAAGAATCCGTTGGCGACTACAACGCCAGAAGCTGATGATGATCCACCGGGCGAGCGATGGGTTTTCAAATCATTTGGATTGCGCGGTGTTCCATAATGCGGATTGAGGCCAATGCCGGAATAGGCAAACTCGGTCATATTCAATGTGCCGATTGAAATCATGCCAGCCGCCTTGCCTGCCGCAACAAGCGTTGCATCTTTAGCAGCAGGAGGATTCGATTTCAAAACCACAGAAGCGGCGGTTGTGACATGGCCTTCGATGTCGAACAAATCTTTCCACCCGATGGGAACGCCGTCCAGCAGGCTGAGTGGCTTTCCTGCCTCCAATCTACGCCGTGCTGCTTTGGCTTCGCTGCGCGCACGATCCGCCAACATATCGATGAATATGGCTTGATCATCGCAATCAGTGATGTTGGCTAATACTTCTTCGGTCAGTTCAACCGCGTCAATCTTGCCATTGCGAAGTTTCTTTGAAAGTTGAACAACAGTGTCCATCACCCTACTCCACTATCACCGTTGCACCGTCTTTTTTCCATGCGATGAAGGCCGCATCGCCTGCAGCAAATCTGCCGCCATATTTATCGGCATGACCTTCGAGCCCAATCGTTCGGCCCTCTCCCAAGTCGACGTCCATTTGCACAATGTGGCCAATTTTCTGGATGCGCCCAACCTTCACGGGAATGCTGCACGTGCCATACGTTTTGGTGATCTCGGCTTTGGAGGTTTCGACGGGCAAGAGATCAATCGACTCGGCTGGCAAAATCAAGTTGGCTTTTTGACCAGAAGCTACACCGGTTTGGGCAGAACCCATCAACGCACCATATGGCGTATCAATAGTAACGCTATTACCATCAGATGCGCGGACGGTTCCTGGTATCAATGTGTTGCGGCCAATAAACTGAGCAACGAATAGACTCTTGGGTCTTGTATATAATTCATAGGGTGCACTGATTTGTTCGATGCGACCTTGGTTCATCACAACGATGCGATCAGACAAAGCCAAGGCTTCTGATTGCGCATGGGTGACAAAAACGAAAGTGATACCAAGCGAACGCTGCAGGAGTTTCAGTTCATTCTGAATGCTCTTGCGCAGATTTGCATCGAGCGCACCCAATGGCTCATCGAGCAAAAGAATATCGGGTTCAACAACCAGCGAGCGCGCCAAGGCAATGCGTTGACGTTGGCCGCCCGAAAGTCGATCAGGACGTTGGCCTGCTATATCAGTTAGGCCCAATGTCTCCAACATGCGGCTGACTTTGGCGTCACGCTCAGAAGGCGCCATGCCCTTAACATCGAGGCCAAAGCCAATATTGTCACGCACTGACATGTGCGGAAAAAGCGCATAGTTCTGAAAGATCATTGAGGTTGGGCGTTGTTCAGGCAGAAGATGATTGATGCTCTTGCCGCGAATGGAAATATCACCAGATGATATGTCTTCAAACCCTGCAATCATCCGTAGCGTCGTGGTCTTGCCGCACCCTGAAGGTCCAAGAAAAGCGATGAACTCGCCCTTGTTCACATCGAGATTGAAGTCGATAACGGCCGCCGTGCCATTATCAAACACTTTGCCGACATGAGTGAGTTGAAGATCGTAGGCCACGCTGTGGGAAATTCCATGAATGAGGGAAGACTGACCGGAGCGAATGCTCCGGCCAGCGTTTGTGGATATTATGCAGACAAGAACTCATCCCACTTGGAGATCAGGTGGTCATACTCATCTGGCCACTGATGCCAGTAAGCTACGTTTTGGGCGCGGGTATCGAGCGAGCCGCCATCGCGCAGATCGCCTTCCTTGATGCCGCGGTCTTCTTTGCCAACCCAAGGCTTGCCTTCATACCAGAAGGCATACTTGTCTTTGTCCATCGCGGCCTGAATGTTTGTTGTTGGCGAATAATAGCCCTGCTCCGACACCGCAATCGCTGGAGGACCAGAGAGCCAATAATCGGTGTAGGCTACAACAGCATCCATGTTCGGCGTGCCGGCGATGGCCGAGTTACCGATTGACCAGGCGCGATAGCCTTCCTTTGCCACAGCATAGGTACATGGCTTGCCTTGTGCCTTAACAGCCATAACAGCGGGCTGCCAAGCATCAGCGATGATCATTTCGCCCGATGCCAACAAGTTTACGAGTTCACCGAAGTCACCCCACAGTGCACGGAACTGACCTTCCTTCTTTTTGGAAATCAAGAACTTTGCAGCTTCGTCAATTGAAGCCTTATCTGGATTGCCTGGATTTGGCACTTTCAAAAGCCCAAGCGCATTCATTGCCAGAACGGCTTCACCGAAAGCAATCAGTGGGTCGACGTTCAGGCCAGTCTTGCCCTTAAACTTCTTATCGAAAATGGCAGTCCAAGTTGAGGCTTCTTCGGCTGACACGAGGTCAGGACGATAGCCGATGGAGTCATAATTGTAGACAGTTGGAACCATCCACAATTCTTTCTGTGTTTCATCCTTCCAAATTTGCCCTACAATTTGAGACTTCTTGTCCCACTTGTCAGACCCCTTGGTGAAAGTGTCGCGGATGTTGCCCCAATTCTTCAATGATGAAGTGGCAATTGGCGTGATCTTGTTGGTTGCTGTTACAGCAGGCAAACGTTCGCCAATAGTTTCCCACACATCATAAGCCGATGTGCCAGCGAGAAGTTCTGTCTGTGTGTTCGGGAAAATATCGGCTTTGCCCGACACAGCCTTCACGCCTGACTTTGCTTTGAAGTCATTCAGAATGCGTTCTTGTACAGTCACTGAAAGACCCACGGTGCGCAATTCTTGATCAGCAAGTCCCGCTGCAAATGCCTGTTGTGAACCCCAAGGCACACCCACTGACAACGCAGCACCACCCGCAGCGCTCGCAAGGAATTTGCGGCGGTTCAGATGGTAATTTCTAATACTATCTATACTCATGTTACTTTCCTTCCTACGTTAATTATTTTTTCTTCCTCTTGCTCGTGCGACGTCAGTAACGCCCAACAAGCAAGCCACCATCCACCACCACCACTTGCCCCGTCATGTAACGAGCGGCGTTGGAAGCCAGAAACTGGATGACATCGGCAATTTCTTCCGGTTCTCCAATTCTTCCCATGGGGATGTAAGCGCCGCACTTGTCGGCATCCGGTCCCACGGAATGTTCTTTTGATAAAAGTTGCGCAGTACGGATGTAGCCTGGTGCAATGCCATTCACCCGAATACCATCGCGGGCCAGTTCGACCGCCAGTCCACGCACCAATCCGACAACACCGGATTTTGCAGCCGAGTAATGCACATGCTCGTCCCAGCCATAGGCCACTCCCATAATCGAGGAAACAGCGACAATCGAACCCGTTTTAGCAGCCTTCATTGCAGGTGCGGCAGCGCGCACAATGCGGAAGATACCTTTGAGATCGATATCTAACGTATGATCCCATTTCTCATCTGTCATTTGCGCCAACGGCACTTTATGAGCGATGCCCGCATTGGCTACGATACAATCGAGTGCGCCATGTTTTTTCTCAACCGCAGCAATCACCGCATTGGCATTTTCGGTGGACCGCACATCAAGCTTGTGGAATTCGGCATTTTTGCCAATCTCTGCGACGACGGCTTGGCCTTCTTTCTCGAGAACATCAGTGACAACGACGTGATAGCCAGCTTTGCCAAATGCTTTAGCGGCGGCTCGACCAATGCCTATGCCAGCCCCCGTAATGAGAACTGTTTGGCTCATAACATCACATCTCCTGAATTTGGGCCAATCGTTTGGCCAACAAAGAGGGAAGCTTGATCGGACAGCAGAAACGCTACCGCCGCAGCCACCTCTTCAGACTCTCCGAAGCGGCCCAAAGGCAATTCAGCAGCTTTGGTTTTGCGCCAGGACTCTGAAAGCCTCATCACCAAGGGCGTATTGATGGGGCCAGGCGCTACCGCATTGACGCGCACACCTTTCGCACTCACCTCGCGCGCCAAGGATTTGGTCATTCCGATAATGCCAGACTTGGCGGCAGAATAATGCACAAGCTCCACGCCACCAATCTGGCCGAGCTGCGAGGCGATGTTGACGATCGAACCTTTGCTCGCTTTCAACATAGGTTTTAATACTGCACGCATCATCAGATATGTACCGCGTAAATGCACCGCAATCATTCGGTCAAAGTCATCAGGCTCTAAATCCACAAATTTGGATTGATGTACATGGCCTGCATTGTTCACCAAATGTGTGCAATCACCAAATGCCGCAGCGCAGGTCGCGACGATGAGTGACACATCTTTCTCTTTCGAGACATCACCGCCGACGGCTACGGCCTTTCCGCCGATTTCTTTTGCAACTTTTTCTGCGGCATCAAATCTGAAGTCATTGAGCAAAACGCTGTAGCCGTCACGCGATAGACGATGCGCAATAGCCCTGCCAATGCCTGAACCTGCTCCGGTGACGATTGCGATGCTCATGCAATCTCCTCCTGAATAGCAACCTTTTTCGAGCGCCGCACAGAGAGTCCCATTAGAATGGCATAAACGGCCAGAAGCGAAAATGAGAACAGCGTGGTGAGAACACCAAAGGCGAATATATTGGGATGAATTTCAACAGCGAAAGTGCCGTAGATGGCTAGCGGTAAGGTTTGTTCATTTGACGACAAGAGTGTGCGTGAGAACTCATCATAAGACAGCGTGAAGGCAAACAACATTGATGACAGCACACCCGGGAAAATGAGGGGGAATGTTACTTTACGGAACGTGCGCATCGGTGAAACACCTAGCGACCATGAGGCCTCCTCAACCGACGCATCGAACCGATTGAGAATGGCCAGCATCACTAGAAATGCAAAAGGGAACGTGTAAACGACATGGCTGACAAAGGCGGTGCTCCACCAATGGCGATCCACATTGAAAATATTTTTCGAAACCAGAGCCACACCAAGGCCCGTCAACAATCCCGGCGTAATCATGCCCAACACAATCAGATAAAACACAATATCTGAGCCTTTGAACTTCTTGCGAAACGCTTGAGCTGACATCACGCCAAGCACAGTTGATGTGACCATCGTCATGAAAGCGAGAATGAGTGAACGCGTCATCGCCTGCCCAACTGGCAAAGGCGCCACGCGCGAGGCCTCGGTCAAACCAAAGATATGACGATACCAATAGGTAGACCACTCAATGATTGGGAATTGCGGGCCGCCTTCTGGGCCTTGCTGGAACGACAATATGGCCAGAATAAAAAATGGTCCATAAAGAAACAAAACGAACAAAGCCACATAGACAGCGAGTATGGGTTTGAGAACGCGGGATTCCATCGTCAGAGCTCCCGTCTTAAATCAACAATGCGGAGGAACAATGCCACCACAATCCCCATGACGATAGTGAGGATCACGCCGACAACCGAAGCCAGCGCCCATTTCAACGAGCCAACTTGGGTTACAATAATATTGCCAAGCAAATTCACCTTACGGCCTGAAAGTGCTGAAGCAGTAGCAAATTCTCCAAGCACCATGACCGAGACGAATATCGCGCCAACAACAACCCCAGGTAGGCTGAGAGGAAAAATGATCTTGCGGAAAATGCGCCAGAAGCCTGCACCCAAGTCTCGCGAGGCCTCAATAATATTGGGATCAATCCGGCCCAACATGAAAGCAATCGGCCCTACCATGAAAACACAATAGATTTGTGTCATACCAATGATCACTGAGAGCTCGGTGAATAACAAAGCTTCGATCGGTGCAGATATGATTCCGAATTTCTGCAAAACAATATTGATGGCACCTTCTTTACCCAACATTGGTCGCCATGCCAAAACTCGGATAAGGAAGGACGTCCAAAACGGAATGACACAAATCACCAACAAAATGGTGGACAGCGTTTTGCTTTTTACAAACAGGCCGACATAGAGCGCGGTCGGATAACCAATCACCAAAGTCGCAGTCAAGACAATTAACCAGATGCGCACCGTAGTCCACAGGGACGTGATATAAGTGTCTGAGGCAAAAAATTGCTGCCAACTGGCCAATGTCAAAGTCGGTTCAATTTTGAATGTGGTCTGCGTCCAGAATGAAACATAAACGATCATCAAAATGGGTATGACCAGAAACAGTGTCATCCAAATCACGCCCGGCGCAATCAGCCACCAAGCTGTTTTAGAAGATGTTTTTGCTGGAACTGCCATGCTGGCCCCTACCCGAATACAATTGCGTCTTCGGGCTTCCACCGCAGACGATAGGATTTTTTCGGTTCAAATGTTTTTGGTGCGCCGTTAGACAGGTGATGTTCAACTTCAATCACCTTGCCGTCCATCGTTTCAAAGAAATACATGATTGATGAGCCGAGATATTCGCTGGCAATAAAGTTGGCCTGCACACTGGAGCCTTTGCTCACAGCATTATCGGCTTCAACCGCCACACGGTCATAGCGCACAGCATAAGCGGCCTTTTCCGATTTGGTTTTCTGCGTGAAAGGCAAATCGCCATACTCAGACTTGAACGCAGAGCCAGAAATACTGCCATCAAACATATTATAGCGGTTCAAGAACTTCGCCACATTAGGTGTAGCGGGATTAGTGTAAACATGGTCAGGATGATCAAACTGTGCAATGTGCCCGTGGTCGAGAACGATCACGCGGTCACCCATGGCAAGCGCCTCAGTTTCGCTACCCGTTACATGAAGGAACGTGACACCAAGTCGCTCACGAATAGCGCGTAGTTCATTGCGCATGCGCCCGCGCAGATTTGCATCCAAAGCTCCCAGCGGCTCATCGAGCAAAATCAATTTTGGTTCCGTCACCAAAGTGCGGGCCAGCGCGACGCGTTGCTTTTGCCCACCCGATATTTGTCCAACACCCCGGGCACCAAGCCCTTCAAGCCCCACAAGCTTGATGATCTCCCGCACACGATCAGCAATCTCGCCCGTCGGCAATGGATCATTCCGGTTTGCCAAACCAAAGCCAATATTGTCGGCCACCGACAAATGCGGGAAGAGCGCGAAATTCTGAAACACAAATCCAATGCCGCGCTCATGTGCAGGCAGGGAAGAAACATCACGGCCGTTGACTTCAATACGGCCTTCGTCAGGTTTTTCAAATCCGGCAATGGTGCGCAGCAAGACGGTTTTGCCTGATCCGCTTGGGCCGAGCAAAGAGACATATTCATTGCGCTCGACAGACAGATTTATTTTGTCCAAAGCCACGGTCGCACCGTAGCGCTTGGACACACCATCAAGACGAAAAATGTGAGCGTCTGCTGTCATCATTCGAACCGCTCCCGGGTGTTTTCACCCTTTAGAACGGCTTACCTCCTGCTTCCACCTTAGGCCTCATTTTTGTTGCACTCATGGCGTTGAGCGCACAAAGACTTGTGTTGAAGCTAAGCGAAGATGACTAATGTATGCAAGGTAAATTTTATTGCTGTGTTTTAGGGCGACCGCTCTAATAAATGTGCAGATTTAGCCGCTAAAAAATGACTAGTGTATTCATCATACATTTTTATTTGATCTTCGTGAGGTAAGGCACAGACAGCCTTGACTCGCTGATGACAGCCACGATTTTCAATCGCGCCAGTGACTTTTGTGCCATTACTTTCAAATGGTTTTCGAGACAATCAGCTGCGGGATCAATCAAGCGCCGCTCAATCAATCGGAAGAGTGAGCGATATTCATCAGCCGCAAAACGGTCGCGCGGCAGGCCCAATTTGGTCAAAGCGCGGTTGGCCGCCAGCAGCGGCAATTGGATGCTGCGGATCACTGCAATCATTTCAGCATTGGGAACCCTGGCAATGCAGGTATCCATCAAGGCCTGTTCAAAATCTTCGGTCTCACTAAAATCCGCACTTCCTTCGCTGGCCAAGCGGCTGAGTCGTTCCACTGCTGCATAGTCAATCGCAGGGGCCGCAAGCTTGAGTGCGGCTGGTTCAAGAATACTTCTGATCGCAAACCGCTCGCGAACGGATTGGGCTGTCAGAGGCCCTGCGATCCAATGCGAACTTTGATTTTTTCGAATAAGGCCGCGCTCGTTTAGGCGGCTCAAAACATCGCGCACCACGGTGCGGCTCACGCCGAGATGCACGCAAAGTTCGGTTTCAATAATTCGGAACTCTCCAAATATGAGACTTGATGCAACAGCTTCTTCCACTTGATCATAGACTTGCTCCCACATGCTGCGGCTCTGCAGGGCTTCATCAATTTCATCAGACACATGCAAATCAAGCGTGCGGATGTCTATGCGCTTGGGATTGATGGCTGCGGCGCCTTGCCCGACCAGAAATCCACGGCCATCAAAGCGTTGGATTAGCTTTTCCTCTTCCAATATTTTCAACGCCATTTGCACTGGTGCACGGCTCGATTGCATGAGTTCTGCAATCGGCCCTTCCAGCAACACAAAACCTTCCGGCAAGTGCCCCGACTGAATATTGTTGCGCAACACGCGGCTAATCAATTCATAGCGTTTTTGCGTAGCTGGTTTTTCGGTCGGCAGAGGTGTCATGGAGCAGAGCTCCGTACGCGCTCCACAAAGCGCCCCCAAGCGCGCGCCGCATAATTATGCTCGTCCATCACACTGTTCCATACAGCGATGCGATTGGTCCGCTCAAGATAAGCACCACCAGAGCGGCGCGCGCCCAACTTCACAACTGTTTGGCCCGCAGGCCCAAGCAGATCGCTCTGCGCCTCTTCGCCATTATACCAATAGGCCCACTCATTTACGCTGAGGTGGGCGCGGACTGGATCAATCACAGACATGTAATAGCCTTGCCGTGCCATCACGGCACCAGACCAGCCCGTGAGCCACCAATTCATATACTCGTAGGCCATGTCGAGTGTGTCACCGCTCAAACCATGGCGCAGGCTCATGCCGCCATGCCAAGCACGGTAACCTTCCAGCGGAACCGCTTCGAGAAAATGTGGAGTCTCACCGCCCAAATCGCCATATGCAGGCGACCACATGCTTTGTACATCAATCTGGTGGTCGCGTACCAACTGGCCAGCATCTGCTGCCGTGGTCCACATGGTGTGGAAGAACCCCTTCTGGCGCTTGTCTTCGAGCAGCGCCATGAGGGCATCAATTTCCGCAACCGACATATTGCCCACATCGGCAAATGAGAGCGCACCGGTGGCTTCGGCAGCCAGCGCTGCATCAAAGATGCCAATTGCCGGTTCATCCACCAAGGCAATGCGGCCCTTGGCACGTTCATCAAATAACCACGCCCAAGTTTCAGCCTGCCGCTGCGAATAGCCAAAGACACGTGCGTCATAGCCGAAAGAGTCGAGATTATAGACCGTGGGCAACATGCTGATGTAACGTTGTGGTTCCGAACCTAAAGAATCCCCAGGCTGCACATAAAGTTTTTTAACTGGCGCATCACCATGGCCGCGCCAGGCATAGCGACTGATTCCACCGCGCTTTGTGAGATCGCTCACCTCATCCCATTGCGTGATGCGCCGCGTGTCTATCGGTTGCAGTGAACCCCAAAACCACACAATATCAAGATTGTGAAAGCATTGGTCGTAGATGTCATAAGATTGCGGAGAAAGGGCCGCTTTTCCCTGACAGGTCAAAAAATCCAAAACTTCGAATTGCAATTCAAAGCCCAAGTCAGCTTCAGCTCTCTGCTTGACTTGATCGAGCAGTGTGACAGCCGTCCCCAGCACGCGCAGTTTCCTGCGGGTTTTTATGGCTGGCGAACCAACAGGCGAGATTTTCTGTTTATGCGACATCGGCCTTTGGTATCATTCATAGGCCTTGGCCTCAATCGTCAAAACACCTTCTGCATTGGCGATCCTTGCGGTGCCGTCTTTGTGGCTGGCCACTTTAAATATTTGGCCAGCAATCAAAGGCGATACGCAGCGATACTCAAATTTCTTGGGCACGGTGCCTTGCATCACCGCAAGCTGATTCAGTGTGAGCGCCGCCTGCATTGGCCCGTGAACCAACAACCCATCGTAACCTTCAACATTTTGCGCATAAGGCAAATCATAATGAATACGGTGGCTGTTGAAAGTTATCGCGGAAAAGCGGAATAACAATTGTGCTGAAGCATCAACGCGCCATTCTATATCTCCAACCAGGGCTAGGTCTGGAGCTTTGGAAACGAGAGGCTGAGTGGAAACTTCGCGGAATAAAATATCATGGCGCTCGCGAATGGCCAAAACACCATTAGCCTTGATCTCGTGAATGACCGAGACAAAACACATGGCCCCGGCTTTGCCTTCCCGATGTTTCACATCGGAGATGGTCGAAGTTCTTGAAACTTTGTCGTGCAACCGCAGCGCTGAGAATGTTTCAATCTTCCCACCCGCCCACATACGTCGTGGCAAGGGCACGGGCGGTAGAAATGTGCCTTTGGCCTCTGCACCATCCGGCCCAAGTTTGGCGATATCGTGGATCGGCAATGCAATGCACCAATGCAGTCCGGGGGGTGCCTCAGTTGTGTTTTTAGATTTGAAAATATGTGGTGCTAGTGTGGCGCGGAATTCATCGATCAAACGATGTGTCACCACATCTTCAAAACTAACGGACTTTCCAATCCAAGATTCGAAACGATCTGCCATCATGCAAATTCCTGCCTTATCTTTTGGGTGTGTTCGCCCAAGCCAGGCACTGGTCCTGGGATAAATTTTTCGCGCCCGGCCGGCAATGGCAGGTCAATCAAAGTGCTATCGTCTAAAGCGACGGGAAAATTGCGCAAAGCGGGATGTTTCAGCGCATCATCCACAGTTGAGCATTTGGCCCAAGCAATGTCATTTTCTTCAAGTTTCGCAATCGCTTCGGCGCAAGTCATCTTACCAAACACGGCCAAGATCACCTGATCCAAAGCAGAGCGATTTGTCAGGCGCGATGGATTGTCATGAAACCTCATGTCTGATGCAACAGTCACATCACCCAACATACCCGCACAAAACCGCTGCCATTCCTTAGGGTTCTGAATGGAAATCACCACATCACCATCTTTGCAAGTAAAAGGCGCGTAGGGATAAATCGAGGCGTGAGAAAGCCCGTGCCGCTCAGTGGTTCGACCGCCGTATTTCAAATGCAACATCGGCACACTCATCCAATCCGCAATGGAATCGAACATAGCCACTTCAATCACCCTGCCCTTGCCGCTCATGCCGCGGGCGATCAAAGCTTCCAGCACCATGGCCTGCGCATTCATGCCTGTCGCAATATCGGAAACAGAAACGCCAACTTTCGAAGGCGTTTCCGGCGTTCCGGTTACAGCGCAAAGTCCGCTCTCGGCCTGCACCAGCATGTCATAGGCCCGCATATTGCGATAGTCCGTGTCTTGGCCATAGCCCACAATATCGACAGCGATCAGGCGGGGGTTCAGCGACACCAAATCATGCGACCCCAAGCCCAAACGCTGCATCGCACCCGGCGCGAAATTCTGTACAAACACATCAGCTTTGGCGATCATGCGATGCACCAATGCTAGATCATCTGCAGATTTCAAATCCAGCACGCAGCTTTCCTTGCCACGATTGAGCCAAGCGAAATAGGCCGAGACACCAAACACGGCTTTGTCATAATGCCGCGCGGTCTCACCTTCCTCACGCTCAATTTTGATGACGCGGGCACCCGCATCCGCCAATCGCAAAGTGCACATGGGTGCGGCCACGGCTTGTTCAATCGAGACGGCAAGCAAGCCTTCGAGCGGGCGTGACATCAGTACGACCGTGGCAGGCCGAGGACATGCTCCGCCAAATATGAGAGAATGAGATTGGTTGAAATTGGTGCCACCTGATAAAGCCGCGTTTCACGGAACTTGCGCTCAATGTCATATTCCTCGGCAAAGCCAAAGCCACCATGGGTTTGGATGGCCACATTGGCCGCTTCGAATGACGCATCTGCTGCCAGCATCTTGGCCATATTGGCTTCAGCGCCGCAATTTTCATTAGCTTCGAATTTGCGCAAAGCCTCTTTCACCATCAAATCCGCCGCGCGCATGTTCGCATAAGCCTTGGCGATGGGAAATTGCACGCCTTGGTTTTGGCCAATGGGCCTGCCAAAGACTTCGCGGCTCTTGGCATAAGCGGAGGCCTTTTCAATAAACCAGCGCGCATCGCCCACACATTCAGCCGCAATCAGAATACGCTCGGCATTCATGCCTGACAGTACATAACGAAAGCCCTTGCCTTCCTCGCCAATCAAATTCTCAACAGGCACTTTGAGATTGTCGAAGAATATTTCCGTGGTCGCATGGTTCATCATCGTGCGGATCGGGCGGATGGTGAGACCATTCCCACGAGCCTCGCGCATATCAATAATGAACACACTCATACCATCGGTGCGCTTGGCGGCCTGTTCTTTCGCTGTGGTGCGCGCCAAGAGGATCATCAAATCTGAATGTTCAGCGCGGCTCGTCCAGACCTTCTGGCCATTGATCACGTAATGATCGCCCTCGCACCGCGCAAAGGTTTTGATTGATGTTGTATCTGTGCCGCTGGTGGGCTCGGTCACGCCAAAGGCTTGCAGCCGCGTTTTCCCCGCAGCCACATCTGGCAGATATTTTTTCTTCTGCACTTCCGAACCATGGCGCAACACCGTGCCCATCACATACATCTGCGCGTGGCAGCTTGCGCCATTGCCACCGGAAGCCTGAATTTCTTCAAGTATAGCAGCTGCCCCCGACAGCGGCAAACCAACGCCGCCGTATTCTTCAGGGATCAAGGCCGCGAGAAACCCAGACTTCGTCAGTGCATGGACGAATTCTGTTGGGTAGGTCATGTCACGATCCAGCTTCCGCCAATATTCACCAGGGAAACCTTCACAAAGTTTGCGCACCGAAGCGCGAATGTCATCATATGCCATGGGCACAGCCTAAACCGCTAAACATGATTTATGCAACAGCGTCATTTCTTCCTCGTAATCACATATGATCCTGTCGCATCCAGCACCGCGACCCACTTGGGTTCGATCACAATAGTGGTGGTCACTTCTTCGATGATCGCTGGCCCCGCAATCTTTGCTCCGGCCCCCAAGCGCTCGCCTTCGTAGATTGGAGTTTTAGTGGCTTTGCCTGAGGGTTCAAAAATGGCTTTGCGAAAGCCTTTCAGCGCTTTGGCTGCTGTGCCGCCCTTGGCATATTTCGGCAGTTTTGGTTTTTCTATTTTGCCATAAATGGTGGATTCGATGTTGACCACTTCCACAGCATTGTGTGGCTCGGCATAGGTGTAAAGTTCTTCGTGGCGTTTGTGGAAGGCGGTTTTCAATTTGCCGACGGATTTCTCATTGATCTCGAATGTGCCAATATCCACCGTGCATTCATGCACTTGTCCGACATAGCGCATTTCCATGCTGCGCTTGATCACAATGTCTTTCTTGGGAAAGCCATCGGCCAGCAAATGCTTCATGCCTTGTGTCTCGACCTTCGCAAACAAAGCGTTGAGCTTTTTGCAGGCTTCCAAATTGTCGAGCTTTGCTGGCGAAGTTGCCATATAATTATATTTCACGTCGGAAATGATCTGGCCAAAGGCGCAAAGGCCTGAAGCAAGCTTCGGCAGAATGATCGTGTCGATGCCCATCTCGCGCGCCAATGCTGTGATATGTGCTGCAGTTGCCCCGCCCGCGCCAACCAACACAAAATCGCGCGGGTCATAACCCCGCTCAACCGACACACGCCTGATTCCATTGACCATGTTGTTGTTGACGATGGTGTACATGCCGTAAGCTGCGCGTTCGACCGACATGCCCAGTTTGGTGGCCACTCTTTTGACGGCGGCTTGCGCTTTGGCCACATCTAGCGGCAGTTTGCCGCCAAGCAATCCTTCTGGGTTGAGATAGCCCAACACCAAATTTGCATCCGATATTGTAGCTTCGGTGCCGCCTTGGCCATAGCAAGCGGGGCCTGGTTCGGAACCTGCCGATTGTGGGCCGACTTGCAAGATGCCGTGAGCATCAATCCAGCCAATCGAACCCCCGCCAGCGCCGAGCGTCTCGACCTGAATCATAGGAACTCCAATGCGATAGCGCAGGAAGTCAATATTCTTGTTGAGATTGGTCTGGCCATCTTTGGTGAGTGTGATGTCAAATGATGTGCCCCCCATATCGACGGTGATTACATTGTTTTTCTTGAAGGGTGCTGACACATAAAGCCCTGCTTGTGGTGCTGAAGCAGGGCCGGAGTTGATGGCATAGACCGAGCGATCCGTCATCACTTGGCCAATGACGAGGCCCCCATTGGATTGGAAATAACGCACCGGCTGTTTAGCGCCGAGCGATTTGAAATAAGCATCCACCGCCATCACATATTTACGCATCACGGGAGCGAGATAGGCATTCACCACCGAGGTTGAGGTGCGGGTATATTCACGAATTTGCGGATAGAGTTCGCTGCCCACGGTAAGAATGGCGTTGGGCATCATCTCTCGCACAATGGCAGCGGCGCGCAGTTCATGGGCGGTGTTTAAAACTGACCAGACGAAAGATATGGCCACTGTCTCCACACCTTCATCCAGAAACAATTTGCAAGCCGCGCGCACATCATCTTCTTGCATTGCAGTGCGGATGGAACCATCAGAGATCACGCGTTCGCGTACACCACGCCGCAGATAGCGTGGCACAAGCATGGTGGCGGCGGGATATTCTGGGTCATAGCGATAGCCATCTTCCTTGTGGCCATTTCGGATTTCAATCGAGTCTTCATGGCCTGCCGTGCAGATCAAACCAGTTTTGCCGCCACGATGGGTGATCAATGCATTAAGACCGACAGTCGTGCCATTGATGCAGAGATCACAATTCGATACAATGTCAGAAGCTGAAACGCCAAAATCATCGGCAATCAGTTTCAAACCATTTTCGATAGCCTTGGTGGGATCCATCGGCGTAGACAGTGCTTTAAACAGTTTCACTTTGCCATTTTTGCGATCGGCAACCACAAAGTCAGTGAAGGTGCCGCCCGCATCAATGCCAAGGCGATATTGGCTTTTCATGATTTACACCCCTGCCCGCAATTGTTTGGTTGCTGCATCATCGACATGAAGTGCTGCATTCAACACAACGCCATAATCTTGGCGAGCACCCTCGAGGGATACCAAACCATTCTTCACATCCCACACCACTTTCTCAATTGGCCTCTCAAACGGATTGCCATAGCCACCACCACCTGGATTTTTATTTGTAATGGTTTGCCCCGGTGAAATATTTTCCATCACGTTGGTGCGAACAACTTCGGTTTTGCCGTGGCGCTTGAATTCAACACGGCCCACTTTTTCATCGACCATGACAGACACGGCACCCGCAGCTCCCATGGCTGGTATACGGCGACCTTCGCCAAAGCCAATGCAAAGCATGTCTTTATCGAGCGGTTCTACTTCCCAAGCGGTACCCGAACCACCGCGGAATTTTCCAGCACCACCTGAATCTGTCATCAAGCCATATTTGTGAATGATAATGGGATAGGAATATTCAAGAAGCTCGACATCGCCCGATGTGAGCGCACCGAAGCAGCATTCCGGCCCAACCGCATGCCAACCATCTTGCTGCGGTGTGGCCCCACCGCCAGAAATAATGGTGGCTAAAACCATGGTCACATATTCTTCATTGCTTCGCGTGTCCCAGCCAGCAATGTTCAAGCCATTGGCATGGCCCCAGCTTGCTGCCACTTTTGACGGCATAGCTTTTTCGAATGCGAGGCGCACGGCATCAGTTAAAGTTTCCATTGGTGTTGTGGTACAGTTCATATGCGGTGCAGGTTCAGCGGCATTGCAAATCGTTCCCTTCGGACCAAAATCCAGCGACACACAACGATAAAGCCCCTCATTATAAGGCGGAGGCAAAGCCGCAAACATCATCAATCCGAGATAAACGCCAGAGTGCGAATTGCCTTCATAAGAGTTGATGAAGTAAGGAATTTGCGGCGGGCTTTTAATGGCGATGTGGCAGGTGTCTTTTTTGATCGTCACAGTGGCTGTGATATCAAAATCACCAAAGCCATGGCCTGCGTCTTCCAGAATTGCTGTGCCCGAATATGTGCCGTCTGGCACAGAAGCAATGAGCGAGCGCATATGCTGCTCTGCCATATCCAAAAGTTCAGCAATACAGGCATCAACAGTTGCTTTGCCATATTTATCGAGCATCGCAAGCAGATTGCGCTCACCCACTTGGCATGCACCGATGAGCGCATTGAAATCGCCTTCCTGATCGCGGCGTGCGCGCATGTTGGTGAAGATCATGTTCAGCACGTCGTTGCGCGGCTTGCCCTTGTCCCAGATTTTTACAGGCGGAATGCGAAGGCATTCAGCATAAATATCTTTCGCTGCGGGATTGTATCCCGCAGGCACAGGGCCACCAATATCGGTGAGGTGGCCTTTACACACGGTCCAATAGACCAGCTCGCCTTTGTAAAACACGGGCTTATACATGCAGGTGTCAATCGCATGACTGCCGCCAAAGGTTGGGTCATTGTGCAGAATCAAATCGCCATCATGAATGTCGTCTTTGAAAAACTTGGCAACGGATTTCATCGCGGGGATCAGCGATCCTAAATGAATTGGAATATCCTGCCCCTGCAAAATCATTTCAGGTTTGGCATTGAATAAAGCGGTTGAATAATCATGCGCCAGATTGAACACCGATGAACGCGCGGTTTTTTCCAGCGCCAATGTCATCTCGCGTTGCGTGGTTTCGAGAATGCCCCGGATCACTGAAAGAGTTATCGGATCAACTTTGGATTTGCGCTTTGCGACCATGCTCTGTCCTCGCTTTGTCTTGCGAGGCTAGGCTGATTAGGGCTGATGCGTCTTGGCCGCGTGTGAACGCGGATTTGTCTGGGGGTGAAGCGACAGGCCCTTTATTGCTGGCGCAGAACGCTTGGCAACAAGCTGTTAAACTTGGTTTAGATGCAGGCCTAAAATTCAAAAAGGAATAGCCCCAATGACGGACATACCCCCAATACCCAAACCCGTCCTGCCTTTGAACAGGTCTGGAGCAAAAGGCAGCAGTGCAGGTGCGCCCACTTGCTGTGAGCCAGTGCCTTCGGGCGGGGCCACGGCATAGGAGCTGGCGCCATAACAGAAGGGCGGCAGGATGATCAGGTTCACTTTGGCGTCGAGAATTTCGAGGCCCTACAGCACGGCCAATGGGTCCACACCCATGCCCTAATGTTTGCCGTGATATTCGAGAACACCCAGCGGCAGCACAACCGGCCAGTTCTCGGCAATCGCGATTCTGATTTGGTGGGGCAGCATGATTTTGGAACGCATGAGGTATGCTTTCAGTTTGGGGTGGCTTGCGCGATGAAAATTCTTGTCCTAGGCTCCCTCTCACGAAAAAAAAGGACAGCTTAAGACAAACATGTCGCAATCGATCTCCACCGTCAACGTGGCGCCACATCAGCGCAGCGGCTTTTGGCATAAGACGATTGCTTCTGCCTACTTCCCGCTCGATCTGCAATTCCGCGATACGGCGCGTTTTCAGGGCGCACTTTCGAATTGGGATTTGGGCGGGGTTTCGCTGTCGCGTCTCACATCCGAGGCGCTGCAATATAAGCGGCTGGCGCATCATTTTCGCGCTGAGCGTGATGAGCATTTTCTGGTGACGGTGCCAGCGCGCTCGGAGATTTATTTTGCGCAAAGCGGCAAAGATGTGCGCTGCCATCCCGGTGGATTTATTTTGGAGCGCAGCCATGAGCCTTACGAATTTTCGCATGCTGATCCGGCTGATCTTTGGGTTTTGAAAGTTGAGGCCAAGGCTTTGGGGCTTCGCCTGCGCGCACCTGACCGCTTCTGCTCGATGCAGTTTAACGCCGCTGATGGTGCGGGCGGCTTGTTTGCCGATGTGTTGCATCTGATACCGCCGCGCTTTGACGGCATGTCCGGTGAGGGCCGAGAGACGGTTGGAAAGCAGCTCATTGATCTTTTGGTTTTGGCACTTAAAAATGATGAGCGCACGCTTACCACTGGAAGTTCCACCGTGCGCGAGGCGCATTTGACGCGAATTGAAAGTTTCGTGCGGCGCAATCTGGCTGATGCCGAGTTGGACCCCGAAACCATTGCGCGCGCCTGCGGAATTTCCACGCGCTATTTGCACCAACTGTTTCGCGACACCAATCAAACGCTGGGCAGCTGGATGCGTGATCAGCGCCTTGCTGCGGCGCGCGAGAGCCTGACTGATCGCGCCAATAAACAAAGCTTGGCCGAAATTGCTTATGCTCATGGCTTTAGCGACCAAGCGCAATTTTCCCGCAGTTTCAAAGCGCAGTTCGGCCTTGCGCCAAAAGAATATCGCCATCAAGCCAAACCAAAACTGTAAAATCCAATAGGTCATGATTGGGATATAACCTCCAATCATGTCAATTTTATGGTTATATTTCCTATTTTTATGTAATAGTCCTAATTTTTTCCAATATTTTCGCGCGATCTTTGCGCGCTTTCAGGGCTTGCGCCATGGTTACCTTGACAAAGTGCGTTGGCGTGTGGGGCTGCAATTGGCCGATTAAATCCATATCGGCTGAAATTACCGCACCCACCATGAAATAGCCCCCGCCCGAAACCGCGTCACGGTGCAGAATGATTGGTTCGGTGCCTGATGGAATTTGGATGGAGCCATAGGGATAGCACGCGTCGACGATGTTTGATGGATCAGAGCCCGCACCAAAAGGCGGCACGCGGTCCACAAATTCAATCTTGCGCCCGCCCTTGAAACGATAGCCAATGCGGTCGGCTTCGGGGGCGACCTTCCACGTGTCTTCGAAGAAGTGCTTGCCAGCTTCGGTCGTGATGCGGTGCCAATAAAGGCCGGGCAACATGCGAAGCTCGGCAGGTGTGCCCGGTCCACGACGCAATTTTTCAGGAATGGAGCGGCCTTCTTTGCCACCCCTGCCCTTGCCGAGTTTCAGCGTATCTCCTTCTGCCAGCTTGCGACCTTGATGGCCGCCGAGTGCGCCCAACGTATAAGTCGAGCGTGAGCCCAAAACCACTGGCACATCAATTCCGCCAGAGATCGCGATGTAAGCACGGGCACCTTTTTTAAGAAAATCGAAAGACAGCAAATCGCCTCTCTTGACCTTAAACGAAGTCCAAGTGGCTCGAGGTTCGCCATTCACCTTGGGCGGCAGTTCTGCGCCGGTCACAGCAACTGTAGCATCATCGCTAAATTTAAGTTCAGGCCCCATGAAGACCGCTTCGAGTACTGCCAAGCCCTCCTTATTGCCCACCAGCATATTGGCGCAACGCAGGGCAAAGCGGTCCATGCCGCCAGAGATTGGAATGCCAATGTGGTAATATCCGGGGCGACCCAAATCTTGAACTGTGGTTGAAAGCCCAGGTTTTAAAACTTTAACGGCCATTTAATGCCCCCATCAGTTTCGCGTTGTATCCATCCATATCTTTTTTGAATTCATCAAGATAGAACGTCACATCCTTCATGCGCGGCATGAACTTGCCTTTCTCAACAGCAATCACCGTCGCATCATATTCGACTCGGTCAATCGGTTTCCATTTCACTATGTCGCCCGGTTTGAACAGGCACATGAAATCTTTGAGATATTTTACTTTCTGGTTGGGATCATAAATCGGCATCGGTGTGATGCCAAACATTTGATAGCCACCCGCACCGCGCACCGAATAGATACAACCAAAGCAACCGCCATGGCCCACAGTGAGCTTCGGCGTATCGGTTCTGGGCCGCAAGTATTTCGGCGATTGAATTTGCCGTTGACGTTCCACCATCTGATAAAGAAATGGCAGGCCCGCCACGAAACCTACCATCGACACAAACCATGGTGCACCCGAATGGGCTTTGATAAATCCATCAACGCCATCCAGGTTGTTGATACGCGCGGTATATTCCACATCGGTTGACGTTGGATCTTGATGTCGATCACGGAACTTCATCAACGTTTCATTGGTCCAGGGATCATTATACAAAACTGGAATTTCGATGATGCGGGTTTTGAGTTGTGACTTCCCCTTGCCTGACGAATTTTCAATCGCCTTTAATTGCTTCATCAGATCACTAGGCTTGATCACATCAGGGTCAAATTTGATTTGGAACGATGCGTTGGCCGGGCAGATTTCTGTCACACCTTTGATCTTGGCTTTCTTCACCGCTGTGGTGATGGACAGACTTTTGAAAAAAGCATCCAGTGACATCTCTTCATCGCACTCAACAAAGATATGTTCATCGCCACCATAAGAATAACGGGTTTTCATATGGTCTCCGCCTCCCTCATTCGAATTGCATGTGTTTCAAGCCAGACTTCCAGCCAACGTGTATGAAAATTTGCATTGCGCACATCAGGATCCGCCGCCAACACCTGGTGCAAGGTCTTTGTGGTTTTCAATCCGCCTACATTCAATTCACCGAGTGCGCGTTGCAAACGGTTGATCGCTTGTTCGCGCGTTTCATCCCACACGATCAATTTGCCCAACAGTGAATCATAAAAAGGCGGCACCTGATAGCCATCATAAAGCATGGTATCAAAGCGCGTGCCCACACCGCCGGGGATGCGCAGGTTCGAAATCGTGCCGGGACCCGGCATGAAATCCTTCGCCGGGTCTTCCGCATTGATGCGCACTTCAATGGCGTGGCCTGTCTTTTTGATATCGCTTTGCTGGTAGCGCAGTGGCTCGCCACCCGCAATGCGAATCATCTCGCGCACCAGATCAATGCCGGTGATCATCTCGGTGACCGGATGTTCAACTTGAATGCGCGTATTCATTTCGATGAAGTAGAATTCCTTAGTGGCATCATTATAAAGATATTCGATGGTGCCAGCGCCGGAATAATTCACGGCTTCGGTAAGAGCTACTGCGGACGCGCAAAGTTTGCCGCGGATATCTTCTGGCAAAATTGGCGATGGTGCTTCTTCCCAAACCTTCTGGCGGCGGCGCTGCAGAGAGCATTCGCGTTCAAAACAATGAATGGCCCGTTTGCCATCACCCAACACCTGTACTTCAATGTGGCGGGCATTGAAGATAACGCGTTCGATGTAAAGTCCGCCATCGCCGAATGCGGCTTGCGCTTCAGCACTGGCCTGCGGCACCAAGCGTTCGAAATCTTCCATCGAAGCCGCAATGCGAATGCCGCGTCCGCCGCCGCCTGCCGCGGCTTTGATCATCACCGGAAAGCCAATACGCTTTGCAATATTGCGCGCTTCAGTTTCATCATCAATGCGGCCACCTGAGCCCGGCACAACTGGCACGCCCGCTTTTTCTGCGGCCACGCGCGCGGCCACTTTATCGCCCATGGTGCGAATGGAATTGCCATTAGGCCCCACAAAAATCAGGCCCGCAGCGACCACGGCATCAGCAAACTTCGCATTCTCCGCCAAAAAACCATAGCCAGGATGGATCGCATCAGCACCAGTAGATTTGGCAGCATTCAAAATTGCTTCAATGTTCAAATAGGATTTTGCAGCATGTGGCGGGCCAATGCTGACCGCTTCATCGGCCATCTTCACAGCCAATGACTCTTGGTCGGCAATGCTGTGCACCTGCACCGTCTTGATCCCAAGCTCCTTTGCGGCACGGATGATGCGCACAGCGATTTCGCCACGATTGGCAATCAGGAGTTTGCGGATCGGCATGTGTTTACGAAAATTCGAGGAGAGGCTGACCCGCAATCACGGGATCTTCATTGTCGGCGAGGAATTTTGAAATCTGGCCTGCTTGATCGGCTTTCACTTCATTGAAAGACTTCATCACTTCGATAAGGCCAATCACATCACCAACCACAATCATGTCACCTTCACTCTTAAAATTTGGTTTGTCGGGAGCTGGCTTTCGATAAAATGTTCCAGGCAATGGGGAAAGAATATGTTTGGCCATGATTGTCCTCGTGAATTTCAAGCTGCGTCGAGATAAGGTTTAACAGCTTGGCGCACAGCATGCGCAATGGCAACTGCATTGGGCGTGTCGGAATGAATGCAAATCGCATCGGCGCGCACAGCCACATCTTTGCCGCTAACACTTTCCACTTTGCCTTCTTTAATCGCGCGCACAGCGCGCGCTGCGGCACGGGCTGGGTCTTTGGCATCATGCTCGCGGGTGATGATCAAGCTGCCGTCATCATTATATTCAAGATCCGTATAAAATTCCGCGATGAATTTATGGCCGCGTGCCACGTAAACTTTTTCATGCAGGGTGTTGATCATGCCCAAAAGTGGCACTTTGAAAATATCGGCGGCATCGCACACACCATTGGCAATATCGTCCATGCGCGCGGCCATGCCATAGAGCGATCCATGCGGCTTAATATGATTGAGCTGCACGCCCTCGGCATCGAGAAAACCTTTCAGCGCACCGATTTGATAGATGAGGCAGTTCACCAATTCCTCGCGGCTGATTTTCATTTCGCGGCGACCGAAGCCTTGTAGATCAGGCAGCGAAGGGTGTGCGCCAACTTTCACACCATGCTTCTTGGCCAGTTTCACCGTGGCCCGCATATGATTGAAATCAGAAGCGTGAAAACCGCAGGCGACATTGGCGATATCGATAAGCGGCATGATGCCAACATCATCGCCAATTTTATAAAGACCGAAACCTTCGCCCATATCGCAGTTGATGATCGTCATTGGAAAAACCTCAAACTTCCCACACCGGATATTTATGGGTGAGAATCTGTTGAACGGCAAGTGGGTGGATTTTCATTGGGTGCATAAACTTCGTTGCCGTGGCGAACAGGTTTAAGCTAGCCCGGCAAAATAGCGCAGCGACCGGGCCAAGTCTTCTTCGCGGTAGCCGCGACCGATCACCACAATGGTATTGTCCTCCCTGCTTTCTTGCTCAGGCAATATCTCCGGTGACTGCACAATTTTACGCACCGTTTGCACCAACAATCGCCCAGCGGGTGTGCGCACCACGCCTTTGACGCGCATGATGTCGTTGCCTCTGGCGTGGAGCAAAGCTGAAAGCCAAACGCTGAAACTGGTCCAGTCGATTGTTTCATCAATGGCCAGTTTTGACGGAAATATCGGGGGCAAATCTGCCTCGTTCATCAGTTCAGCGAGATGTTCGGGCTCAACATCCTCATAGAGTGGCAATGGAACTTCCGTGCCTTTCACGGTGCCAAAGATTTGCGCACCCGGATTGATCACGTGTAACGTTGCTAGCAAGCGGGCAAGATCATCTGGATTGGCCTCATCGATTTTAGACACCATCATGCAATCGGCAATTTCAATTTGCTTGCGGCCCAAAGGTTCACTGCGCAATTGGCTGAGGGAGTGCAAAGCATCGACCATCACCAGAGTTTCGCTGACGATGATATGATGCACCAAGATGGGATCTGTGCGGATCGCTTCAACGATAGGGCCCGGATCGGCAAGGCCACTGGTTTCTAAAACGATGCGTTCCAAGCGATCTTCAGTCTGCTTGCTTCTATCATCACAAATCTTGCGCAATAGCGCGATGAGATCGGCCTTGCCCACACAACATGCGCAGCCACCTGCCAGAACGGCAAGCTTTGATGAACCTTGTAGCAAAGCATCATCCACTGGTGTTTCAGCTGCTTCATTTACAATCACGAAGGCGCCTTTAAAAATACCTTCATGCAATTGATGACGCAGCCATGTGGTTTTTCCGGAACCCAGAAATCCACCCAGCACAGTCATGCGCATGCGGCCTTCTGACAAGTTACAAGGCTTTCTCAGTTGGTGCTGTGAATCTCGGATCGAGCGGATCAATGGCGCTGCCTGTCCACTGCTCAGCCAAGGCCCAGACTTCGGCCAAATCGCGTACAATGATTTCACTGCCAAACTGATTTGAAATTTGAATGCCCGGCACCAAGCCGCCATCGTGCACATTTAAACCATAGAACTTAAGCACATGCTGCAAAATAAGTGAGCGTCTAAAACGTGATCGCAGCCGCTCGCTCATATTCGCAGCACCAGCCTCGGTCCAATGGCCGGGAGCAGCAGGATAGCCACAAGCTGAACACATGGTTTGGTATTTCCTCGTTGGTCTTGTATACGACAGTAACAGAAACCTACTCGAGAAAATAGCACGAGAGTAAAAACTGATCGACCTGTGTTCACAAGGTCGCATCATTATCACCACCAACCTAAGCTTCAATAAATGGGCCAATGCGTGGGAGCTTCAGGCCAAGACGTTTGGCGGGTTATCACCGCCTTGGATGAATCAGCAAAACGTGTAAACAGCAGTACATGAAAGATGTGGAAGCAACGCTCATAAGAATGCTGCACGACTTAAACGCTGGTTGTCACTCGAAGATAGTTCCGCTTTCAGCCAAGCAGAGGTTTCGGGCGAGTTACGCGGGACGGGCTCTTCAAAACTTTGCCAATAGGCCAGCAGCGAACTGGCAAGTTCTTTGCGGTGTGCAAGAGAGGAATTCCCTGGTGCCTCAAAATGCATGGCATGCATGACGGACTGGTCTAGTTCCACCGTACTAAACAACTAGCGTCAACGGGCTGCACGATTGTAAATAAGAGTATGCACGGAATATATCTGCCAATCATGTTGACCCCCCAATCGCAATCGACGAAATGAAAAAAATTCTCAAAGAACCATTTACAGTATCGAGAGTACAGTTGGTAGACTTAG
>JAYTSN010000161.1:0-4956 GCA_043745625.1 Aestuariivirga sp. | reverse complement strand
CCCTTCCGGTGGACCAAATCAGCCGACGATATCCTCTCCTCCATCGAACCTTTCTGCATCAGAAACACGCAAGAACGAACTTCTGGTTCAGGACACTAGCAGCACGTAAACCAATGCAAGTGCGCCTGTACCGAGCGCTAGTGCGATCCAGTAGATTGCAGCCTCACGCCAGAATTTATCGACGGCAATGGCTTTGATCATGGGTGTTGGAATTGATAAAATTGCGGGTTTCGGACAGATCAGGTGATGACATTTGTTTTGCGCACGGCATTCACGGCTCTGATCATCATCTGATTGCCTTTGCAAAATCAAGCGCGCCTGGCCTTCATCATTACAGTTGGGATGTTGGCTCGGTCAACGAGATCGGCAAGAGTGCCATGCAGATGGCCGGGAAAGGTTTCCAAAAAAGTTGGGGCGTTGGCCGCCATGTATTGGGTTCCTACTATTTCCACTATGTGCGCGACCCTTGGGACAGCTACTGGGAATATTCTGCCGACATCGATTGTATCACTGTAACCTGTGATTGGGATTCTGGAGATTATCCGCCAGAAGATTCGATTTATCTCTGGCGATCTGTTATGCTGAGTGACTTCCCCACAAATCACAAAGCGGCGAATTGAATTTATTTTGAACACATCCTCTAATATTCGCGGCATTGGTTTTATGTTGGCTGGTGCTGGCACATTTGTTTTAAATGACAGCTTCATGAAATTAGCGCTGGCAGATTTGCCGCCTTATGAAATTCTGGTGATGCGCGGCACCTCAGGGATTATTTGCGCCTTGGTGCTGCTTGGCATTATGGGCGATCTTGGAAAAATGGTGCAAGGCATTCACCGTTTTGTTTTCCTGCGCGGGATATTGGAAGTGGGCGCAATTCTCACCTATATTTTAGCGCTGGCTCATGCGCCGATTGGAGATGTGACTGCAATTTTTCAAATCACACCGTTGCTGGTTATTATGGGTATGATTTTTATTCACCGTGAAGCAGCTTTGCCTGCACGCATCGCTTTGGTAGCGCTGGGGTTTGTGGGTGCGTTGCTCGTGGCACAACCTGGATTTGGAACAGCTTCGCCATTTCTGATGTTTGCATTTGTGACTGCCATGTTTGCGGCTTTGCGCGATTTGGCGGGCAGGCGCGTTTCGTCTAATATTCCCGCACTCGTGGCCACATTAATTACCATCATCATGGTCATGAGCGGTGCTGCAATCATCGGCCTCACCGCTGAAACATGGATCATGCCGAACATATATCACATCATCCTCATGGCCGGAGCAGGCCTGTTCATGATGCTCGGCCACATGTTCACATTTCTGGCTTACCGCAATGCATCGGCCCAAGCCGTGGCACCTTTTTATTATGCCTTCATGATTTGGGCTGTGATCATGGGCTATGCAATCTTCCGCGATATACCAAACACCTATGCCATCGCCGGAATGCTGCTCATTCTGGCCAGTGGCTTGGGCATTGTTTATCTTGAGCGCAAAGGCTCACGCGCTGCCGATTAATATGCCCGTTAAGAATACTAAAAAGCCACCCACCGCAATTTGAAGTGCAGCTTTCACAATTGGCGTATCCATATATTTATTACGGATCCATGTGATGATACTCAGCTCGAGCAACACAACAATGACAGCCAACACGAGTGCCGTGTGAAATTGTGGAATAAGAAATGGCAGAGTGTGGCCAATGCCGCCAATGGCCGTCATCAACCCCGAAGCAAGGCCCCTGATCAATGGCCTTCCACGGCCTGAGAGCTTGCCGTCATCGGAGAGCCCTTCGGCCAATCCCATCGAAATACCGGCACCAACTGATGCCGCAACGCCCACAAGAAATGTTTGCCATGTGCTGCCCGTGGCGAAGGCCGCCGCAAATATTGGTGCTAATGTCGATACAGAGCCGTCCATCAATCCAACGAGACCAGGCTGCACAACCTCAAGCACAAACAGACGGCGCTCAGTCTCTCCCTCGTCGATTTTAGCATCAGCGGTCACATGCTCAAGGCCAAGTTTTGATGCCAGTGATTCATGGCCCTTTTCGGCAGCCGCCAAATTAGACAAAAGTTTCTTAACCTGCGCATCGTTCGAACTGGCCGCAGCTTGTGTATAGAATCGGTAGTTCTCGAGCTCAACTAATTCGGCGCGCTTGCGCATGGCGTCAATGCCTTGGGTGTTCAGCGTCCAAGCGGGCGCATGTTTTACAAACCCGTTTACGTCCGCGCGACGAATAAGCGGAATGAAATCGCCAAATTTCTTTTGATATAAGTCCGTCAGCCAGCGGCGGTGTTGATGTTCCTCTTCTGCCATCTCCACGAACACTTTTGCCGATGCCGGATAATCAGCCATCAGCGCATGAGCAAAACCAGCATAGGCCCGCGCATCATCATCTTCAGACGAGATGGCGAGTGCGATAATTTCTTGTTCGGTGAGATCAGAGAAGGTTTTCATGGCTCTTAACTAGAATGTTTCCCAGCCAAAGAAAACTCAAATTTCTTTGCAAATTATTAGAGCTTATCATGGCGGTCGTTGAGAAAACTTATATCAGCATTAGATCGCGCTAAACCAATGGCTTTCAAATATGCAGCTTTTGCTTCTTCTTTAAAACCCTTGCGCCCCAGTAATTCAGCATTGGCGGCATGATAGGGTTGGTATTGCGCTAAATCGTCGTGCAAAACACGCAGCAATGCCAAGCCTCGATCTAACTCTCCTGCCTCCGCAATTGCGACTGCGTAGTTCAGTCGCACCACCGAGCTGGGCTCATAGTGCAACAGGCTAGAATAAAGTGCTGCGATCTGTTTCCAGTCAGAACCCACATCAATATTATGACAAGCGGCAATCGCTGCTTTTATCTGATATGGGCCAGGGCTACGTCTGGTCATCGCTTTGTCGATCAAGGCAATGCCTTGGTCGATTTCAACTTTATTCCAAAGGCTCCTATCTTGTTTACTGAGCGCAACAGTCACGCCATTGACGTCGACACGTGCCGCGCGCCGCCCATTGGTGATTAACATCAGTGCCACACATCCTTCAATTTCGGCCTCGTCAGGGCGCAGGCGGTCTAGCATTTGGGCTAGATAAAGCGCTTCATTCACAAGCTCCGCACCCTCTGCTGGTCCGCTCGAATAGCCTGCATTGAAGATCAGATAAATCACCGCCAAAACTGCCTGCAACCGCTGCGGCCACTCTTCAATCTCCGGCACTTTAAAGGGAATGCGCGCGGCGGCAATTTTGGCTTTGGCGCGAGAAATCCTTTGCCCCATTGTCGTCTCATTATCGAGAAATGCGCGCGCAATTTCCGCCGTTGAAAGTCCGCCGATGGTTCGCAAGGTCAGCGCCACTTGGGATTTCTGATCAAGTGCCTGGTGGCAGCAGGTGAAGATCAGACTTAAACGTTCATCGCCAACATCTTCGCTTTCAAACGCTTCTTCGCCTGCAAGAATGGCAATTTCACTTGTTGCCCGCCGCTCGGTTTTACGTTGCCTGATCTTGTCAATTGCTTTGCGGTATGCCACTTGCATAGTCCAGTTCATTGGCAATTTTGGCATATGGCCTTCTTGCCAGTGCTGGGAGGCTGCAATCATCGCTTCCTGCAGTGCATCTTCCGCCAATTGAAAATCGCCCAAACGGGCAATCAACCCAGAAAGAATGCGTCCCCGATCCTCCCTCGCCAACCGGCTGAGCAGAAGACTTGCCGATTGGGATTGCGAGGCCAGGGACGTCATTTTTTAACCTGCTGGATTGTAGTCCATTAATGGCCGGATCTCGATTGTGCCGTGTTGTGCGGACGGTATCATCGCTGCATATTTGAGAGCGGCATCAAGATCGGCAACTTCGATCATATAATAGCCAGCAAGATGCTCCTTTGTTTCGGCAAAGGGACCGTCCATCACATCAATCTTGCCACCGCGAACTTTGAGCGACGTGGCGGTATTGATGCCTTTCAGCCCCTCGCCTCCGCGCATCACACCATCAGCTTTCAATTTTTCATTCAGAGCAAAATATCCGCCCATCATGGTTTGAAATTCCGGTGTGCCGTGAGTTGGTTCTACGGCTGGATCATTGTAAATCAAAAGCATATATTTCATTTGAGTTATCCTTGTTGAATTTGAAATTATCGGTTTTGGGTATCAAAGACTAGCAACAATCCGGACGAGGGCTGCGCCCAATATGGCAACCGCCAACCAGTTGCTGCCATTGCCCACGTAACGCAGGGAATGACCAGGGTTTTCGGCCTTGAGCCCGAATGGGTGGACCACGCGACCGAGCAATAGCAGGCCGCCTGCCGCGTAAAGCCAAGACTGTGGCGCACCCTGTAATTCGGCCAACATCATCAAAATGAGCATGAATGGAACCCATTCAATGAAGTTGCCATGATGGCGGATGCACGACAGAAGTTCCTTCGAACCACCATCGCCAATTGAAACATTATGCGTAGCGCGCGATTTGGCCACCCGAACCCAGAGGATGAACCAGATCAAGATCAGCGGCAGAGCGTAGAGTGTCGTGATGTAAAGTGGCATGTCGGACATCTCCTTTTCTGTTCCGATGCCCCAAGGACGAACGGAAAGTGGGGATTTCGACACTAAGTCAAAAAATATTTTAAAAAATCAATTCTCGTCCATCTTCAGCGCCGCAATAAACGCCTCTTGTGGAATTTCCACTTTGCCGAATTGGCGCATCTTTTTCTTGCCTTCCTTCTGCTTATCCAGAAGTTTGCGCTTACGAGAAATGTCGCCGCCGTAGCATTTGGCGGTTACGTCTTTGCGCATCGCAGACAGGGTTTCACGCGCCACGATCTTGCCCCCAATGGTGGCCTGGATCGGGATTTGGAACATGTGACGCGGGATTAAGTCTTTCAGCTTTTCACACATCACACGGCCGCGCTGTTCGGCTCGGCCTTTGTGCACAATCATCGCAAGCGCATCCACAGGCTCAGCATTCACCAAAATGCCCATGCGC
>JAYTSN010000160.1:0-4968 GCA_043745625.1 Aestuariivirga sp. | reverse complement strand
TGCAGCTCAATTTGGCGCGGCAGATGCTCGGCCAAGGGTTTGCGATAAGGCTTCTCAATCAGCGTTTGCACAGCAGCAGGGCGGCTCGCGGCTTGAACCGCTTCTTCCTCATGCAGCGCGTCAAGCTCCAGCTCCAGTTGCTCGATCTCGAGAGCTATCTTCTCAGACGACTGCCCAAATTGCAGGCGCTTTAACTTGGCAATGCGGGCTTCAAGCGCCGCGATCTTCAGGCCTTGCGCTTGGACTGTGCCTAACAGCTGCCGCACCAGCGCTTGCAAGGCGTTCGTATCTGTCGGCAGATGGCTTGGGTCAATCTCCATGACAAAACCATACCCACGAGCATGATTGATCCGCACCAATACATTCTGCCGCGAGTCAACTCGTCGCAAACCATTGGATAATTACCCCGCCAACTCCGGTCTTTTGGGTTCTGATCGGTGCCCGCCAGTCAATGCCCGCCATGCGGATCGTGCTTCAACACGTCCTGCACCAGCAGCGCCAATCCGCCAAAGCCCTTCCTCATATCCGTCTGGCCCGCCGCGAGCCACACCCTGACACCCGCAGGAACCGGAATCATCAGTTGGCCGACGATCCAAGAGGATCGCAGCTCAGTGCTGCAATCACCTGCCGCAAAGCTTCCGGCCTCACGGTGCCGCTCACCCGAAGTTTGATGCCACCCACAAGTTCAATCTCGATTGAACCCACTTCGTGGGTCACCGATGCTGACGCCGATGAGCCAGGCAAGTTGACCGCAGGCACTGCCGCGATCCGCACCGGAACGAAGCCTTCAACCTGTCGGCGTTTGCAGGACAGACCAGCCTCCTTGCGCCAGCGGAACAGCAAACTCTTGGCCATGCCGCGCTTCCGCGCCACAGCCGACACAGGCAAATGTTGTGTCTCCTCAACAGCCTGACGCCGCTCGTCATCAGTCCAGCGACGACGCGTCTCAACAACAACGATATTATCTCTAGAGATATGTCCAGACATAGGCACAGAACCATTTAAGAGACGACACAATCACCGTCTCAATCACGTTCCTTCAATCCCATTTGCCAAAAACAAACAAGGCGCGTCAGGCCGGACGCTTACCATCATACGGGGCCGATGACGTCTCTGACCGGACGTCCGCTCTTCGGGTTGAGCGGCAATCTTGTGAATATGCGATGTCGAGAAGGGCCAGAAGCAGAAATGTGAATACAAAAGTTTCCACATCCAAAACTAATTCAAAATCCGTTGGGAGGGTGCTCGTCCCTCTGACCAGGCCCAACCTGGTGTAACTCAAAAAGGCACTTTTTTGGGTCTTGGTTGACTGAGTTTTGCTACGCCTTGCGCCGACGTGACTTCGCAAATGTATCAAAGGCCACCGCAAGCACGATGATCACGCCAATTATAATCTGCTGCACGTAGGACGATACATTCATCAACACAAGTCCGTTGAGCAGGACGCCGATGAGCAAGGCACCAATCACTGTTCCAAAGATTGAGCCCGAGCCGCCGAATAAACTGGTACCGCCTATGACGACCGAGGCTATGACGGTGAGCTCATAGCCCGTACCGGCGACGGCTTCGGCCGAATTCAGGCGCGCAGCCAGCACGAATGCGCCAAGGCCTGCGAAAAACCCCATGATAATGTAAACACTCCAAATGACGGCTGTTACATTGAGACCTGCCAGACGTGCAGCTTCAGGATTTCCACCAACCGCGTAGACCCGGCGGCCATAACGTGTATAGCGCAGAACAATATGGGCAATGAAGGCGGCCACGAGAAAGATGATAACAGGTACTGGCACGGGCCCGATGCGGCCTTGGCCCCACCAGGCGAAGTCTGGCTGAAATCCTGAAATTGGACCACCAGCAGCAAACAGCAAAGCGGCACCCCGGAAGACTGACATGCCACCGAGCGTAACAACGAACGCTGGAACCTTGAGCTTGGTGATAGCAATGCCTTGCAGTGCACCGCCAATTAGGCCGACAGCGATGGCAGCGAGTGCCGCAAGCGGCCAGCCATAACCAATGGCTCCGTCACCGACTGTGAAGCGGTCCTGCATACCACCCTTAGCTACAGCAGCGGCGACCAAACCCGCAAACGCAAGAAGCGAACCAACAGAGAGATCAATACCAGCCGTGAGAATGACAAAAGTCATGCCAATGGCTAAAAGTCCCGTGATCGACACCTGTCGCATGACGTTGAAGAGATTGATTGATGATAGGAACCGCGGTTCCATGATGGCGAAGACGGCCATAAGCAGCAACAAGAAGATGAGTGGTGCAAACCGGGCCAAGAACGAAAATACGTCTAAGCCGTGACCTCTTTCCTTTTCAGTTATTGTTGCCATATCTGTCTCCGCCCTATGCCGCGCGATTAGTTGTAAGTGTCATCAATGTCATAAGTTTTTCTTGGTCGGCGTCAGTGCCTGATATCTCGCCAGTGATACGCCCCTCGCGCATTGTGACAATTCGGTCTGAAATCGCGAGGACTTCAGGAAGCTCAGACGAAATTACTATAATGGCAATACCCGAAGCGGCCATTTCAAATAGAAGATTATGGACTTCGACTTTGGCACCAACATCTATGCCGCGCGTTGGCTCATCAACGATTAGGACTTTTGGCCGCAAGGCCAACCAGCGTGCAAGCACAACCTTCTGCTGATTGCCGCCAGAAAGGTTTCCGACGATCTGGTCTGGCGACGACATGCGTATATTGAGAAACTTTTTATAATCTTCGACGAGTTTGTCTTCCTTGGCTCTGCTGATGAAGACGCCCAGTGACGATATCTGGTCATGGGCCGCAATCGTCAGATTGGTGCGAATGGCAAGCGCCAGAAACAGCGCTTGTTGCTTGCGGTCTTCGGGGACCAAACCAATTCCGTGTTCGATTGCATCACGCGGAGACTTAATATTAGCCCGCGAACCACCGACGATGACACGGCCCGAATCTATCTTGTCAGCTCCAAAGATTGCTCGGGCAGTTTCCGTTCGACCCGCGCCGACGAGACCGGCAATGCCCAAAATTTCGCCTTTTTTTACACTGAAGGTAATGTCACGTAATTCGATGGCGCTTGCGTCTGTATTCTTGCGGCGGCGTGACAGACTTTCCACTGCCAATGCAATGTCATTCGTTGCGTGGGTCGATTGGCGCTTTGCCAGCAGGCCTAGTTCGCGGCCTACCATCATTCTAATTATACCTTCGAGTGAAATTTCGGATACCGCACCAGCGCCAACATGTCTGCCGTCGCGCAAGACGGTATAGCGATCGCAAATCTCGAACACCTCTTCGAGTCTATGAGTAACAAAGATGGTGGAAATACCGTCACGCTTCAACGCCCGAATGATTTCAAAAAGCTTCTGCACTTCTGTTCGGCTGAGCGCGGATGTGGGTTCGTCCATGACAATCAGGCGCGATTTCATCGAAATCGCGCGGGCAATCTCTACCATTTGCTGTTCAGCAACTGACAGATCACGAACCAACGCATTCGGACTCCGCTCCAGACCAATTCTTTCCATAAGAGCTTGGGTTTGCTTTTCCAGCGAGCGACGACTGACAAATAGTCGTGATCCAGGTTCACGACCAATGAACACATTCTCGGCGATTGTCATATCAGGAGCGAGTGTGAATTCCTGGTAGATGGTGACAATCCCAGCAATCTGTGCCGCCTGCGGGCTGGCAAAACTGGCGGGGTTTCCATTGAAGAAAATGATTCCCGCATCCTGGGCCTGTGCACCGGAAAGGATTTTCAGCAGAGTTGACTTGCCTGCGCCGTTCTCACCAAGAAAAGCGTGAATTTCCGCCACGCCGACTTCAAAATTGACAGACTCAAGTGCTCGCACGCCGGGGAAGGACTTCGAAATCCCCGACATCCGCAAGAGTAAAACAGCTTGATTGGTTGTGGTCATGAAAACAAGTGTCCGGCCGCGTTGTTGGCGCGACCAGACACGATCACTGCTCGTTTACTTCACTTCGCCAAGACGTTCGGCGATGTTTAGATTATCCTTTGTGACAGCTACTGGTGTCAGCAACAACACTTTTTCAGCAGGCTTTGTGCCGTTTTTCAGGAAGGCAACCAGTGTCTGCACACCCAGCGCACTCTGCTTGCCAGGAAACTGCTCAATCGTGGCAGTCATACCACCATCGCGCACCTGGGCCAAAGCTTCAGGCAATGCGTCAAAACCGATGATCGCAATTCCAGAGAGATTGCGGGCTTTCACCGCTTCCATGGCACCCAAGGCCATATCATCATTGGCGGCAACAATCACTTTCGGCGGTTGCGGCATGCCAGCAAGCGCAGCTTCGGTCACCGAGAGGCCTTTGTCGCGAGCAAAGCCAGCTGTTTGTTCAAAGACAATCTTGTACTTGTTTTTGCCATCAAGAACATTGTGCAAGCCCTTGTTGCGATCAATGGCGGGTGACGCACCCGACTGTCCTTGAAGGTTGATGATGGTGGCGCCATCTGGGAACATAGAGACTATCAAATTGCCTTGAGCTTCGCCGCCTTTCACGTTGTCAGCGCCGATATGCGCGAGGATGCCGTCCACGGAGGGCACGCGGCGATCCACAGTGACGACCGGAATACCCGCATCAATGGCCTGCTTCAGGGCGGGCGCCATGGCGTCCACTTCGTTCGGGCTGATGACGATGCCCTTCACGCCTTGCGTGATGGCAGCCTCGATATCGGCTGTTTGTTTGGGTGAAGATACCTGGCCATCGCTTTCGATTGGTTCATAGCCCTGCTTGACGATCTCTGCCTTGAACGCCTTCATCATGTGAACGAAAAATGGAAAGCTGAGACCTGGAACTGAAGATAGAATTTTATCGGCGGCCAAAGCAGGTGTAGCGGCCAAAGACAGTGCAAGTGCGCTGGCAATGACAAATCTTCTTGAATATTTGCGCATTTTATCCTCCCGCGAATGATTTCGCGCTTAGAACATTGCACGCTTAGTTTAACTGTTCAATAGGCGCTGGAAACCCTC
>JAYTSN010000159.1:0-4972 GCA_043745625.1 Aestuariivirga sp. | reverse complement strand
GACCAGCTGTTTCGCTTTTTTTACCAAACATTCCTGATATTCCTTATTTCTTTTTCATCATTGGAAGTTTTTTCATCATGCCTGAAAAATCAAACTTCGCGGCCTTGGGTGCTTTTGGGCGAGCCCCTGCAACCAAGGACGCGAGATCCATCATCACTTCGGCGGATTTCGATTTTGGTGCAACTTCGAACACCATTTGACCATTGCCTTGCGCCAACCCAAAGCTTTGTGGATCGTGCGGAATAATTGCACAAGGCTCGATGCCGATGGCTTTGCCAAAATCGGCAGGCGGAATTTCAGGGCGCTTTGGTACACCGACTTGATTTAGAATAAGACGTGGGTGGCGATCATGCGGGCGACCCGCTTTTAAGAGGTCAACCAGGTTTTTCGCATTGCGCAGGGAGGGCAACTCTGGTGTTGCCGTAATGATAACTTCATCTGCATTGAGCAGTGTTTGCTTTACCCACGGTGCCCAAATATTTGGAACATCGACGGCAATCATTGGCGCTGAATGACGCACAATATTGAGCACAGTTTCAACGGCATGAGCGTCCATAGCCATTTCGCGATCAATGCCGCTTGGCCCATTGAGCAAACTTAATTTATTGCCCAGCTTTGTCATGAGACGATCCATCAATGTTCCATCGACGCGGTCAGGCTGGCCCAAAGCCTCGAATATGCCGCCACCACCATCTTGGTTGAAATTTAAAGCCGATGTGCCGAACGGCAAATCGAGATCAGTGATCACAGTTTCCATATTGAGGCGCTGGGAAATGGCCCAGGCGACATTGTGCGCAATCGTTGAAGAGCCAACGCCGCCCTTGGAGCCAACGAAAGCCACAATACGACCAAGTGGTGCCGCTTTTGGATCGCTATAGAGATGAGCGATGGTTTCAATAAATTGCATGGCGTTGATCGGAGATACCAAATACTCACTCACGCCATTCTTGATCAATTCGCGGTACAAGATCACGTCGTTGACGTGACCAATAACAATCACCTTTGTTGTCGGTTGACACACTTCAGCAAAGCTTGCCAGCTCAGCCATGATTTGGTTGCGATCACCATGTGACTCAACAACAACAACATTGGGTGTTGCCTCGCCGGTGTAGGCTTGAACTGCTGATGTAATTCCGCCCAACTGGATGGTGGTGTGGGCTTTGGACATGCGTCGATCAATGCTGGCAGCTTGGATAGCTTCGCCGGTTTTTTGATTGTCACAAAAAACCCCGATGTTGATTCTGGGTACGTGGATCACAACGTTGTGATCCATCTCCATTTGCATTTCTGGGGCAATTATCGCGCTATTCATTTGTTTTATCCTGTCTTGATCGACGGGTTAGTGGTTAGGTTATCGTATTATGGCTTACCGCCAGCTGCAGGGGCTGGACTTGAACCGCCTGCTGATGGTTTGGATGCTGCTTGCACTGCGGCAACAGCCGGTTCAGCAACGATTGGATCGGTGGCTGCGGGCACAGTTAACGTTTCTGGATTTGCAATCATGGCTGCAATATTTGCCTGCACCGCGCATCCATGATTAGGGGCCAGCATATTGTTTTCTGTCTCAGTTGCGTCTTCAGTCCACTGACCGCATTTCAGCGATGTGCCGTAGCTCGAAACATAAGTCAGACGAACTGGAGCGGTTGCGCCAGCGCGGTATGTTGCAAAACGAATTGAACCCCGCGGAACGCCTTGTTGAACCATGAGGTTCGCAATTTCGCTGGCAACGCGGGCCGCTCGACCGCCGCCACTGGGCTGAGCCACAGTGATTGGAGTTACACCGGCTTGCGTTGCTTGACGGACAAAAGCACTGACTGCGCCAACCTGTTGAGGTTGAAGTGTGCCCTGGACAGTCGACACTTCCATTGTGACCGGGCCTTTGGAAACACGCAGAGGATGCATGTCAGACCCACCATATGGTTGGTAGCCATCATCAAGGGCCATGTCTGACATGGCACAACCGCTGAGCGCTGAGGCTGCAATAATGGCTACAACCAATTTCAGAGAATGAGCATTTAACATTTTTAATTTTACCATGATGCGTTACGCTCCATTCTACTCAACAATATAACCAACATTGCCTTGGTAAGCGCCTTTCGGGGCTTTACCGGCACTGCCGTAAACTTTGTTCAACCGGCCAAGCAGAATGGTTTGACGATCTGTAGCGGGGTTGTAGTTCTTATCTGGTGTTTCAAGTTGCTTCTGGGCTACGCTGCGCACGATATGCGGCGATACAATAACTACCAGTTCGGTTTGGTTGTTGATGAAGTCACGGCTGCGGAACAAAGCACCAAGAATTGGAAGTTTTTTCAGGCCTGGTGTGCCGTTAACTGTTTGACGGGTTGTTTCGCGAATAAGCCCAGCCAACATCATTGAGCCGCCGTCAGGCATTTCAAGTGTTGTATCAGCTTTACGGGTGTTGATAGAGGGAATGCTTTGCGTTCCTGTTACTACAGTGGAAAGCTCGCTCACCTCGGTATGGATTTTAAGATTGATGCGGCCTTGAGACAGAACAGTTGGGGTGAAGTTCAAGCCCACACCATAATCTTTAAAAGAAATTGTACAGGTTCTAACACCACCTGCGTTATCGCATACTTGGTAGGGAAACTCGCCGCCGGCCAAGAATGTTGCTGCCTGCCCTGATACTGCTGTGAGGTTTGGTTCAGCCAGGGTTCTGAGAAGTCCATCGCTTTCCATTGCGCGTACAATTCCAGAGAAATTGCTCGATCCAGATACGCCAGATAGGCCGATTGCATTGGCGTCGCTGATTGTTGCGCTGCTGAATGGGTTGACTGTCGACAAGTTGAAGGCAAAACCACCTATATCGAGAAGCGCCTTGAAGTTGATGCCGAATTGCTTCAGCACATCGCGCTGAATTTCGACGACTTTAACTTGCAGCATCACTTGGTCTTCGCCCGCAATTTGCATGGCGTTTACAATTTTTGCGCCGCCACCTTGTGATGTCATGTTTGTTGCAAGATCAACCGCGGTTTTTGCTTCCAACGGGTTCATTGCCATGCCGGTCAAAATGAAATTCCTGTCTTCAACATCCACTTTGATGTGTGTGCCAGGCAGTGTTCTTTGAAGAAGCCTTTGCAAGGCACTTGGATCAAGGGCGACCTCGATATCCAAGTTCATGATCTGCTGACCATTGACATCGAAGAAAAATACGTTGGTTTGACCCGTGCTTTTTGCAAAAATATAAGCTGCGTTTTTAGTGCGCACGATAGCATCGACAACATCGGTATTGCCGATGACCACCTCTTTGGCTTCAGCAGGCAAATGCACAACCATTGATTTGCCTAAGCCTAAGCGCAGAAAGCGGCCTCCATCTTGCGCGCTTGCATTTGTTGCAACACCCACATCTGTTGCCTTGGCAGAATTGGCCAGCAGTGGTGAAAACACCAAGAACGATGCAAAAAGGGCCGATGCGCACGCTGAAAATTTCATCAGTTCACCTGTGTTGCGCGATTTTTGAATTTTGTTTTTCATCAGATTTCTCTCACTTCGCAGTCGACGAATAGGTTTCAGCGCCATAACGCAAATACAATGTGTCGGTGCTGATTTGCTTGCCGCTGCCACCGAGTTCAAATTTTTCGGCCAGTTTGGGCATAATTTCTTCTAATTTCTTGCCGTCGTTTTCGGCAATGGAACGCAGCGCTAGTGAAAGCTCGCCTGATGATTCTACCATCTCGATCACCTCAGCTTGGTGCAGCGTTACTTCGATTGTGGCGTTTTCACCTTTGTCTACCGTTACGGTATCGGCTTCACCTTTGGGTTGATAGACCTGGTTTACGGCGAGCACGCGCACATTGCTGATTACAGTTTCACTGCTGACCGCTTTAGAGTTCGCATTGCCGCCTTGGCCTGCTTTACGTGTCAAGATGACATCTACTCTGTCGTCTGGCAAAATAAAGCCCCCGGCAGACGACCTTGCCGAAATAGAAACTGAAATTGCGCGCATACCTTTTGGTATAATCGAGCTCATAAATCCGCCTTTACCAGGCAGCAGAACTTTCCGGTCCATGACCGTTTCACCTTGGTAAATTGCAATGCGGGCGCGGGCATCGGTATATTCTTTAATCGCTTCGGGCTTTGTATCTTTGGTGATCATTGTGGGCACCACATTATCAGTGGGCCAGCTTTTCCAAGCGAGAGTTCCGTTTGCGAACTTTTCACCCATCAGCACATCTTTGGCGACGACCAAAACATCTGATGTCTTGACGGCGACAACTTCGGTGACCTGAATGTCAGGCTTTCTGCCTATAACACCTTTTGCCAAAAGTGCTGCGACAATAGCCGAGCCAATTGCCAAGACAAACATTACTACACGCATTTTACTCATCGTCTTGATCCCCAACCCTTGTGCTTTCGGCACAACGAAAATTAACTTTGTGATGGAATGGTCAAATTTAGGTTAATGACCAAACTATCCTTTGATATTCAGGCTATTCCAGTGACCCACCATGTTTCGCGAAAGGCCAAAATGCCTCCAATGGCAAACGCGAGACCGTAAGGAACATTCGGTTTCATCTCGCGGATTTTCTTGCCAAAGTCGCCAAGACCTTGCCCGCTACCTTGAATTTCCCAGCTTAAAAGCAACATCGACCATAGGCCGACGACAAATGCCAAGGCGCCGCCTGCCAACGCGGTTGCAAGCAGAAACGGAAGCGTTTGACTGGTTCCAAACCACAAGCCTGCAGCAGCCATCAGCTTGGCATCGCCGCCGCCGAACAGTCCAAATTGGAAAAATATAAACCCAACACCAAATAAAATAACGCCGGCAAGGATATGTGTTCCAAATTCCATCAATGGCATGCCGGTCAGGAACGCCATTGGAAAAAACAACAATGCGGTAGCAATGGTCAACCAGTTCGGAATGCGGAGCGAAACAACATCACCTGCAGCGGCAATGATCAACAAAATCGGCAGTGTAGATATAGAGAGTGTGTGCAGCATTGTTATTCCGATC
>JAYTSN010000158.1:0-4976 GCA_043745625.1 Aestuariivirga sp. | reverse complement strand
GTCAGAGGCCCAAGCCGTTCCATAAATGCGCGTCAACATCGGCTTCTTGGAATCGCCGCGCCAATAAGCGCCAGCAACTTTCATCAACTTAAATGCCGTGCCAATTTTGCCCGTGCTCGTCATATGCGGACCACGGCACATATCGACCCAGCCACCCTGGTCGTAGAATTTTATGTCTTCATTGCCGGGAATTGAATCAACGAGCTCCACCTTAAAGGCCTCGCCCCTCGTCTCAAAAAATGCCTTGGCTTCTTCGCGGCTTTTCACGGATTTTGTGAAAGGTTTGTCGCGTTGAATAATCTCACGCATCTTTTTTTCGATGGGCGCAAAGTCAGCCTGGCTAAACGGCTCATTACGGAAAAAGTCATAATAGAAACCGTTCTCAATCACCGGTCCAATCGTCACCTGTGTGCCAGGGAAAAGTTCTTGAACTGCTTCGGCCAAAACATGCGCTGCATCGTGGCGGATCAATTCCAAAGCGCGGTCATCTTCACGCGTCACAATTTGCAAAGTGACATCAGCGGAAATAGGATCAGCCAAATCAACAAGCTGGCCGTTCACAATAGCCGCCACGGCTTTTTTCTCGAGCGACTTTGAAATGGAAGCGGCCACTTGGCCTGCTGTGGAACCCTGCTCAACTTCGCGCTTTGCACCATCAGGGAATGTCAGTGTAATCATTTTTTGCTCCTGTTGCTCACTCCCACAAACCATTCGCGGGTAAGCCAAATCATTGATTGAAATCCACAAATGCCGCGTCATGTCGCGGCGGTCAAGACCTCTCAAAAATCGTTATGATTTGCGTAACTTTTTAATAACCTGGCATTAACCTTAACAGTTCATGTTCTGAGCCATTGCAGGTCAACAGTTAGTGGGTAAACACATGAAAAAGTATCTTCGCCTCGCCTCCCTCGCCCTTTCGGCGATCATCCCCGGTGCAGCCGCTCTTGCCGCCGATATGGATTTGCCACCACCTCCACCGCCTGTTGAGCAACTGCGCCCAGCCACATATGATTGGACTGGCTTTTATGCCGGCGGTTGGGTTGGCACAGCATGCATCAACGGCACAATCACAGACAATACGGGCGGCGGCACGAATTACCTCAATGCTGGTTGCGGATACAAAGGCGGCGTGCTCGCTGGTTACAACCATCAGATCGACGATTTCGTATTCGGCGTTGAAGGCGATTGGGGCATGAGCAACGACATCGTTCACAACATCGATCCGACGGCAGATTTCCGTTTCAAGCTCGATAGTATTGCAACGATCCGCGCTCGTGCTGGTTATGCATTTGACGACACATTGTTCTATCTCACTGCCGGCGGCGCTTATGCGCGCGGCGAATATAACGGGATCGTTGCGGGCATTCCAAACGGTCTGAAGCAAGATCAATTTGGTTGGGTTGCAGGCCTCGGCATGGAACACGCATTTACCGACAGCATCCGCTTTCGTCTGGAAAGCGTTTACACCAAGCTGGGTGACGCTACTTACTCATCAGGCTGCTGTAACATTACCAACCATTGGGGCGATGAATGGGAAACCAAGGCCGCTTTGATCTGGGCTTTCTAATTTAAATCGAAATCACAAGACCAAGGGGCCGGAGTTTACTTCGGCTCTTTTTGTTTGGGCCAGCCGCATTCACATATGGCAGGAACAGGATCAAACCCCTCCCCACCCCATGGATTGCACCGCGCAATGCGTTTAGCAGCCAACGCCGATCCACAAACTGCCCCATGTTGTTCAATGGCTTGTCGCGCATAGTCTGAACATGTCGGCAAAAAGCGGCATCCTCGCCCCATGAAGGATGATAGTGTAAGCTGATAAATGCGGATCAAAACCAGCAGCAATGCTTTCATGGGAACGAATATAGTGGCGACAGCGAAAAAACCCAACATCCTGTTTGTGATGGCTGACCAGCTGGCGGCACAGTTCTTGGAACCTTATGGCCACAAACTGGTACAAACGCCTAATCTCAGCCGCCTTGCCCGTGAAGGCGTTGTGTTTGAAAACTGCTATTCCACCAGCCCGCTCTGCGCGCCCGCCCGCGCCACGGTGATGAACGGCCTGCTACCCTCGCGCACTGGGGTCTATGACAATGCCGCCGAATTCCCATCAGCTATTCCAACTTGGGCGCATTATTTGCGCTTGAATGGCTATCAAACTTGCCTCTCCGGCAAAATGCATTTTGTGGGCCCCGACCAACTTCATGGCTTGGAAGAGCGCCTGACCACCGATATCTACCCCGCCGATTTTGGCTGGACACCGGATTGGCGTTTGAAACAAGAGCGCATTGATTGGTGGTATCACAACATGACATCCGTGCTGCAACCCGGCATCGCTGAAATTTCAAACCAGCTTGAGTTTGATGATGATGTGGCGTTTCAGGCCACGCGCAAGCTTTATGACTACGCGCGCTTCTCACCTGAAAAACCTTTCGCTTTAATGGTCAGCTTCACCCATCCGCATGATCCCTATGCAGCACGCAAAAAGTTTTGGGACTTGTATAAAGATGAAGAAATCCCCCTGCCCGCCGTGCAGCACATGCCGCGTGAAAAACTCGATGCCCATAGCCAAAGGCTTTACGATGTTTCAGCGATGAGCGATTACACCGTGACCGAAACCGACATTCGTGCGGCACGGCATGGCTATTTCGCGAATATATCTTATGTTGACGATCTGCTCGGCCAATTGATCAACACACTCGAAGTCACAGGCCAGCTTGAAAACACCACGATCATTTTCACTTCTGATCACGGTGACTTTTTGGGCGAGCGTGGGCTGTGGTATAAAATGTCATACCTCGAACCCGCCGCCCATATTCCGCTCATCATCTGGAATCCAAAATCGATCAAGCCACGCCGCGTGAAGGAACCTGTTTCGCTAGCTGATATCATGCCAACAATTTCAGCAATCGGCGGAGCCACCGACCTCTCGCGCAAAGTTGACGGCCGTTCATTGCTTGCCTTGTTGAAAGGTGCCACAGAAAACCCTGATGCAACCGCATGGGGCGAATATCTTGCCGAAGGTGCAATTGCCCCGCTTTACATGCTGCGCCGTGGCCCGTGGAAATTCATCCATTCACCGGTTGATCCTGATCAATTATTCAACTTGGTTGATGATCCAAATGAGTTGAACAATCTTGCTTCAACACATCCACTCGCTAAAAAATTCCGCAGCGAAGTCGAAGCCAAATTCGACATCCCAAAAATCCACGAAACTGTTTTGGAAAGCCAACAATCACGTTTGATGATGTTCCAAGCCATGAAACAAGGCCACCACTTCCCGTGGGATTTTCAGCCGCTGCGTGATGCATCTGAACAATATACCCGCAATCATATGAGTGTCACAGAACGCGATCTTAAATCACGTTTTCCGCAAGCGCCAGATATTGAAAGTAAGAAGCGCTAACCGCCAAACACATGGTGAACCACCTGAGCATAGACCGCACCAAATAAAATTAAAGCAATCACACTGGTTGCCAAAATCTTCTTGCCCCAATGCAGCGCCATAGGTGCACCAGCGTCATTGCCGGGCCTCACCTGCTCGCCCGCCTCATGCGAATTGCGAACGCCAAAAGGCAAAACAGCAAACAGCACTGTCCACCAGATCACAAAATAAATCGCAATCATGCTGCCGATTTTCATTTCTGTTCTAACTCCACCAACACACCGCTGAAATCTTTCGGGTGCAAAAACAATACGGGCTTTCCGTGTGCACCAATCTTTGGTGCACCATCACCCAATATACGCGCTCCCGAAGTCAGCAGATGATCACGCGAGGCAATAATATCATCCACCTCATAACAAATGTGATGCATGCCACCCGATGGATTCTTCGCCAAAAATGCACAAATGGGTGAATTCTCGCCCAGCGGTTCCAACAACTCAATCTTGGTATTTGGCAGATCAACAAACACCACCGTCACACCATGTTCAAGCAACGCTTGCGGCGCGGAAACTTCAGCGCCCAATGCTTGCGCGTACAATGCAGAAGCAGCAGCTAAATCTGGCACAGCAATGGCCACATGATTCAAACGCCCAATCACGCTGCAACTCTCATTGCCAATCCTTCGGCCAACCATGCCCGTGCCGCAGGCATCGCAATCGCACGCGGGCCCAACACATGGCGCTCTAAAAAATAGCCCGTGAGTTTTAATCCGGCCAAAACATCCCCGTCGAAAACTTCACCATCGCCACGCAGAAAAGCTGGCAATGAAAATAGTTTATCTTTGTAAGGAAGCCCAGCCTCGCGGCTCACGGCGCGACCGGTGCGTGGCGAAACATAATGTAATTCTTCAACTGAACCAGTTGACGCGCATTTCGATAAATCCATGCCAAAGCCCAATTCATCAAGCAACCCCATCTCCCAACGCACTAACAATGCGGGCCACACCGCGTCGTCATCAAAAGAAGCCATCACGATGTGTGCAGCATGATAGAGTTTGGGGTGCGGCTCGCGCTCTGGCAACAATTGCGCAAGCGCCATTAAAGTTGATAAGCCCGCCAACCGCAACGGATGCGCCAAGATAAATCCGGCTTTCAAACTCAAAGGTTCAACTTGATAAGTACCGAGATGATCTTCAAGCCGCGCCCGCCATGTGGCCATCACCAAATTGCCGGGTTGTAAAATCGGCCGCATTTGTCGCCCGCGCCCGCCACGCACCATGCCCATGCAGCGGCCATGTTCAGCCGTCAGAATTTCGACAATGGATGATGTTTCGCCATGTCCGCGAACCCCAATAATAACGCCTTCATCGCGCCATTCCATTTCAGCGTAATCCCATCATCCTCAAACGCTCTGGGTCAACAGCCCAATTCTCACGCACTTTCACGAATAAAAACAAATGTACACGCCGCTCAAATGATTCTTCCATTTCCTTGCGTGCCAATTGCCCAAGCACCTTGATTTGGGCACCACCTTTGCCAAGCACAATCGCCTTCTGGCTATCGCGCTCCACAAATATAGCTTGCGTGATTTT
>JAYTSN010000157.1:0-13878 GCA_043745625.1 Aestuariivirga sp. | reverse complement strand
CATCAATTTCAGCGGCGAACACATCGCGGCGTGGCCTACGCGACGGTTGATAATCAGCTGAAATTTCGAATGAATCATCCGCCTCTTGTAATGCTAATTCTGCTTCTCTGCGGTGCCGTTCTTCAATCAGACGCCGACGCAGAATGGCACGGTCGCGTTCAACTGAGGCGCGCCAATAATCACGGTAGGATGGATCATAGCTATTATTGCTTTGAGCATCGCCAAAAATCTGAATACGAATTTGCAATTCAGAAACATCAAGCCGTTCTGCCGGGCGTCTATCACGCAATACTTGTTGGGGCGGCGTTAGAACGGTGATGATGTTGGTTGTATTGTTCGTAGTGTTATTGGTTGTGTTATTGGTTGTGTTGTTGGTTGTGGTCGTTGGTGCAGGTGCTGGTGCTGCTGGTGCTGCTGGTACAGCCTTGGCGGGCGCACCTGGGGCTGCAGGAGCAGCAGCTACAAGTGGTGGCGGGTTAGCTGCATTGGCTTGGGCCGCTTTGGCTTGATTGGCCGCTTCAACTTTTACAATGCGCTGACGTAGGATATCCTTTTCAACCTGTAATTTTGCCCGCAGCGCACGTTCCGTATTGCGAGATAGTTCGTTCGCCGCCATCAATTCGCGCGTAGCATCCAAGCGAGCGCGCAGTTGCTCATCAGTCAACGTATTCAAGTCAGTCTGATCAGCCAGATAATCCTTTGCCTGCTTTTCAGCGGCAGGATTTCCGGTGTTGTTATCCAATGCTTGTGCATCAGCAGTGCTTGCAGCCGCTGCAGGAGCGGGCGGTGGTGGCGGTGCAACAGCAGCCGCTGGGGCCAATGCCTTTGATTCAGGTGGAGGCGGCGGTGGTGGAGGAATTTCCTTTGGTGGCGGGGTTGGTGCCAGAACTATTTTAGGCGGTGCTGCCTCTGCCACTGGTGCTGGTGGTGGTGGTGGTGGTGGTGCGGCTGGTGCCGGAGCCACTGGTGCTACCTCGGCCACAGGTGGTTGAACCGCTGGTTGAGCTGGTTGTGCGGCAGCTTGATCGTTGGCAGCCTTATCCTTGGCAGCTTTGTCCTTGGCAGCTTTGTCCTTGGCTGCCTGATCTGCTGCAGCTTGGTCTTTTGCTGCCTGGTCTTTTGCTGCTTGGTCTTTTGCTGCTTGGTCTTTTGCTGCTTGGTCTTTTGCTGCTTGGTCTTTTGCTGCTTGGTCGGCGGCAGCCTTGTTGTTAGCAGCTTGGTCTTTTGCTGCGTTGTCGGCAGCAGCTTGATCGGCAGCAGCTTGATCGGCAGTAGCTTGGGCTTTTGCGGCTTGGTCTGCCGTTGCTTTATCGGTGGCGGCTTTATCTGCAGCAGCCTGATCTTGGGCGGCTTTATCTGCGGCAGCCTGATCTTGGGCAGCTTTGGCGGCGGCGGCTTTTTCAGCAGCAGCTTGTTCTTTTGCTGCTTTACCTGCAGCGGCTTTTTCGGCTGCGGCCTGCTCTTTTGCAGCCTTATCAGCAGCCGCTTGTTCTTGTGCAGCATTCGCAGCTGCGGCTTTTTCGGCTGCGGCCTGCTCTTTTGCAGCCTTATCAGCAGCCGCTTGTTCTTGTGCAGCATTTGCAGCTGCGGCTTTTTCAGCGGCGGCTTGTTCTTTTGCAGCTTGGTCGGCGGCGGCTTTTTCAGCAGCTGCTTGTTCTTGAGCCGCTTGTGCTGCAGCAGCCTTTTCTGCAGCAGCTTGTTCTTTTGCTGCTTTTTCAGCTGCTAATTTCTCAGCATTCGCCTGCTCCTGAGCAGCCTGATCTTCAGTCGCTTTTTGCTGTTCTGCAGCCTGTTTGCGGGTTTGCAACTCACCTTTCGCGGCTTCAGCAATGGCAGTCAGTTGATCGCGAATATCTTGCGGCAACGCTTCATCTTTAGCCAATGCGCTGGCTCTTTTAACCCGCTTGGCAAGCTCTTGTTCATTCAGCTCAGCTGGGCTGCGTGTGTCTGCAATCAGCTTCAAAACATCTTCTGGAACTGCAGGTGCAGCTACGTCAACGGCAGGTGCAGCTGGTTGCTCAACAGCAGGCTGTTCTGCTGGTGGATTTTCCTGCGCTGCCAATGGCAACATAAAAAGCGCCAAGCCAAAAAGACTAGCCGCATTCAATAATAACTTCATAAAATCCTCCGATTCAGTGCCGCGTTTTGCTAGGGCGATTGCGTTAATGCAAAATGACTGCGGCAGAACTGTGTACAATTCTGCCGCAATTGCTCACAAGTCTGAACGCCAGATGAACGCATTTGTTCCACGCCGCAAAGATTAAAGTCGCCCAGCTTCGATGATCCGTTTCAAAAAACCGCGCGTGCGCTCTTGTTTGGGATTGCCAAATATTTGTTCGGGCGGGCCTTCTTCGTGGACGACGCCTTCGTAGAGGAAGCAAACTTTTGAAGCCACTTCCTTGGCAAAGCCCATCTCGTGGGTTGCCAGCAGCATGGTCATCCCTTGCGATGCCAGATCACGCACAATGTTCAAGACTTCTGACACCAATTCAGGGTCTAATGCTGAAGTAATTTCATCAAGCAACATCAACTTCGGTTCCATCGCCAAAGCACGAACGATGGCCACGCGTTGTTGTTGACCACCAGAAAGGCGGTCTGGATAGTCTTTGGCTTTGGCATCCATGCCAATGCGCTTCAACAACACCATGGCTTTGGCTTCCGCCTCAGCTTTGCTCATGTTTAAAACTTTGGTTGGAGCCAAAGTTACATTTTCCAGAACTGACATGTGTGGAAATAAATTATAACTTTGAAATACAATGCCCACTTGTTGACGAAGCCGATTGAGATCAACACCGGGGCCAGACACGCGGTCATTTTCGAGCCGGATTTCTCCAGCCTGAATTTGCTCAAGTCCGTTGATGCAGCGCAGCAGCGTGGACTTGCCACAGCCTGACGGGCCGATGAGACAAACAACTTGATGTTCATCGACATTCAAATTGGTGCCGCGCAAAACCGGCACGGAGCCAAAATGTTTTTCGACATTTTTAATTTCAAGAAATGCCATAGTTCAAGCCCCTGCCCGCATGCGCGCATTATCACGCTCGAGCATTCGGTCCACAAGGCGGGCTTGTGGGATCGTGATCAAAACGAACAGGATTGCCACGACAGTTACCGCAGAAAGATTAAACGCGTTGGCGGCGATAATTTTCGCTTGGCTGAATGCGTCTACCACGCCGACCACTTGCACAAGTGCAGTATCTTTTTGCAGACCAATAAAATCATTCAACAACGGCGCCACAATGCGGCGCACAGCTTGGGGAACGACCACATAGCGCATGGTTTGCAGATAGCTGAGGCCCAATGAACGTGCGGCCATCATTTGGCTTTGGTGAATGCTTTCGATACCTGCACGGTATACTTCGGCAACATAAGCGCCATAAGTGAGTGTGAGCGCCAATATGCACCAATAGACCACATCAATGCGCACAGCTGCCGAGCGTTGCATAGGAGAAAGTGTTGAGAGGTCAACGAACATGCCCATGATGTAGGTCATCATAACATCCGATAGGCCAGATGTTGGAATGCCGAAACCGATCAAATAAAGCGTTACGATTCCGGGAAGGCCTCTAAACACATCGCAATACATAATGGCGAGTGTGCGAATGGGTTTGCCGGCGGGGCCGGGCGTTAAACGCAGCAAAGCGACAATCAAACCCCAGGCTAACACCAGGATTTCGGCCACGACGAAGATGAATAAGTTAACGGTGAAGAACTTAAACGTCACCAACCACCATTTGGCTTGAATGAGTGGCAGCAGAAAAAATGTTTGGCCAACGGCTACATTGTTCACCAAAATAAAGCAGATGAAGCCCAGAAATATGAGTGCAAAAAAACCCCAGCCGAAGGTGATTGCAGAATGATCACGTGCCGCAGCGGTATCAACGCGTGCTTGAACAATGTCGCCCTTCGCGAGATTTGCCGTAGCACTGCGCGCCAGCTTTAGGCCGCGCCAAGCTGGAATGAAAAGTGTCGCCACTGCCAACGTCACAGCTGCGAAAATAAACGGATAGACTTGGCCATTGGCGTTCAGGTAAGTCAGCGCACCATTGACAATCCAAGATGTGCCGAGTGCGGCTAAAACGCAAAGCGTTGCAAAGCATAATGCGCCCCACGCCAAACGGTCAGCGCGTTGATGTAAAGAAGATGCGCCTGACTGTGGCGCATCTTCAGTTTTATATCGGTCTGTCACTTAATCTATTATGGAGTGAAATAAGTGATTGTGGCAGGGTCTTTGCCCCATGCGGCTGCAAGATATTTGCCGCTGAGTTTAGCCATTGTGCCATCTGAAATCATCGCCGCGATGATCTTGTCAATTGTCGCGTTGTTCGGGTTACCCTTTGGATAAATCGCACCATAGGTTTCGCCGGTTTTATATTGTCCAACAACTTTCAACTTGCCGCCGCCTTGCACTTCTTGTGCAAGCACAATGGACGTATCAGTCATCGCCACGTCGATTTGGCCAGCGGTTAAAGCCGCAAACATGCTGCCTGAATCTGGATAAACTTGCGGGGCTGCAACGCCCAACTTGTCAGTTACGAAAGCAGCGCCAGTGGTGGCCTGTTGTACGCCGATGCGGGCTTTCTTGATTGTGGCGGCATCAACTGGTGCATCAGCCTTAGTCAACACGCCGATATCTGAGTTGAAGTAAGGTGTCGAAAAGTCGTGAACCTTCTTGCGATCATCAGTGATGGAAATTTCCGACATCGCCATATCGAAATCATGCGTTTGACCTGCGATCAGCGCATCCCATTCAACCGCAACCAGCTTCACTTTGTCAAAACCAGCGCGCCAAGCAATTTCTGCCGCCATGCAATATTCCATGCCGTCTTTGATCAATTCAGGCGTGTCGCCATTATACCAGATTGGCGCTGGCAAATTGGTTTCGAGCGTCAGTTGGCCAGGTTGGGCAGGCGCATCAATTTTCATTGAGCCTTTTTCGCCAGTCACTTCGCAATTATCGATCATGTTAGCAGCGCCTGCGGCACCAGCCATTGCCAGAATGGCCACAGCAGCAAGTAGTATTTTCTTCATTATTCGTTTCTCCCTGAAATGAATTGATACAATTTACAGCCGAAAATGGCATTCGGGGCAAGCGCTAAACGACTTGTTCCGACGAATTTAACGTTATATTGAACCAGTCATGAGCCCTGCCCCTTTCAAAATTGTCGCCTTTTATCAGTTTGCGCCGTTTCCAGATTTTGCTGAAAAGCAAATGCCACTTTTGGATTTGTTCCATGCGCATGGTATCAAAGGCACGGTGCTGATAGCCGCTGAAGGTATCAACGGGACAATTGCCGGGACATGGGAAAATATCGACGCCGTTATTTTAGAAATTAGTGCAATTACTGGTCTGAAAGATTTAGAACCGAAATATTCTGCTGCAAACGAAATGCCGTTTCGCCGCACGAAGGTGCGGCTCAAAAAAGAAATCGTGACGATCGGTAATGTGCCCGCTGATCCCTTGGCCAAGGTTGGCAAATATGTTGAGCCCGAAGATTGGAACGCGCTGATTGCTGATCCTGATGTGATTTTGATCGATACACGAAATTCATATGAATATGGTGTTGGAACTTTTAAGAATGCGATTGATCCGCATACGGAGAGTTTTGGTGAATTTCCCGCCTATGTGCGCGAAAAGTTGAAGGCCAAGCCGGATGCGAAGATTGCGATGTTCTGCACGGGTGGCATTCGCTGCGAAAAGGCTTCCAGTTTTATGATGCATGAAGGCTTTGAAAATGTATTTCACCTGAAAGGTGGCATTCTCAAATATCTCGAGAAAATTCCGCTGGAAAAGTCAATGTGGGAAGGTTCGTGCTTTGTGTTTGATGAACGGGTGGCCGTGGGGCATGGGCTGGTGCAATCAGAATATTCGCTGTGCCATGGGTGCATGAATCCGGTTTCGCCGATGGAACGCAGGTCGCCCAAATATGAGGAAGGCGTTTCGTGCCCTCATTGTGCAGACCGCTTGACTGATCAACAAAAGGCGTCAAACCGCCAGCGCCAAGTGCAAATGACTTTGGCAAAGAAAAAAGGCGAAAAACATCTAGGGCCGTTTTAGGGAGAATTGGGATGCTGCTTTATGTGACTTTAGGTTCGAATGACTTGGCGCGGTCGCGGAAATTTTATGACGCGGCGCTGGCTCCTTTGGGGATGATGCGAAATCACGTTGATGAAGATGAGCTTGGCTATGGCGCGATGGATCGTAACCCCGAAGATCGTGAAAATGTATTGTGGATCGGCCGCCCCTATTTGAAGCTGCCAGCAAACTGGGGCAACGGCACGATGATTGCGCTGAGTGCAAGCACGCGCCAAATTGTGGACGCGTTTTATGTGGCAGCATTGGCTCATGGGGGCACGGACGAAGGCGCACCGGGGCTTCGCCCGTATCATGCAAGTTTCTATGCTTGCTATGTGCGCGATCCGGACGGGAATAAGTTGAGTGTGGTGTGTGAGAGTGAAATTTGACCAGAGCACCGTTTGTGTTACAATGAGTGACGCTCACTTTGCAGCGAGAAGATATTGTCAGAAGCATTTTCCATTCGTTTGCCTGAAGAACAGAAAGTGTTCTTGGAAAAACTTGCCGAAGCAACTGATCGATCACGCAATAGCATAATCAGCACTGCTGTTGGGCGGATGATGGACAGCTATCAATTTGTGCTGGAAAAAGTTGAGCAAGGTGACGCTGATTATGCCGCTGGCCGCGTTGTTTCGATGGATGAAGTGGAAAAGCGCACGCAATCAATCATTGATCGCGCGATGCAGAAAAAAGCTGGATGAACATTATCAATTGAGATAACATTGTGTTCGAGCGAATTTATGTAATGTTCAACTTATAGCGAATTCATATACCCACAACACGTCATTCCCGCCCCCGCCGCCACACAGTTCATTGTCATCAGCAGCGACATATTCATTGCCTCGGTCGCTTTATCGCCGCGGGTTTGTTTGAGCAGCTGTACCAGCCAAAATAGGCTTACTCAACAATCACATGCCAAACACCGCCCATGCCATCGCCTAATTTGTCGGCAGCTGCTTTGTCATTCACGAAGAAATACATGGGCTTGCCATCATAAGCCCACTGCAAGGCACCATCTTTACGTTTCACCAATGTCCAACCTTCGGTCAGCGGATCGCCTTCCTTGCCGACATAGGCTGGCCACATTTTGGCACAGTCATCGTAGCACACAGAAACGCCACCTTTGTCTTTATCAAAAGAGTAAATCGTCATTCCGTTTTTGGCCGTCAACATGGTCGCTGCATTGGCGAACGAAATTGACAACAGCAAACCCAAGCACGCGCCAGTAGCGCGATTCAAAACCATATTCATGATCATTACTCCAAAACGTCCGACCAGAACGTAATCGGCAAGTCACACGGAACACTATGCGCCACGCTTGCCTCTAACTTAGTTACGTTAGGACTCGAGATTTGTTCCCTACTTCTGAAAAAACTAACTGTCTTCTAACCTGTCCAGCCTAACCCTGCCGCAATGCAATTCATTGTCATCAATAGCGACATATTCATAGCCTCGGTCATTTTGTCGCCGCGGGTCTGTTTCAACAATTGTACCTGCCATTCATTGGCCTGATCAACCATTGGGCGAACGCGGTCGAACCTTCGGCGGAAGCCTCCAAAACGTTGGCAAAGTTCTTGTTCGCCTGAAAGTTCCAAGATCACTTTCGATGTGCGTTTGTGTTCGTGTTTGATCAAAGCATACAGTCGCTCTGCATCGTTGCGGTCGGGAACGAGGGAGGCATATTTTTCAGCGACGTTCATATCAGCAAGGAACAAAGATTTTTCGACTTCATCGATGGCCAATCTGAAGCCGGGCGATTTCAAGAACATTTCGCGCAGCATTTTTAGCCCGCCAGCACCGCTGGCGGAGAGATAATCATCAAGCGCGTAACCAAGGCCATACCAACCTGTCAGCAGATGGCGATTTTGACTCCATGCGAAAACCCATGGGATAGCGCGCAAGTCAGAAAGGCCTTTGGCACCAAAACGCCTTGAGGGGCGCGAGCCGATTTTGAGAAGCGCTAATTCTTCAACCGGCGATGCGGTCTGGAAATAAGTTATGAGTGCAGGATCAAGCGCTAGTTTCTGGTAAGCTTTGAATGAAAGTTGGGCAATGTTTTCGACGGCGGCTTGGTGTTGTGGGTTGAAGCGCTGCTCGCCTTCTTCGGATGATTTCAAGGTATGTAACAAAACAGCCGAGGTTAGTGTTTCAAGATTGATCAATGCAGTGCCGCGATTGGCGAATTTGGAAGAGACAACTTCGCCCTGCTCGGTCACGCGCATTTTGCCGCCGACGGAACCTGATGGTTGAGCTGCAATTGCCCTGCCTGCTGGTGCGCCGCCGCGGCTGACTGATCCGCCGCGACCATGGAAGAAACTGATATTCACGCCGGATTTTTTGCCCGCGCGGATCAATCGGCGTTGCGCTTCAAAGAGTTCAAAGTTGGCGGTGAAGAATCCGCCGTCTTTGTTGGAGTCTGAATAGCCCAACATAATTTCTTGTGTGCCACCATTGGCCGCTACTGAGTTGCGGACGATGGGGTTGGCCAAAAGGCTTTCCATGATGGCAGGGCCTGCGCGCAAATCTTCAATGGTTTCGAACAGCGGCACCACGCGGATGCGGCAGGATTCGTGGCTTGATGGATCGCTGAAGAGTCCACAATATTTTGCTAAAAGATAAAGCCCCAAAACGTCATCGGCGCTTTGGGTCATTGATAAAATGAAAGTGCCGATGGCTTTTGGATCTGGGCCGTCGAGAGTTTCGCGGATCAGATGCAAAAGGCCTAAGAGTTCCTGGGCTTCTTCTGACACATCGCGAAATTGCGGCACAAAGCCCATTGGTTTGACAAGTTCATCGGCAATCCATTTGGCCCATTCAGCAGAATGGATTTCTGGTGCTTGGGATTTGGCAAGCGGGTTCATCTTGCGCCAAAGTTCAGTTAGGACACGGTTTATGACTGTGGTGTTCTGGCGGATGTCTAAACAAGCTGTGCGGAAACCAAACACTTCGGCTTCCCAGCGCACTGGGCGCACCAGCGAGGTTGCCAAGCTTGGGGCTTTCATTTCTGAAAGTGCAGCTTCGACAAAAAGTAGAAGGCAGATCAGCTCATCGACATTGGCAAAACCTTTTGCATTTGAGTTAACGTGCGTTGCATTCAACCTGATCCTCAGTGCACTGAAGAATTGGCGGAAGGGTTCATTGGGATTGCGCGTGGTGATTTCGGTTGTGGCCGATGATAGTTCCAACTGCTTGGCAAGTTCCGCATTAAAGCTTTCGGGAATTGGCATTTCGTAGGAACTGACGGATATGAACGCTGCCAACTCTTTCAATTTGAGATCAAGGCGCTTTACAGATGCCTGGGCATTGGAATCCAAGGCCCGACGGGTGGTTTCAACGGTCACGAATGGATTGCCGTCCCTGTCTCCGCCGATCCATGACGAGAATTTGAGCGGCGGAGAAATGCGCGCGGTCAGTTCTGGGTAATGTCGGATCAAAGCGGATTGCATCAAATCGCAAACGGCGGTGGTGCAGTCAAACAATGTATCACGGAAAAAATGGAGGCCCCATGCGACTTCGCTTTCCACTGATGGTTTTTCGAGTCTTATTTCGCCTGTCATCCATAACAGGTCAATTTCATTGCGCAGTTGCACAAGCATGACTTCACGTTCACGGAGAGTCCAACGCGGGCTGTCGAGTTCGAAGAGCTTCAGATAAATCCGGCGATGGATTTCGAGCACAGTCACACGCTTGGCTTCGGTCGGATGGGCTGTGATGGTTGGGCCAACATCAAGTCTGTCTAATACGTCTTGCACAGTTTCTGCTGAGACGCCCAGTTTGGCCGCTTCAGCGAAAGCTTGACTGATAGAGCCGCCGACTTCGTCGGGACCCGCTTGTTTTTCCAAAGTGCGGCGATTTCGGACGGCTGCGTTTTCTTCCGCGATGTTCATGAGCTGCAGCCAGATGCCAATAGCTTGTAGGGCATGCTCGACCAAATGAGACGGGATGGCGGCAGCGGCTTGCGGCGTATCGATGATAGGCAATACTTCTGGTTCGCGGGTTTTGATCACTTGGCGAAGTAAATTTCGCAGCGTGGCTGTTACTTCGTCGATATAACTGGCGTCTTCGTTCAGGATTGGCGTTTGGATGTTCATAATTGTGTTTTGTGCAATGCAGCATAACGGAAGTCAAGGGAAAGTCTGATTTGCGCTTGGGGTTCTCAGCAGCTATGCAGCGCCCATGTTATTGATCAATGATTTGACTTATCGTATCGGCGGGCGGGTTTTGCTCGAAGGTGCATCCGCGTCTTTGCCTACGGGCCACAAAGTGGGTCTGGTGGGGCGCAACGGCACGGGTAAATCCACGCTGCTGAAGCTGATTTTGGGCGACCTCGCCCCGGAGTCTGGTGGTGCCTCGATTCCGCGCAATGCTCGGATCGGCACCGTGGCGCAGGAAGCGCCAGGTGGCAAAGAAACTTTGCTCGAAGTTGTTATGGCGGGCGATATTGAGCGCGGTGAGCTTTTGGCTGAGGCAGAGACGGCAACTGACCCGACGCGCATTGCTGAGATCCAAGTTCGTCTTGCTGATATTGAGGCCTATTCGGCGGAGTCTCGCGCTGCCGTGATTTTGGCGGGCCTCGGTTTTACTGAAGAAGTGATGAACGGCCCCTGCTCTGCTCTTTCAGGTGGTTGGCGGATGCGCGTGGCTTTGGCGGCGGCGTTGTTTGGCGCACCTGATGTTTTGTTGCTCGATGAACCGACCAACTATCTCGATCTTGAAGGCACAATTTGGTTGCAAAGTTATATTCGCGATTATCCGCACACAATTTTGCTCGTGAGCCATGACCGCGATTTGTTGAATGTTTCGGTGGATGCGATTTTGCATCTCGATCAATTCCAACTGACTTTGTACCAAGGTAATTACGATAATTTTGAAAATCAGCGCCGCGAGAAACAAGCGTTGAATTCAAAAATGAAAAAGAAGCAGGATGATCAGCGCGCACATATGCAGGCGTTTGTAGACCGGTTCAAAGCAAAGGCTTCAAAAGCAAGGCAGGCTCAGAGCCGCATGAAGGCTTTGGCAAAGTTAGAACCGATTGCCGATATGGTGGAAGGTGCAGTTGCGCCGTTTATATTTCCAAACCCAGAAAAGGCGATTGCGCCGCCACTGGTGGGTTGGGACAAAGTGGCTGTGGGGTATGGCGATAATCCACCAGTTCTCAAAAACATCACATTGCGCATGGATCCCGATGACCGGATTGCGCTGCTTGGTTCAAACGGTAATGGCAAATCTACGTTTGCGAAATTGCTGTGTGGCAAGTTGAAACCGATGCTCGGTGAGATGAATCATCCATCGCGTTTATCGATTGGTTATTTTGCGCAGCACCAGTTGGACGAGCTGACGGAAGATCGTACGCCTTACGAATATGCTTCTGAATTGATGCCTGATGAGACGGTAGCGCGGCGGCGTGCGAAATTGGGCGCGGTTGGCTTTGGGGCGCATTTGGCGGATTCGAAATGTTCGATTTTGTCGGGTGGTGAAAAGGCGCGGCTGTTGTTTTTCTTAGCAACGTTCCATGCGCCGCATGTTTTGGTGATGGACGAACCGACGAACCATTTGGACATCGATAGTCGCGAAGCATTGATTATGGCGATCAATGAATATGAAGGCGCTGTGGTTTTGATTAGCCATGATCGGCACATTATTGAAACTTGTGTTGACCGCCTTTGGCTGGTGCATGGCGGAACCGTAAAGGCCTTTGACGGCGATATGGATGAATATACCGATTTGGTTTTAGGGCGACAGAAGGCCGTTCGCAAAGCTGAGAAAGTGATTGAGGCCGTAACTGCTCCAAAAATGCCGCGTATGAGTGCGCAGGATTTGAAGAAGAAAACGCAAGAACTTGAAATTAAAATCATGAAATCCAAGGATCAGCTGGTGGTGCTTGACCAGGTTCTGAGTGATCATACAATTTATACTGAAGAGCCGAAGAAGGCTGCTGATTATGGCAAGCTGCGCGCCAAGATCGCAAAGCAAGTGGACGAGCTTGAAACGCAGTGGTTGGAGCTCAGCGAGGCCGTGGCGCATGGCTGAGATTGATCTAACACATAGTTGGTTTGGCTTTTTGAGCCTTGGCATATTTGTGCTGGCCTATGTGTTGGTGATATTTGAAGAGCCGTTGCATTTGCGTAAATCAAAGCCAGTTCTTTTGGCTGCGGGTCTAATTTGGGTTTTGATCGGTGCCGCTTATGCGATGGCTGGGCAAGGCCCGCTGGCCGAAACAGCTGCGCAACGCATTATTTTTGAATATGGCGAGCTTTTCTTGTTTCTGCTTGTCGCTATTACTTATGTGAACACACTGGAAGAGAGACGCGTGTTTGATGTGCTGCGCGTGAAATTAGTCGAGCGCAGATTATCATATCGACAACTCTTCTGGATGACTGGCGTCTTTGCGTTTTTTCTTTCTGGTGTGCTGGACAATTTGACGACTGCTTTGGTTTTCGGCGCTGTGGTGTTGGCCGTTGGACGGGCTTCGCCTGGTTTTACAGCCGTTAGCTGCGTTTCAATCGTTGTTGCTGCTAATGCGGGGGGCGCATTTTCGCCCTTTGGGGACATCACAACTTTGATGGTGTGGCAGAAAGGCAAAGTTACGTTTTTTGAATTCTTCGATTTATTTGTACCTTCGGTTTTGAATTGGTTGGTGCCAGCCTTAATTATGCAGTTTGGCGTGCCCCGAGGGCAACCTGCGGAAACTGTGGGCAAAGTGAATATGAAACCTGGCGCTATAGGTGTGATGGTATTGTTCGCGCTAACGATTGCGACCGCTGTGGCGTTCAGAAATTTTCTGCATCTGCCCCCTGCTTTGGGGATGATGCTTGGGTTAGGTTATTTGCAATTTTGGGCTTATTTTCTGCAACGCAAAGGCAAACGCTTTGCGAATGATGACATGGTTTTAAACTCGTTTAAAGAAATCGAACGGGTTGAATGGGACACGCTTTTGTTCTTCTTTGGAATCATCTTCGCGGTTGGTGGACTTGGCGTGCTTGGCTATTTGAATTTGGCTAATAATTTTCTTTACGGCGAATTTGGGCCAACTGTTGCAAATATCTCAATTGGGCTTGTTTCCGCAGTTGTCGACAATATCCCAATGATGTTCGCAGTTCTCACCATGAATCCTGAGATGAGCCATGGACAATGGCTTTTGGTTACTTTGACTGCGGGAGTGGGCGGTAGTTTGCTTGCCATCGGCTCAGCAGCTGGTGTGGCATTGATGGGATTGGCCAAGGGTAAGTACACATTTATGAGCCATCTAAAATGGGCACCTGCTGTACTTCTTGGATATGCGGCTTCAATAGCTGCGCATATGTGGTTGAATTCTCATCTGTTTTAAATTATTTTCATTTTTTAGGATTTTTAGCTTGACACCGTACGGTGGGCCTGCTAGTTGTTGTTACACTCCACAATTGGGTATCGGTTTTGACAAGTCCTGCAAGGTGACTGAGGACGGCGTTTGGGCCGTTACTGATATGAGGAACTTTTTAAGATTACGGCTTGGGCCACGATGCATCTTTCACCGTTGTAAGTGATTGATGGTGAGCCGTAAAGTTCGTAACCCTCTTGCAAGGCTTTCGATACTTTTTCGCAAAAGGCTTTGTCGTCGGGGCCGGTGAGTAATCTGTATTTGAGTTTTTCGGTCATTTTGCTTGGTCCTGCCATTTGCCGGATTCGTCTTGACGCCAATAGCTGACTTGGTGGCCCGCTGCTTTGTGGCGTTTCCATTCGGCTCTGGCGGCTTCTAAAGCTTGAGGGTCGTTACCATCGAACATTAGCATTGCTCGGGAAAGCATTGATATATCTGTGGGAAT
>JAYTSN010000156.1:0-1656 GCA_043745625.1 Aestuariivirga sp. | reverse complement strand
TTGCCGCGCGAAACTATTCGCCCGGGCGACCGGATCCGCGCTTATGTCTATGACGTGCGCCGCGAACAACGTGGGCCACAGATTTTCTTAAGCCGCACCCATCCGCAATTCATGGCGAAACTATTTGGGCAAGAAGTGCCAGAAATTTATGATGGTATTGTTGAAGTGGTTTCGGTTTCGCGTGATCCATCATCGCGTGCGAAAATTGCTGTGCGTTCCAAAGACTCATCGATTGACCCTGTGGGCGCCTGCGTTGGTATGCGTGGCTCGCGCGTGCAAGCTGTGGTCAATGAACTTCAGGGTGAAAAGATTGACATCATTCAGTGGTCGCCAGATGTGGCCACTTTTGTGGTGAACGCGCTAGCCCCTGCCGAAGTGGCCAAGGTGGTTCTTGATGAAGAAGCCGAGCGCATTGAAGTTGTGGTGCCTGATGAACAGCTCTCGCTGGCTATTGGTCGTCGTGGCCAAAACGTGCGTCTGGCTTCGCAGCTGACCGGTTGGGATATTGATATCATGACTGAGGCCGAAGAATCTGAGCGCCGCCAAAAAGAATTTGCACTGCGCACCACACGCTTTGTTGAAGCGCTTGATGTTGATGAAACATTGGCCCAGCTTCTGGCTTCTGAAGGCTTCGATACGGTTGAAGAAGTGGCATATGTTGATTTGCATGACATCGCCACGATTGAAGGCTTAGACGAGCAGACAGCGCAAGAGCTGCAACAACGTGCTAAAGATTATTTGGAAAAGGCTGCAACAGAATTGGAAGATAAACGCAAAGCCCTTGGTGTAACTGATGAGTTGCGCGATATGCACGGCCTGAACCCGACATTGTTGGTGGCCCTGGGGGATGCCGGCATAAAGACAGTTGAAGATTTGGCCGATTGCGCAACAGATGATTTGATCGGTTGGAACGAGCGCAAGGATGGCCAGACAACAAAACATCCTGGTGCTTTTACAGGCTATGATATTTCAGCTGCTGATGCGCAAAATCTGATTATGGCCGCACGTGTGCAGCTTGGTTGGATTGAAGCGCCAGTTGTTGAAGAAACTGTAGAAGAAGAGGCAGCCTCATAAGTTGAACGCTGCAGCTGAAATCATAGGCGAAGAAATTTTGCCAGACCGGATGTGCATTGTTTCACGGGTTGTAAAACCTGAGAACCAGCTGATCCGGTTTGCGCTTTCGCCCATGGGAGAAGTGGTTCCGGATTTAAAGCGCAAGCTGCCGGGGCGCGGGGTTTGGGTGTCTTGCGACGGGGAGGTTTTGGCCGAGGCGATCAAGCGCAAAGCCTTTTCGCGTGGGTTTGGCAAGGAAGCTAAAACTGGGCCAGAATTGGTAGAGCTGGTAAAGGCGCTTTTGCGGAAAGAGATGCTATCAGCATTATCAATGACCAGACGGGCCGGACTTGGACTTTCTGGCTTTATGAAGGTTGAAGAAGCGCTCACGAAGGGCAATGTAAGGGTTCTGTTGCACGCTTCTGATGGATCCATCGACGGCCGCCAAAAATTAGACCGGAAATGTGCGACAAACACTGTCATTTGGGATTTATTTGCATCTCATGATTTGGATTTGGCATTTGGGCGGTCAAATGTGATACATGCAGCCGTGGCCAATGGTGGCTTGGCTGAGAAATTGCTGGATTATGCGCAAAAGATCGC
>JAYTSN010000155.1:0-1658 GCA_043745625.1 Aestuariivirga sp. | reverse complement strand
GTTCACACGCCTACTTCAACGACATCACATATTCTGCAATCGCAGCAATATCAGCCTCGGGCAGCTTCGCAATGTTCTTGCGAACATCACCCATGCCGCCGGATGACATTTTATCGTAGCCAAGCTCTTCACCGTTTTGGAAGGCGAGCACTATATCTTTCGCGTCCTTATAGCGCGAGCGCCCTGCAAGATCGCGCAGGGATGGCACTTTGCCTTTGCCTTCGGGGTGAGGGCCGCCTTGGAACGTTTTTGATTTATCGCTGGTCATTAAAATTGTTCGTGGTGTGTGGCATTCTCCGCAATGGCCAACGCTGCCCACTAGGTAAGCACCGCGGTTCCACGTTGCAGACTGGTTGGGATCATCTGCAAACTTAGTAGGGTCCAAACCGATCAGTTGCCAGAGCCCTAAGCCACGGCGCACCACGGGCAGGGCGAAAACTTCATTTGGTTTGGCGGCATTCTTCACAGGCGGCAGGCTGTCCAAATAGGCTTTGATGTCGAGCACATCTTCCACGTTCATATGGGCATAGGATGTATATGGCAATGCAGGGATCAAATGGTTGCCTTCAGGCGAGAGGCCTTTTTGCATGGCGTTGACGAAATCAACATTGCTCCATCTGCCTAATCCTGTTTCTGGATCAGAGGTCAGATTTGGCGGATATAAAACACCGATGGGTGTGGTGAGGGGCTTGCCACCAGCTGGCACGCCAGCATCGGCCACTGAAGCGTGACAAGAAATGCAGCCACCAATATTATAAAGCAATTTGCCGTTTTCGGTGTTCGCGGTGTGGGCTGGAATATCAGCGGCTATAAATGGACGAGGTGATGAGGCCACCCAAAAGATCAAAAGCCCTGACACTGCAGCGAGTGCCAAGGCCTTCAAGTTACGTTTGCTAAAGATCCTTAGATTCACTTCTCGGGTGCGCGGAATTTTTCATGGCAACCGCCGCATGCTGCGCCAACCGCTGGAAATTTGGCTTTGAAACCTGCTTCGTCGGTTGTGGCGGCCAGCTCTGTGAACGCTTTATAATATGTGCCTCCCGCTGCTTCAAAACCCTTTGGGTCTGTCCAAATGGCGGGAAGAGCACGCGTCTTCAAGGTTTTGCTCGTTTTGCTATCTTCTGGCCAGAATTCGGCCCACTTGGCGCAAGCAGCTCCTTCGGCATCCAACACTTCTTTAACAGCTGCGGCATCATATGGCTTTTCGCCTTTGATCATTGGCACCATAACGCCCATGGCCTTGCCATTGGCTTTCATGCAGGTTTGACGCGCTGTGATGGCTTCATCGCCAGAAAGAGCTGCATAAGCGGCACCAGCGCCCAGCGCCAAGATTACGGCACCTGCCATAAATCCTTTTGAAATCTTTGAAATCATCGACTTACTCCTCCATTTTTGGGTTTAGGCGTATTGCCACCAATAGCGTTACAGTTTGAGATTATCCTTTATTCCCGATGTGTCACGGCATTTTTTCAAATAAATCATTAACCATACATCATGGCAGTTTGGTAATTCGCAAAACCGCCACATGAACGCCAGATGAACCGCTAATTCTGGTTTTATTCAGGTAGCGCACTTTAGGGTGTTCTTAAGTTCAACGCTTTAAGATGACTTCAAAATAGGGATTAAGACCATGGAAAAGAATGAGCAAGTTTCAACAG
>JAYTSN010000154.1:0-5013 GCA_043745625.1 Aestuariivirga sp. | reverse complement strand
CGTGACCACCTGTAATCTCAGCTATGCGCTTGGCCAATTGGTTTGCGCCATGATGGCCGCCGAGCAGGGGGATGACCGAGCTGCCGTCTTCAGCAACTGCGAGTACCGCTGGCTCATAGCGTTTATCTCCCAACTGCGAACCTAAAGCACGAATGAGAATGCCTGATGCACAAATACCAATAATTGCGCGACGTTCAGCAAATAGCGATGCAAGATGCGTTGTCGCCTTGGCATAGGTGAAGTCACCGCCTGAAACACACGCGGGTGTATGGATTTCAAGTTTTAATTCCGTTTTCAATTTTTGCGCCAGAGGCAAAGCCGAAACGCCGAGTATAAAAATAACGGGCATCATGAACTGGAAATTCCGTTCGAAACAATAATCGTTGTAAAATAGGGCAGGCTGTCACCTTCGATGTTTTCGACGGCGGTGATTTTCTGGTTGTCATGCGTCGCGTTTTCGATTGCCATGGATTTTGACAGGAGGCCAAGTTCGGCCAGAATTAATTTCAGTTTCCCAAAATGCCTACCCACTTTGATAATGGCGATGGCTTGGCTGGTGGCGAGTTCGAAGTGCAGGCGGTCTTCGGGCAGTGTGGCAGGTATAACTTTCAGCGTATCATTTCGTCCTACCAAGGGCTGGCCGATTGCGGCGGCTGCGGCGTTGATGGAGGTGACGCCGGGAACGACTATGGTTTTGTATTTTGGTGAAAGCCGCTCAAAAATATACATGAAGCTACCATAAAAAAATGGATCGCCCTCGCACAGCATAATAACATCTTTGCCTGCATCAAGGCTCACCGCGATTTCCACGGCCCCTTTGTCATATGCTGCCTCACCCGGTTCGCGCTCCACACGCATCGGCATATCGATGGCGATTTCAGTAGTGCCTTCTGTGATGAAAGGTTTGGCGATATCTCTCGCCGTTGAGTCTTTGCCGTTGGCGCAAAGATAGGCGATCACATCAGCGGTTGAAATCAAGCGCCAGGCTTTCACTGTCATCAATTCAGGGTCGCCGGGGCCGACGCCCACGCCGTAGAGAGTTCCGGTCATGGCTTCATCACTCTCCATTGGACGACTGACATCCGTGGCTTAAGCGCACGGTATGGGCCCACGTGGGTGAGGGTTGAAACATCCATCCGCACCAATTCACCACCGTGTTTTTCTTGTAAATCATAAAGATGCATTTCGCCTTCAATGGTGACAACATTGCAAACCATACGACCGCCAGATTTTAGATTTTGCCACGCAGCATCAAAAACACCTTCATTGCCCACGCCACCGCCGATGAACACAGCATCAGGTGCGCGCAATCCGACTAAAGCGTCAGGCGCTTTGCCCGCGATCACTTTTAAACGCGGTGTTCCCAATTGATCAGCATTGGTGGCGATCATTTTCAATCGGTCTTCATTGTGCTCAATTGCAATTGCCTCGCAGCCGCGCGCCACCCGCATCCATTCAATCGAAACCGATCCGCAACCAGCACCAATATCCCACAGCATTTGATCAGGGGCAGGGGCGAGTGCCGCAAGTGTGGCTGCGCGCACTTCGCGTTTGGTCAATTGGCCATCATGGACAAAAGCGTCATCAGACAAGCCTGCAACGCGGGAGAAGATTTTCGCCTGCGCGCCTGCGATGCAGTGAACGCTCAAAACATTTAGCGGTGACCAATCGAGATTTGGATTTGCGTTTGCTACAAAGCTCGTCATGCGTTCGTCAGCACTGCCCATATTTTCGAGAACGGTTATTTTGCTCTCTTCAAATCCTCGCGCAATTAATCTGCGGCAGACTTCAGTGACAGAAGTTCCATCCTCAGTCAGAACAAGCAACCGGGCATTTGGCTGAATGAAGGTTTCCACATTTGCGGCTGGTCTTCCGTGAATCGTGAAGCAATCACAATCGGGTAGTGACCAACCCATTCGTGCAGCCGCCAACGAGAAGGCCGAGACTTGCGGGATAATGGTCATGTCATCAAAGGGGATGAACTCCATCAGCTTGCGCACAACGCCATAATTCATCGGGTCGCCTGTGGCCAAGATCACGGTGTTGCGGCCTGCCAATGGTTTGATTTGTTCGACAACGGCGGAGAAGGGTTGTGGCCACTCGTGGATTTCAGCTTTGGTTTTTGGGAGAAGTGATATCAGGCGATTGGCGCCGACAATCACATCGGTCGATTTAATTGCAAGGCGCGCGCGATTGGAAAGGCCTTCCCAGCCATCCTCGCCCATGCCAACTACGGTTAACCATTTGCTCATTGATTGTTACTCGTTAATGCGTTGATGACGGAGGAGGCCATGGCAGATCCGCCTTTGCGGCCTTTGAGAGAGGCAAAGGCAATGCCACGTGGATTGGTGATGAGTTCGGCTTTGCTTTCAGCCGCACCCACAAAGCCCACGGGAAAGCCAGCGATGCAAGCAGGCTTTGCTGCACCCGCATCGATCATTTCCAACAAAGCAAACAGTGCTGTGGGTGCATTGCCGATGACCACAATTGCGCCTTCGAGATTTTTTTTCCACAATTGTGTGGAGGCGGCTGTTCGGGTGATGGACTGTGATATGCCAATTTCACGCGCGCGAGGATCATTCAGTGTACAGATGATTTCGACACCTTCAGGCAACTGCCGCGCGATGATGCCATGGCGAACCATTTCCACATCGACCAGGATCGGGCGCTTGTTTGCCAATGCCTTCTGTGCTGATGCTACGAAATCCATTGTTATAACCAAATCCGAAACAATTTCCGGCATGCCGCAAGCGTGGATGATGCGTGCGGCGATATTTTTTGCATTTTCTGGAACCGAGGATAAATTGGTTTCGCTCCGGATTATTTCGAAGGAGCGCGCGTAGATTTCGGCTGGGTTTTTTATGTAGTTAAACACAGCGCAATCCCCCGAGCTCCGTCATTCCTGCGAAGGCAGAACAATCTCCTACAAATAATCCTTGCCCTTCTCCCGTCGGGAGAAGGTGCCCGAAGGGCGGATGAGGGCCGCAGCGCAGCGAGGACACCAAGCACTCGGAATTCAACTGGAAAGTCACGACCCGCGTTACTGCGGCCAAGTGGCCGCAGCCCTCATCCGTCACTTCGTGACACCTTCCCCCGATGGGGGAAGGGCGATTTATTCCATACGCTTTAGCCCTGCCTTCGCAGGGGTTACGGCTTGTGGGGTGGGAGTGGTGAATCATTTTAACTTCATCGAGTTCGGCCCAAGCGGATGGTTCGCGTGGGGGTAAATGGCATGGGTGTGGCCATCATCGTGAGAATGGTCGTGGTCATGCACATGTGGTTTTGAAACCAGCTTGAACGGGCCATCTTGGCAGAGGCCAGTGCAGTTTCCTTGCGCATCGCATTTCAAGCATTCTTTGGCACTCATGCCTTCCACGTGGTGGTGATGGCTTTCCTGCACGGCACCTACTTCTGCTTCGAAGCCCAGAACTGCCGTGCGATATTTGCACATTTGGCAATTCATGGCGACGTCACCAGTGATAATCTGTTCGATGCGTTCCACAAAAGTTTCAACCACGGCAGGATGATCATTCAGGTAAGGCGCTTTGAGGAATTCTACATTCGGATGGTTGGCGGCCACGGCATCGGCGGCCATGTAAATGCGTTGCACCAGCACGCCTGTGAAAAGAAAGTAGGGGAACACGATGATGCGTTTAAAGCCAAGCTTGGTCACATGTTCAAGGGCTGGTTCAACCAACGGGAAGGTGACGCCGGAGTAGGCCACTTCGCCCCAGCCGAATCCGAAACCTTCCCAAAGGATGCGCATGACCTTCGCAACATTGGAGTTGGCATCAGGATCTGATGCGCCACGGCCCACGACGAGTAGAAGTGTGTCATGCTTCTCGACGTGAGTAGGGGCAGCGTCGATGGCTTCTTGAATGCGGTCACCCGCCGCGCGCATCATCTTGGGGTCTATGCCCAGTTCTTTGCCGTAATCGATCGCCAAATTATTCTGCGCGGCATAGGCGTTGAGCACAGACGGAATGTCATTCTTGGCGTGGCCTGCGGCAAACAACATTCCGGGCACGGCAAGGACGCGGGTAACGCCTTTTTCCTTCAAGATATCGAGGCCAGTGCGGATGATCGGAGTGGCAAATTCGAGATAGCCAAATTCAACAAGATAATGCGGCAAGCGCTTTTTGAGATGTTCGGAAAGATTGGCAAATTCGGTGACCGCCTTGCGGTTACGGCTGCCATGGCCACAAAGCATTACGCCGAGTTTTTCAATTTTTGGATTGGTCATGCCGCATTCCCCCTCATGACGTCACCCCTGCGAAGGCAGGGGTCCAGATTTTGGGTTGCGAACATGTGACAGTAAGCTGGATCCCTGCCTTCGCAGGGATGACGGTTAAGGTGTGGTGTTTCATTGCCATGTTGCCTTCCGAGTAAAAACAGCCCCAAGTGTGAGGTGGAAGGCAGCCCCGTCTTGGCCCCTGAATGGGTTGGCCGCACCGGAATGGCTTTCAGTCCCGTCATGGGAACGCTGCTAGAATGGGTGGTTTAGGTGAATGAGGGTGATGGGGCAAGCACGGAAACGGCGTATTTGTCTTCTCCCGCGCGCGGGAGAAGAAAGGGGCCCATTTCGCTTGGCGAAATGGGATAGATGAGGGGATTCCAAATTCGGTGCGCGTTGTCCCTCACCTCCCCAGCGCAAGAGCGCCGGGTCCCGTCCCAGCCGCTGCGCGGCGTTCGCGAGTGCTCACCCTCTCCCGTTGAAGAAACGGGAGAGGACGTTAGAATTTTCACATTTTGCAAATTCGGGCCAAAAGTGCTATTCAATCTCCATGAAACAGAATTTCAAAGTCACAGCCATTTGGGATCCGGAGGCGAAGGTTTTCACTTCGAATTCAAACATCCCTGGCCTAGTTGTGGAAGCGGACACGTTTGAAGAGTTCGTCTCATTGGTTGAAGCCTTGGCTCCCGAAATGTTGGAAGCCAATGTGCCAAGTGCGAAGAGGCCTTTTTTGTTTGACATCGAATTGCATCGCACACTTGCGGTTGCCTGATTGTGCC
>JAYTSN010000153.1:0-13943 GCA_043745625.1 Aestuariivirga sp. | reverse complement strand
ACCAAAGTTAAAGCCGCGTGGTTAACCCGAAGTTAGTTTTGGGCAGAAATGCCAATCTGTAACCAAATCTGATCCTTACCCTTGCAAAGTTGGTTCATGACACTTAGAAAGGGGGTGTCTTATTTGCAGACTCAAGTTTTAATTTTTGGCTGCATCAAGCAAGAGTTTCGTGTTGGTTAGGTGTCCGAGCTAGTTAGCTAGCCTGCCAGATGCGTTGATGAGAGAATCTCCCGTGAGGTTCGAAAAAGTCCGTTTCGGTGAAGGCACCAAACGGCAAAGCGTTTAAACCGTTCGGCAGTAGCCGAGCAAAAGGTCAACTAGGATATGTTCCACCCAGTCGCGCAAAACATTGAAACTACAGGCTTAATCAGCCTGTTGGGCAATGGCGCATGTTTGCTTGGCGTGAATAGCATAGCCAATTATGCAGGCGGCCGCGTAGGCCTACCTCATTTCTCAGATTCGGACAGAAATAGAGATAGAGCCCCGTCGTTTCTTGCCAAAAGGAATAAGAACCATGGGTTCGAAAATGTTAATCGATGCCAGCCAACCGGAAGAAACCCGGGTTGTGGTGGCCCGCGGCAATCGACTTGAAGAATTTGATTTCGAAAGCGCCTCCCGCACTCCTCTCAAAGGCAATATCTATCTCGCTAAAGTCACCCGCGTAGAGCCATCTCTGCAAGCGGCCTTCGTGGATTATGGTGGAAACCGCCACGGGTTTTTGGCTTTTGCCGAAATTCACCCAGACTACTATCAAATTCCAATCGCCGACCGCATGGCGCTGATTGCTGAGCAAGAAGCAGAAGAAGCTGAAGAAGACGATGATGATGAAGTTGATCTGCCAGCAGCACCAGATAATCAGCCAGATGCAAGTGCGTCGGATGATCCTGAACACCATGCAGTAGAAGAACATACAGACGAAGAACATTCAGACGAAGAACATGGTGAGGATGAGCAAGTAGAAGCGCAGCCTCATTCTAAACCAATGGCTCTTGAGCAAGCGCCGGAGCCTTTTCATGTTTCACAGCCCTTCGTTGAAGACGAAGAAGTTGAAGTTGCTGCTTTAGATGAAAATCATGATGACGCGGCCCCTCCCGCTACTCCTCAAGGCGGCGAACTCGTGGTTGTCGAAAGCGATGCCGACAGCGAGAAGATAGAGACAATTGGCGAAGAAGATGCGATGGAAGAAGTTCCACAGCGTTCGCGCCGCCAACCGCGGCGTCGTTACAAGATTCAAGAAGTAATCAAGCGCCGCCAGATTCTTCTGGTGCAAGTGGTCAAAGAAGAGCGCGGCAATAAGGGTGCTGCACTTACAACTTATATGTCGCTGGCTGGCCGTTATTGCGTGTTGATGCCGAACACTGCAAAGGGTGGAGGCATTTCGCGCAAGATTACCGATGCGAATGATCGCCGTCGTTTGAAGGAAGTGGCCAAAGACGTCGAAGTGCCAAAGGGCATGGGCGTTATTGTGCGCACTGCGGGTGCACAACGCACACGCCCGGAAATCAAGCGCGATTTTGATTATCTGATGCGTTTGTGGGAATCGGTGCGTGAACTTACGCTCAAATCCACTGCACCTTGTGTCGTTTATGAAGAAGGCAATATCATTAAGCGTTCGATCCGCGATCTTTATACCAAGGATGTGGATGAAGTGATTGTAGAGGGCGATGCAGCCTACCGCGATGCTAAAGACTTCATGAAGATGTTGATGCCTTCGCATGCCAAAAATGTGAAGCCCTACAAAGAATCGCGGCCATTGTTCCAGCGTTTCCAAGTTGAAAGTATTTTGGATGGTTTGTTCTCACCATCGGTAACACTGCCATCAGGCGGCTATATCGTCATCAATCAAACCGAAGCTTTGGTTGCCATCGACATCAACTCCGGCAAGGCCACACGCGAACATAATATTGAAGACACCGCGACCAAGACAAACTTGGAAGCGTGCGATGAAATTGCGCGTCAACTTCGCCTGCGCGATTTGGCCGGACTCGTAGTCATCGACTTCATCGACATGGAAGAAAACCGCAATAACCGTGCGGTTGAACGGCGCATGAAAGATGCGTTGAAAAATGATCGTGCGCGTATTCAAGTGGGCCGTATTTCACATTTCGGTTTGCTCGAAATGTCGCGTCAACGGTTGCGCCCGGGTTTACTTGAAGGTACGTTCCGCCCCTGCCCGCATTGCGAAGGCCGTGGCATTACGCGCTCAATTCCATCATGTGGTTTGGGTGTTCTGCGTTCGATAGAAGAGTTCCTGCAAAAGGGTCGTGCTGAAAATCTGACAGTGAAGTGCGCGCGTGAAGTTGCGTTCTATCTGCTGAATGAAAAGCGCGATAGCCTGCTGATCATTGAACAGACTTATGGCATTTCAATTTTCGTTCAACCGAGCGATGACATGAAAGGCCCGCAAGCCAATATTGAACGTGTGCAAGACCGCGAACATATTAAACGCCGCATCCCAAGTGCCACACCCGTGCAGATGGATTCAGCGTTCTCGACCGAGCCAGAACTTGAAGAAGAAATTGTTGAAGAAACAATTTCGGAAGAATCTGACGAGATCGAAATCGTTGAAGCCACTGAGCAATCAGAAAATGGCGATAAGCGTGACAATGGCCGTAAGCGCCGTCGTCGCGGCCGCCGTGGTGGCAAGCGTGATGATCGTGGTGAAGTCAATGACACAGCTCCAGCGCAAGCTGATGGCGAAGCCAATAGTTCTGACGATAATGAATCAGATCAAGTTGATGATCGTCCCTATGCAGAAGCGCCTGAAGAAGCTGGTGCCAATGCAGAAGAAAACGCAGGTTCTGAACCTAAAGAAGGCGGCGATCAAAATGGGCGCAATCGTGAACGCGGTGGCCGCAAACGTGGTAAGTTTGGCCGGGACCGTGGTGGGCGTGATCGTGGTGAGCGCCGCGAGCGCGCACCTGCTGCCGAGGGCGAAGCGCCAGCAGAACGCGCACCGCGTTTTGAGGCAGCCCCTGTTGTGGCACCAATCGTGATCAACATACCCGAATTTGTGCCTGAACCTGAAGCGCGCAAGTGGCAACCGCCCGCGCCAACGGTTACTGCCGAAGCAGCCCCTCGCAAGGGTGGCTGGTGGAGCAAGCGGAGCTAATTATAGAAAGCGGCGAGCCTCAAACTCGCCGCATTTCATGGCGAAAACTGCGGTAGTTTCAGCAGCAGGATTTCATGCGAAAGTTCAAAAAATATTTGAGTGTTGCGCTATCAGCAATTTTATTGCTGTCGAACACCGACATTCGCACTCAGGCAGCAGAAAATATACACTTAATCCGTGATGCCGAAATTGAAGGGTTGATGCGGCTTTATGCCAAACCCATTTTCAAAGCGGCGGGTATTAATCCTGATGCAGTCAAAGTCTATCTCATTCCCGATCCCCGCATCAATGCGTTTGTGGCTGGTGGTCAGCGCATATTTATCAACACAGGTCTGATCACAAGGTCGGACACTCCTAACGAAGTGATTGGTGTGTTGGCGCATGAAAGCGGGCATATTTCTGGTGGTCACTTGGCCAAGATGAATAGTGCTTTGGCTGATGCAGGCACACAGCAATTGATCGGCGTTTTGGTTGGTGTGGCTGCGGTTATTGGTGGGGCGGCAGCGGGAAGCCCAGATGCGGCCAAAGCTGGACAGGGCATATTTTTAGGCAGTCAAGGCTTGGGCCAGCGCAATTTTTTATCTTATCAGCGGGGCATGGAATCAACGGCCGATCAATCTGCACTTAAATATCTCGGTGCCACTGGGCAAAGTGCCAAGGGCATGTTGACGTTGTTTAGATTGCTGGCCAATGAATCATTGGCATCACTGAATAAAGCTGATCCCTATCTGTTTTCGCATCCCATGCCATTTGACCGTATTCGGACACTTGAGGCGGCGGCAAAAGCTTCACCCTATTTCGACAAAACGGATGATGCTGCACTTCTGCTGCGCCATAAATTGGCGAAGGCAAAACTGTCTGGATTTATGGACTCGGCGCAAATCGTGTTTCAACGCTATCCTTCAACTGATACCTCCCTGCCAGCCCGTTATGCGCGCGGCATTGCCATGTTTCGCCGAGGTGACATAAAAAATGCGATTCCGGTAATCGACAGTCTGACCGACGAATTGCCACAAGACCCTTATTTCTGGGAGTTGAAGGCTCAGGCCTATTTGGAAAACAGCCGCGCTGATCAGGGCTTGCCCGCTATTCGAAAAGCGCGTGCAATTTTGCCAAATAACGGATTGTTGATGGTGCTAGAGGCGCAAATTTTATTAGGGTCAGATAACGCTGCTCATGCTGACCAAGCTTTGAATGTGTTGCGGCTTGCAAAGAAGACCGAAGGCGATATGCCCGCGATCTATAAATATCAAGGACAGGCCTATGCCCTTAAAAAAGATTTGCCGCATGCTGAATTATCCACTGCGAAATTCGCGTGGCTGACGGGTGATAAAAAATTGGCAATTGATAAAGCTACTGCGGTTCAAAATTTTTTCAAACGTGGAACACCTGAATGGCTAGAAGCCAATGATATTTTGACTTTCTCGAGCAAAAAGTAATCAAATTGTCATATTGCTCGTTCTTTGGTATTGTATTTACAATTTAAAAAGGAATTCACATGCGTCGGATCATTGCTCTTATTGCTGCTATCGGTTTTTTGATTGGGTCTATTTCGCCTGTTTTTGCCGAGGGCATATCTCCTGCTCAAAAAACTGAGTTTGAGAAATTGGTGCATGATTATTTGCTCGAACATCCTGAACTTCTGCGCGACATGGCTAATAAATTAGAGGCCAATGATAAACTGGCGGCTGATACTGCGCGCAACACCACGCTGACGTCGCAGGCTAAAGATATTTTCCACAATCCCATTGATGCTGTTGTTGGCAACCCGAAGGGTGATGTGACATTAGTTGAGTTCATGGATTATAATTGTGGCTGGTGCAAAAAGAGCGTGAAGGAAATGCAGTCGCTTGTTGCTTCCGACAAGAATGTGCGCGTTGTGATGAAAGAGTTTCCGATATTTGGAGAAGGCTCAGAATATGCAGCGCGTGCGGCAATGGCTTCTGTAAAGCAAGGCAAATATTGGATTTTGCACCAAGCGCTGTTTGCATCTGAGGGCAAAGTGACGCCGCAAGTTGTTGATCAAATCGCAGCCGAGCAAGGATTGGATGTGGCAAAAATGAAGATCGATATGAAGGCTGCTGATATTGATGCAGCGATTAAAAAAAACCAGGCGATGGCCCAGTCTTTGGCTTTGACTGGCACCCCCGCCTTCATCGTTGATACGAAACTGATTCCGGGCTATGCCGAATTGGCGAGTTTGCAGGCCATCCTGGCCGAAGTTCGGGCAAATGGTGGCTGTAAGATCTGCTGATAATCCATCCACAGGCCTCGCGACGAATCCATTCACAAATCGCATTCTCATGGCTATAAAAGAGCCATGAAGATGGTTTTTATTTTGAACGGCCCTAATCTCAATCTGCTCGGAACGCGCGAGCCAGAGATCTATGGGGCCGACACTTTGGCGGACGTGGAAACGCGTTGCGGTGCCAAAGCCAAAACACTGGGTTTGACTATCGAATTTCGCCAGACCAATCTAGAAGGCGAACTTGTGAATTGGATCCATGAAGCGCGAGAACAAGCTTCTGGCATTATTATTAATGCAGGTGCTTACACTCACACCTCGGTTGCCTTGCATGATGCGCTTAAAGCTGTGGGACTGCCTGCCATTGAAGTTCATCTCAGCAATGTCTACAAGCGCGAAAGTTTTAGGCATCACAGCTTCATCTCGCCCGTGGCGCACGGCGTGATTTGTGGGTTTGGGGTGCAGAGTTATGAATTGGCGCTGGACGCAATGTCTGGCATTTTGAATAAAAAGTGAAAGGGGTAACAATGCCCGCGAAGAAAAAACCCGCAGCAGCTGCCGCAAAACCAAAAACAGAATCTGGCGAACTGAGTTTGATCCGCAAGTTGGCTGAGATCTTGAACGAGACTGGTCTGACTGAGATTGAGCTTGATCATAAGGGTGCCCGAGTCCGCGTTGCAAAATCTATGCAGCAGACGATGATGATGGGAAGTGCAGCGCCGCAAGCTGCCGTGCCTCATGCCCCTGTGGTTAGTGCGAGTGCGGCTCCTGTCGCTGCCGAGATTTCTGGAACGCCGTTGAAATCCCCGATGGTGGGCACTGCTTATCTTTCTTCAGCTCCAGGTGCACCCGAATTTGCGCCACTGGGTTCAATGGTCAAAGAAGGTCAAACAGTTTTGATTATCGAAGCTATGAAAACCATGAACCAAATCGTTGCGCCAAAATCGGGCAAGGTTGTAAAAGTGAATATCGAAAATGCTCAACCTGTTGAATTTGGCGAAGTGTTACTGGTGATTGAATAGACAATGTTTGACAAAATCCTCATCGCTAATCGTGGCGAAATCGCTCTTCGGGTTTTGCGCGCTTGCCGCGAGCTCGGCATTCAAACAGTCGCGGTGCATTCCACCGCAGACGCTGATGCGATGCATGTGAAGTTGGCCGATGAAAGTGTTTGCATCGGGCCACCAGCAGCAAAAGACAGCTATCTCAACATCGCTTCCATCGTTGCCGCTTGTGAAATTACCGGCGCTGAAGCGGTTCATCCCGGATATGGGTTCTTGTCAGAGAATGCTAAATTCGCTGATATTTTAACCGAACACAAAATCAAATTCATTGGTCCATCAGCTGCAAACATCCGCACAATGGGCGATAAGATCGAAGCCAAGCGCACAGCTAAAGCATTGGGTATTCCAGTGGTGCCTGGCTCTGAAGGCGGTGTTTCAGAATTGGGCGAAGCCAAAAAGATCGGCAAAGAAATTGGCTATCCGGTGATCATTAAGGCAACCGCTGGCGGCGGTGGCCGCGGCATGAAGGTTGCCAATAACGAATCTGAATTAGAACTCGCAGTATCAACAGCTCAATCAGAAGCCAAGGCAGCTTTTGGCAATGGCGAAGTTTACATCGAAAAATATTTGCAGAAGCCACGCCATATTGAAGTGCAAATTTTAGGTGACGGACAAGGAGCCGCCGTTCATTTGGGCGAGCGTGATTGTTCATTGCAGCGCCGCCACCAAAAAGTTTGGGAAGAAGCGCATTCCCCTGCCCTCAATTCTGCGCAGCGTGATGCAATTGGTAACCGCGTGGCTAAGGCCATGGCCGATCTGAATTATGAAGGTGTGGGCACAATTGAATTTCTCTATGAAGATGACGAATTTTATTTCATTGAAATGAATACGCGTCTGCAAGTGGAACATCCTGTTACTGAAATGATTACGGGACTTGATTTGGTGCAAGAGCAAATCCGCATCGCTTCGGGTTCAAAGCTTCAATACAAGCAAAGTGACATCACTTTTTCTGGCCATGCCATTGAATGCCGCATCAACGCGGAAAACGCTGCCACCTTTACGCCTTCGCCTGGCCGGGTCGATGCCGTGCATTTTCCGGGCGGACTTGGTGTTCGGATCGATTCCGCTTTGTATTCGGGTTACCGCATTCCGCCTTATTATGATTCATTGATCGGAAAATTGATTGTGTTTGGTAAAACTCGTACCGAATGCATGATGCGCCTCAAGCGTTCGCTTTCTGAATTCGTCATTGAAGGTGTTGAAACCACAATCCCGTTGTTCCAGCGACTGTTAAATGAGCCTGATATTATTGACGGCAATTATGATATTCATTGGCTGGAAAAATTTCTTGCTCGCACGGCAAAATGACGACGATTACGCCACAGGTTTTGCTTAAAGCTTATACCGCTGGTATTTTTCCGATGGCCGAGAGTGCAGATGATCCTTCACTTTATTGGATAGAGCCTGATGAGCGCGGGGTTATACCACTCGATAAATTTCATATTTCAACATCGCTTCGCAAAGCTGTTCGTCGAGGTGGCTTTGAAATTCGCATTGATACGGCATTCGATCAGGTCATCCATGCCTGCGCGGAAAAAACCGATACCCGCGACGTGACATGGATTAACCACCGCATTTTAAAGCTGTATGTTCAGCTTCATAAAATGGGGTGCTGTCACAGTGTCGAAACGTGGTTGGATGGTCGGTTGGTTGGGGGACTTTACGGCGTGAGAATTGGTGCTGTGTTTTTTGGTGAAAGCATGTTTTCACGTGCCACAAATGCCAGCAAGGTTGCATTGGTCCATTTGGTTGCGCGGCTGAACGCGGGTGGATTCAAATTGCTCGATGCACAATTTCAAAACCCGCATCTAACTCAGTTTGGAACTTATACCGTGCCCAAAAAAGTTTATCGCCCGATTTTGGAAGAGGCGCTTGATGGCGCTGGCGATTTTAATGCGTTTAAGTTGGATAATGATCCTGAGGCTGTTTTGGGCTGGGCGAATTTGTCTTCTCTCGCGTAGCGGGTGAGGACGAAGTGACCATCAGTCCGGTGCCGGTGTATCGACTGGCTTATCTTGTGGCTTGTCCGGTGTTTGTAGCGGATCTACCTCAGTTTCCACAGGTGGAGGTGGGGCGTTTGGGTCTTTGCAGCCTACAAGCCATACGTCGAGAACTGGATGTTCCAATCCGTTGAGACCTGGGCTTTCGGCAAACATCCAACCTGAGAATATGCGCTTCTTGGAATCATCTTTTCGAATTTCATCAATTTCGACAAAGGCAGCTGTCTTTGGATCTTCGGTGATTGGAGTTGTGTTGCAAATTTCGGCTTTGATGACGAGGTTGCTGAACTTCACGTCCTCGCCCACTTTTTCTTCGAAGTTCTTGGTCACGCCCAAAACTTTATCGAGTCCTGCAAAAATGGCGACAGGATTTTTAATATTTTCTGCCCAGGCACAGGTCGTGAAAAGTCCAAACGCAAGACCCAGCCAAACGAAGCGGATCATTGTGCGGGAGCATCCGGTATTGCGGGTGCTGGCGCATCACTTGGCTTTGGCGATTTCGAGAACATGGCTTGGCTGATCAAAGACCAAAGGTCGACAGCACCTTGAGTATAGCTGATGATGCTGCCCTCTTTTAATTTTTCGTCAGCTCCACCAGGTTCAAGGGAAATGAAGTTCGCGCCGAGCAAACCCTCGCTGGAGATTTTCGCAGATGTATCATCAGCCAAACTGAGTGTGGGGCTGAGCATCATGTCGATGCGGGCTTGGAATGATTTTGGGTTTAAGCTTTGGCCTGTGACCGTGCCCACTTTTATTCCGGCAACGCGTACATCTGTGCCAACAGCGATGCCACTGGCGTTATCAAATTCCGCGCTTACATGATAACCCCCGCTCGCGCCAGTGCCGAGGCCAGCGGTGGTGTAAGCGTAAGTAAAAAAGCCGATGGCTAACGCTATGATTATTGCGCCAACAAGAGTTTCAATTGCGGAAGATTTCATCTCAATTGCCTATTCGGGCTTCCAGGCCTGATAGTCTGGCAGCGCCTTGTTCGGCTTTCCACTTGTGGCAATTGAACCGGGCGGATGATAGGCGCCTGCAGAACCTGTTAAATTTTCTTGATGCGGCAATTGCCATTCCCTCGCAGTGTAGCTCTGTTGAGAAGGCGGCGTGGCAACGCGGTGATGCATCCAGCCATGCCAACCTGGTGGAATTTGGCTGGCTTCAGAATAGCCACCGTAGATGACCCAGCGACGTTCAGGAATCGAATCTGGCAGAGATGATTTTGCGCTATAATACTTGTTGCCGAGATCATCTTGACCAACAAATTTGCCGTTACGCCACGTGTAAAAACGCGTACCCCAAGTTTCGCCATTCCACCACGTAAAGAACTGTTTTAAAACTTTCATAGCAACCTTAGAGACTCTTAATTTCTGGCCAGAATATGACGGAACTCAGCGTTAACGTCCAGCGCCAAAACAGCGCGATGTTTTTAAAATTTGGGCTTGAGAATTACGACTGGCAAACCGGCCACCTGCTTTTCGTTTAAAACCTCAATGTTGGGCTGCGCTTTCAAACCCGCAATAAAAGCTTTTGCTTCTTCCGCGCTCACTTGAACACCAAGCGGCATGGCAAACATGTTAAATTGCGATTGTCTTGTTTCATGGGTCAAACTGATGAGATAAACTGGAGTCTCGGACTGATCTTTGGCAAGAATGTTGGATTGGAAAGCCCGCATCGTTATCCGCGCGGGTAACACATCTTGTATAGGCAATACGGCTGTCAATTTTGCCTTAAGTCCATCATGGGTGGCAGGTCTTGGTGCTAAAGTTTCCAATGCTCCATTGGGGTCAATATAGGCCAAGCTGTCGCGAAGGCTCCATTGAGGCAGAGGTTTAAATTGCATCGGCACGATTGCTGCGTTCAATGCATCAATTGAGCCTATCCATTCAACCACAAAAACTTCTTTGGCTTTTCCCGCTATATCGATGCGGCGCAAGGGGAGCTTTGTTGATCCGGCTTGCGTCAAACTTGCGAGCGCAAGTGTTTCGATTTTATTAGCTGGGGAGTATTGCTGTTCATTTACCGTATAATTAGTGATGATATGGTATGAGCCCGCAGCCAAAAATGCTGCAAACGTGCAGACGATTAGGCCAAAGGGCTTGATTTTCAGTCGACCAAATGTCGATAGAGCTATCCCGTAAAGCGAAGACAATATCATCGCGAAGAGAATGCCAACTAATACATCGCTCAGCCAGCTGACACCCAGATAAACCCTTGTGAATGCAATAGCGATGATGATGAGCGAGGCACAAGAAACGGCTATTGCTTGAGTCCACCTTGCCATTGTGTGGCTGCACAGTACGGCAATAAGGCCGAACACAACGCCCGTCATCAACGCGTGAGGACTTGGAAATTGGAAGGTTTGAATATTGACGACATTAGCTGGGACGTCGTGGCTTATTGCGCTGACGAGTACTATGAGGCGCGCAACAACAAGTGTGACGACTGTTGCAATGGCGGCCCGCCATGATTTTTGTATCATAAGCCAGATGACTGTTGTGGCTGCGACAGCCCACAATACCAGTTCGTCTCCAAGCATCGTAATGCGCTGCATCAGCTCATCGCCGGGAACAGAGCGCAAGTCGCTAAAAAGATTTTTCAGCGTGACATCGATGTTGCTTACAAACTGACGCAACATTTGACCTGAAAAAACATCGATCAATGCTATCAGCGCAATTAACGTGCAGATTATGAGTAATATGACGAGCATTGAGCTGGCTTTTTCTGGTGCAATGGCCCGGCCAAACCTTCGCATGGAAGGACTGGTGCTGGATTTTGCCCAATTTGAAACACGGCCTTGCGCGGCCTTGCGGTATGGCGTGACACTGGCGGCTATCAATCTTATCAGCCAGCCTGCGACAGCGAGGATGATCAACAACACCAATAATACAAAGAGCAACCTGCCGCTCAACTCACCAGCAAGGCTGAGAGCTTGGCCTAAAAGCACACCGGGCAAAACATGGGCAAAACCCCAAACGATTCCTGATGAAATATTTACAGCTAAGAAATACCATTGGTTCATGCCGAACATACCAGCGATGCCTGGAACCACAGCTTTGACACCTGGCACGAAACGACCGAGCGCTATGCTTTTGCCGCCATTGGCTTTGAAAAACTTTTCGCCCTTAGCCATCAAGTGGGGATAATTGCTGAGCGGCCAGAAAGTTTTGAGTTTGTCGCCATAGATTCGGCCCGCCCAGTATGAAACTTGATCACCCAAAACACAGCCGAGGATCGCGGCAATGATCACAGGCCAGAAATGAAGCTTACCAGCGCCGACCAACGTGCCTGCGCCGATTAGGACAGCGGTGGACGGAACAAAAAGGCCAATTACCAACAATGCTTCGCCAAAGGCGATCAAAAATATGATGATCAAAGCCCAATCGGGGTGTTGTGCAAAGTAATCTAAATAGGGCTGGATCTGATCCATGAATCTCGTTTCGTTTACAGTCCACCCTATTTAGGCGGTATTTTTTTAAATAGAATAGGACGTTAGCTGAATAGTTGTTAAGCCATGCATAAATCCACGCTTGAACAATGAAAATGGCGAAGGCATGACTTTTTTAAGCGTATTTATTTTGTTAATGGCAGGTTTTTTTGGTGGTTTGGCCAATTCGATCGCAGGCGGCGCATCGCTTGTGACCTTTCCTGCATTATTGGCAATTGGTCTGCCGCCTATCATTGCAAACGCTTCGAATACCTTTGCATTGCTGCCTGCCAATTTGCTGGGTGCTTACGGCGACCGCGCGAAGCTGCCGAAACGTGATGGATGGTTTTGGGGTGGATTGGTGGTTGCGCTTAGCGGCGGGACGATTGGTGCCGTGCTGCTTCTGGTTTCAAGTGACCGATTTTTTTCGATGATCGTTCCAGCGTTGATTGGTGTTGCCACTTTGATATTTGCTTTTGGCAAAAATATTCAGAGATGGTTGGCTGGTCTATTGGGTGGTACGGACAATCCGCTGCTGCGAAATATATTATTGGTTCCGACCTCCATCTATGGCGGATATTTTGGTGCGGGTGTGGGTGTTATGTTTATGGCGCTGTTTGGAGCGACCAGCTCGCTTGATGTGCGGCAGGCCAATGCGAATAAAAATGTGCTGGGGTTTCTAACAAATATTGCTGCGGCTGTGATTTTTGTTTGGCAGGGTGTGATTGATTGGCCGGTGGCGCTGACGATGTTTCCGGCCACAGCGTGTGGCGGGATTGCTGGTGCCCAACTGATAAAAGTTGTGCCCGCATTTTATGTGCGGGCGACGATCATTACGATTGGGTGTGTGATGACCGCTATCTATGCTTATCGTTACTGGCTGTAAGCGACTGCTATTTCTACGGCCAGTTTTGCGTTGTTTTTAACGAGTGCAATGTTTGCAGTGAGGGATCGGCCTTGAGTGATTTCCGCCAAGCGCTTGAGCAGGAATGGCGTTAGGTTTTTGCCGATGATGTTTTGTGCTTTGGCTTCGTTAATGGCGGCTTCAATTGTTGGGGCGATTTCGGCAGATCGGATTTCCGCTTCATGCGGAATTGGATTGGCAACAACGATGCCGCCTTTTAAATCCATGGCCCATTTGGCTTTCATCATTGCGGCGATTTCATTTGGCGTATCGCAGCGCATGGGAACTTTGTGGCCGCTGCTGCGCGAATAGAAAGCAGGGAAGTCATCGGTTCCGTAGCCGACTACGGGAACGCCAAAGGTTTCGAGTGTTTCAAGTGTGAGCGCTAAATCGAGTATGGCTTTGGCACCTGCTGTGACGACGGCGACGTTGGATTGGGAAAACTCGATAAGGTCGGCTGAGACGTCAAAATTCTTTTCTGCACCTCTGTGTGCGCCGCCGATGCCGCCTGTGGCGAAGGTGTGAATTCCGGCCATGGCTGCCAAGCGCATGGTTGAAGCGACTGTTGTTGCACCGGTGATTTTGCGGGCAACCACGAAGGGCAGATCGCGAGTTGAGACTTTGATAATTGAGGGCCCGGTTTTGGCGAAGTGTTCAAGTTCTGGTCTTGAAAGTCCGGCGCGGAGTTCGCCATCAATGACTGCGATGGTCGCCGGGATTGCGCCGCTATCACGGATGATCTGTTCAACTTGCTGCGCCATTTCCAGATTTTGAGGGAATGGCATACCGTGGGCAATGATGGTGGATTCGAGGGCGACGATGGGTTTTGCCGCAGCCAGCGCAGATTTGATTTCCTGTGTCGTTGTTACATTCATCTCACCCTCACCCCGTCAGGTCAAACGGCCGACATTTGGGCTTTGCAAATGTCTGGCCTTAAAAGCTTCGGCATTGTTGCTTGTAGGATAGGGCATAGCTGGCACTGCCACTTCAAGATGGGCGCATAACGGCTCCCAGCCATCGCCCAACTCATGCACCAGAAGGCGCGATGCTGGCACGGTTTCGCGGACGGCTTTCACATTGGCCTCATAACAGGTAATCGCGTAGGCCTTGTCGTTCATCTCGCCGCTGAATACTTTGTCGCGGATTAATGCCAATCCGAGTGACTGTGGATCTGTGCTTTTGTTGAGGCCC
>JAYTSN010000152.1:0-5023 GCA_043745625.1 Aestuariivirga sp. | reverse complement strand
GTGGGCCGGGCAATGGCGTGTTGGGTTTCACTTGGCCGACTTTGCCCGCTGGTTTTACATTGGGCGGAATGGATTTCGGGAATGGCGGTTTATAGCGCGTGCCGCCAGGCACATCGATGGTGCCCAGCATGATCTGCAAAATGTGAATGGTGCGGCAGGTTTGGAAGCCATTGGAATGGGCGCTGATGCCACGCATGGCATGCATGGCGATGGGGCGGCCAATGGTTTTTTCATGGCGGCGGCCAAGATAATCCGTCCACGGAATATCAAGCTCAATGGATTCGTTGAATGCCGTGTGCGCCAGTTCCGATGCAATACGCCTTGTCGTTTCAGCAGGCACACCACATTTGGCGGCGACGGTTTCTGGTGAATATTCATCATTGGTAAAACGCTCGGCTATCAGCGTGAAAGATGTCACCACTTTGCGGCCATCTGGCAAAGTGAAACGGCCTAGCAAGCTTGGATCAGAGCCAAATGTCATAGCCACTTTGGTGGCGTTGGTTGTTGGATCCCACACCAGAGGCGTTCCCGCGGCATTGCGGAGGATCAAACCATCATCTGCCCCACCCTTGTTCTCGATTACCAGCCAAGGGGAATTTGTGTAGCGCGAGAGATATTCGCCATCTATTTTTTGCGCTTCAAGCAAGCAGTGGATGAGTGCTCCGGCAAACAATCCATCCGTGCCCGGAGTAATGCCCACCCATTCATCAGCGATGGCTGAATAACCCGTCTTTACCGGATTAACAGAAATAATTTTAGCGCCACGGGCTTTAAGTTTACCGAGGCCGGTTTTGAGTGGGTTTGAGGCGTGGTCTTCAGCGACGCCGAAGAGCAGAAAATATTTCGTGTGTTTCCAATCCGGTTCGCCAAATTCCCAGAAAGAACCGCCATAAGTATAAAGCCCCGCCGCCGCCATGTTCACCGAACAGAAGCCGCCATGGGCTGCATAATTCGGCGTGCCATATTGCGATGCCCACCAACCTGTGAGGCCCTGGGATTGGTCGCGGCCGGTGAAGAACGCCAATTTGGCTGGATTGGTGTTACGGGTTTCAGAGAGCCAGAGCGTTGCCGTGCGCAGCGCTTCTTCCCATTCAATCTCGCGGAATTCGCCAGAGCCACGTTCGCCTACGCGGATCAACGGTTTTGATAATCGCGCGGGAGAATAATGTTGCTTGATGCCAGCAGCACCTTTGCCGCAGATGACACCCTTGTTTACGGGGTGATCGCGGTTCCCATCAATGTAAGTAACTTTGCCATCTTTCAAATGCACTTTGATGCCACAACGGCAAGCGCACATGTAACAAGTGGTCGTTTTAATCTCGTCCCAATTTTTAGGCGAAGTGTTGATTTGAGGTTGTGGGAAGACTCGCATGGGATGACGATAGCCAAACTAACGAATTCGCACTATGGCCCATATTTTTACCGCGTGTGGAGCCAGCACTTGGCAATTTTTTGATCTGGTACTAATGTGGTGCCAATTGTTCTAATTGGACTCAAACATGCGAGATTGGCTTATTCACATCAAGCGGGGCGAATATGCTTCGTTGCAGACGCAAATTCGCGAAGCTTTGGTATCAGCCATCCTCGACCGCAAGTTGGATAAGTCTGAGCCCATTCCATCGACGCGCAAAATGGCGAAGTCGCTCGGGGTTTCGCGAAATACTGTTGTCCTCGCCTATCAAGGACTTTTAGATGATGGCTATCTTTCAGCAAAGGAACGCTCAGGCTACTTTGTTTCTGAAAAGGCCATTGAAGACTCAGTTGCCAAGCCACGTTCAGCTAAAAATGGTGTTGCGAAAGTGTCCTCTGAACTTGATTGGGGATCGCGCGTGAAGCAGCGGCCCAACACTTTAGAAAATGCGGTGAAGCCGCTGAATTGGCAAGATTTCGACTATCCATTTATTTACGGCCAAGTTGACCACACTCTATTTCCACTGGCCGAATGGCGCGATTGTACCAGACAGGCGCTGGGCAAGAAATGGTTTGGCGCCTGGACCAATGATACATGGGCCACGGATGATCCATTGTTGGTTGAACAAATCCGCCGCCGCTTTTTGCCACGACGCGGCATCATGGCGGCAGATGATGAGATTTTGGTGACGCTTGGCGCACAGAATTCATTGTTTTTGTTGACGAGCCTTTTAGTCGACCGGAACACCACGGTTGCCATGGAAGAACCCGGCTATCCTGATATGCGCAACATGTTCAAGCTGGCAACTGACAAAGTGAAGCTGGTGCCGCTTGATGAGAAAGGCCTTGTCGTTGGCCCGCAACTTGATGACGCTGATGTGGTGTTCACCACCCCAAGTCACCAATTTCCCACGACTGTGACGATGCCGCTGGAACGACGCATGGCGCTTTTGAAAAAGGCATCGGAGAAAGATTTCATTATCATTGAAGACGATTATGAATTTGAAACCAATTATGTAAACGAGCCCTGCCCTGCTCTTAAATCTCTCGATGATGAGGGACGCGTGGTTTATGTGGGATCGCTTTCGAAAACTTTGTTTCCGGGGCTTCGCATTGGCTTTATGGTCGGGCCAAAGGCATTGATTGCTGAAGCGCGCGCTTTGCGACGCCTTATGGTGCGGCATGCTCCGAGCAATAACCAACGCACCGTGGCTTTGTTTTTATCGCTTGGGCACCACGACACTTTGATCAGGCGTTTGCATAAAGCATATCGCACAAGATGGGAGATTATGGGGGCGGCGCTTGAAACCCATTTCCCAAGCTCATCGCGCATTCCTTCATTTGGGGGCACCAGTTTTTGGGTGAAGGGCGGGCCAAAGTTAGATAGCGAGATGTTGACAAAAGCGGCGGCCGAAAAAAGTATTTTGATTGAACCTGGGCGGGTTAATTTTGGAGCGGCTCAACAGCCTAAAAACTACTTCCGTTTGGCGTTTTCTTCGATTGATGAAAAGAAAATTGAGCCAGGCGTGAAGCTGCTCGCTGAAACAATTAAATCACTTTCATGAGCACAGATAATAAGCTTCAAGCAATTGGCTTGGTTATGCTCGCGGTGATGATGGCGTCAACCCAGGACATGATCGTGAAATCTGTATCGGGGGTCTATCCAGCATACGAGATGGTGATATTTCGTTGTGTAACTTCAGTGCCGATTTTGGGTATCTGGCTGGCGTTGAAGGGTGGACTGCACAGTTTAGCAACACCATATTTTCCGCGCATTTTGTTACGCAGTGTGGTTTTAAGTTCGGCCTATTTTGCTTATATTTTATCGCTGTCGTCCATGGCCATGGCCAATACGGTTTCGATCTATTTCACTTTGCCTTTGTTTGTCGCTGCATTATCGGGATGGGGTTTAGGTGAGAAAGTTCCGCTGCATCGATGGATTGCCATTGTTGCGGGTTTCATCGGTGTCTTGGTGATGGTTCGACCTGCTACGGGCAGCTTTCAACCAGCATCGCTTTTAGCGCTTTATTCTGCCTTTGCTTACGCCGTTGGCCAAATGATGGGGCGTTCGCTTTCTCAGAAGGTGGACACGTTGGTTATCAGCAATTGGCAAAATTTGGTTTATTTGGCAGTCGCAGTTTTAATGGGCATTGTGGTTTCGGTTTTTAGCCTTGCAAATGAAGGCAGCAAAACATTGGCGTTCTTAACGCGCCCACCCAGCTGGCCTGAAACTGACCACTATGCGGCTTTACTTTCGATGGGGTTTCTCGCGGCGATTTCGATGATGGCTTATGTGAATGCTTATCGCTCAGCGCCTGCAAATTTCGTCGCACCATTTGAATACTCGGCAATGATTTGGGCGGTACTTTACGGGGTTTTGTTCTTCCATGACTTTCCAGATTTCTGGACTTTAGTTGGCGCTGCCATCGTTGTTAGTGCTGGCCTCTACATGCTGTGGCGCGACCATGTGATGGGTCGTCAAACCACGGGATAGCCCGCCCAAGCTTTGACCGCTCTCAGTGCAAGTGATGACTGCAAGCGTTGCAAGCCCGGAAGCCGCGAAAGTTTGGTGCGGTGGATGCGCTCATAATCTGTGGCATCGGCAGCTGCGACGCGCAACAGATAATCAAATTGACCGCTCATCAAATGGCATTCTAAAATTTCGGGAACGCGTTGCACTGCTTTTTCAAATTTTTCAAATGCTTCTTCGGTCTGCGCAGCAAGCGAGACTTCGACAAAGAATTCATTGGCGAGACCGAGTTCCCTTCCGTCGAGTGTGGCAGTGTAGCCAGTGATGATACCTGCTTGTTCTAAAAGCTTCACGCGGCGGTGACAGGAAGATGGGGAAAGGCCCGCCCGCTCAGCTAATTCGGCTATTGGCAAGATGGCTTTGCGTTGCAGTTCGATGAGGATGATTTTGTCTATCTTGTCAATTTCATGATGTTTCATTCTATTAATGTCTCATATTTTAGAATTTTTGTCCAGATTGCATACTCGAAGGGTTGAGGAATGGAAAGTAATTTCAAATGATTTGGACTATTCTTGAGGCTCGAAACATGAGGAAAAAAGAAATGCTGATCGGCGTGCCAAAAGAAATTAAGAATCATGAATACCGTGTTGGCTTTACGCCGACATCGGTTCGCGAAGCTGTGCGGCACGGGCACCAAGTGTTGGTGCAGAATGGTGCGGGACTTGGCATAGGCTCAAGTGATGCCGATTTTATGGCCGCTGGTGCCAAGATGGTTGCTGATGCGCCAGAAATTTTTGCTAAGGCTGAAATGATTGTAAAAGTGAAAGAGCCCCAAGCCAATGAACGCGCCATGCTGCGCGAAGGACAAATTCTTTATACTTACTTACATCTTGCTCCAGATCCTGAGCAGACCAAAGATTTAGTGAAATCAGGTGCGATTTGTATTGCTTATGAAACGGTCACGAATGCGCGTGGTGGTTTGCCGTTGTTGGCACCGATGAGCCAAGTGGCTGGCCGCATGTCGGTTCAGTCTGGTGCGCATTGTTTGGAGAAAGCGCAAGGCGGGCGCGGCATGTTGCTGGGCGGAGTGCCAGGTGTTGCTCCTGCAAAAGTTGTCATTCTAGGTGGCGGCGTGGTGGGCAC
>JAYTSN010000151.1:0-1665 GCA_043745625.1 Aestuariivirga sp. | reverse complement strand
TCAAAGCCGCCAAAAATCCGGTCATCGTGGCAGGTGGCGGCGTTCTTTATTCTGAAGCCAGCATCGCTTTGAGCGCCTTCGCCGAGGCCCACGGCATTCCAGTTGTTGAAACCCAAGCCGGAAAATCATCACTACCATTCTTGCATGCGCTGAATATGGGTGCCGTTGGCGTAACCGGAACTGCAGCCGCAAACCAAGTGTGTGGTGATGCTGACCTCGTTTTAGCGGTTGGCACAAGGCTGCAGGATTTCACCACAGGCTCTTGGACATTATTCCAAAACGCCAACAAGAAAATCATCGGCCTCAACACCCAAGTGTTCGACGCCAGCAAACATCGCGCCCTGCCATTGGTGTGCGATGCGCGCATTGGCCTTGAAGAACTCTCCATTAATTTGGGCAAATGGCAAGCCGCAGACGAGTGGACTGCCAAAGCTAAAACCGGATTCAAAAACTGGATGGCTAAGGCTGATACATATACCGCAGCCGGAAACTTAGAACGCCCATCGGATGCCCAAGTGATTGGCTCCGTGCAACGCGCCCTTGGCCGCGACGTAACCGTGATGTGCGCCGCAGGCGGCTTGCCCGGCGAACTGCATAAAATGTGGCAGGCCAGTTATCCCGGCTCCTATCACATGGAATATGGTTTTTCATGCATGGGTTATGAAATTGCAGGCGGCCTTGGCATTAAGCTGGCAACTCCAGATAAAGATGTGGTGATCATGATTGGCGATGGTTCATACATGATGATGAACTCCGAACTCGCAACGTCAGTTATGCTTGGACAAAAACTCACCATCGTACTCTTGGATAATCGTGGCTTCGGCTGCATCAACCGCTTACAACATGGCACAGGGGGCGAGCGCTTTAACAATCTCTATGATTATAACGTGAAGCAAGAAATTTCACCCAATATTGATTTCGCAGCCCATGCCGCATCGCAAGGTGCCATGGCTTCAAAAGTAAAATCACTGGCCGAACTCGAACAAGCTTTGAAAGATTCCAAAAAGAACACCTGCACCACTGTCATCGTTATTGACACTGATCCTATGATCTCGACTGATGCTGGCGGCGCATGGTGGGATGTTGGCGTGCCCGAAGTTTCAGTTCGGCCTACAGTTCTGGCAGCTCATACAAAACATGAAGCGGGCCGCGCGAAGCAAAAATTAGGAAACTGAAAATGCCAAAACTTATCGTCAAACCCAAAAAGAAATCAGGCCGCGTCACTTCTGTCACGCCCAAATCCGCCAAGTGGAAATATGTGGGCCATGATGTCTGGAAAACCCCTAAAGGCAAAATTGCCAAGGGTGTCGAAGAAAAGCGCGAAACTTGCCTTGTGTTCATTTCAGGCAAAGGCCGCGTCAAAGTGGGCGGTAAAGATTTAGGTGTAATCGGTGACCGCATGAATGTGTTCGAGGGTAAGCCATGGTCAGTCTATGTGCCGCCAAAAACCAAATGGTCAGTAACCGCTGAAACCGATGTAGTTCTCAATGTCTGCACAGCGCCTGCCAAAGGCAAATTTGAAACCCGAATCATTTCGCCCGACAGCTTAAGCGTTGAGACCCGCGGCAAGGGTTCAAACACACGCTACGTCACCATGATTCTCCCAGAAACTGATCCGCTGGTTGAAAGTCTGCTTGTCGTTGAGGTGATCACACCCAACGGCAA
>JAYTSN010000150.1:0-1666 GCA_043745625.1 Aestuariivirga sp. | reverse complement strand
TTGCTGGCCGTTATCCCCGGCGGTTCTTCTGTGCGTATGGTGCCTGCCGCTCAGATTATTGATACGCCGATGGACTTCGATTCACTTTCAAAATTGCGCTCTGGCCTCGGTACTGCCGCAGTGATCGTGATGGATAAATCAACTGATTTGATCCGCGCTATCGCAAGGCTTGCCGCATTCTACAAACACGAATCCTGTGGCCAATGCACCCCGTGCCGCGAAGGCACCGGTTGGATGATGCGTGTGCTCAACCGCATGGTCGAAGGCCGCGCCGAGAAGCGTGAGATTGATATGTTGCTCGATGTTACCAAGCAAATCGAAGGCCACACAATTTGTGCGCTGGGTGATGCTGCCGCTTGGCCCGTGCAAGGCCTGATCACCCATTTCCGCCCCGTGATCGAAGCGCGGATTGACGCCTATACCTATCGTTCCGATCCTGACGGCGCCGTGCGCCACGCGGCGGAGTGAACTCATGCCAAGCGGAACCAAATTAATTGGAATTGGCGGGTGGTTGGTTCTTCCAATCATTGGTTTTTTCGGTCTCATCGTTATGACAATCTTCAACTTGATAGGTGCCTTCCAAGAGATCGAAGGCCTAAAGTTAATTTTTTCAGGCTCGAACCCTAGTCTGTCGGGGTTGATTCTTCCAACCGTACTAAGTCTTGTTTTCGGAGTTGCCGTGATCGCTAGCGCCGCAATATGCCTTTACAGAATTTTGGTTGTTGGGCACGGCGTAGTTAAATTTACAACTATTCACTATGCGATACTGTTCTGCGCGGCAATGATTGACATGTGGGCATTTTACGCCCTCAACGCCGCAAATCTTGGTGATGCGGGGGATCATCTCCTCTCGGTGGCTTCCACGAAGACAGCGCTTTACTCAATTTTGTGGGGCTCATATTTCCTTTTGTCCAAACGCGTTCGGAATACTTTTGAGGCCCCGCGAGTAAATTCCACCTATGCTACAGTAGAGGCGGGAGAAATAGATGCACCTCGCTGAACTCAACATTGGCAAATTCAAATATCCCAATTCGGATGCGCGGATGGCTGGGTTTATGGATAATTTGGATCGCGTGAATGCTCTCGCCGAACGCAGCCCCGGATTTGTCTGGCGGCTTGTGGGCTCAGGGAACAATGCCACTGACTTGCGCGTCGGCGAAGATTATGCGGTGAACATGTCTGTCTGGACAGATTCGAAATCGCTCGAGAATTATGTTTTCAAAACGGCGCATGCGCAATTCTATAAACGCAAAGCCGAATGGTTCGACCTGATGGAAAAACCACACATGGTGTTCTGGTATATTCCTGAAGGCCACCAACCCTCGCTCACCGAAGCGATGGACCGTTTGGCTGATTATGAAAAAAATGGTGCAACCGATAACGCGTTTGGTTGGGCCGAAGTGATGGACGTGGAGCGCATGCGCTCCCTAAGGTGCGCATAATGCCTAAACTCAAAATAGACGGCGTCGAAATTGAAGTCGAAAACGGCCTCTCGCTGTTGCAGGCCTGCGAACAGGCGGGTGCCGAAGTGCCGCGCTTTTGTTTCCATGAACGCTTATCAATTGCCGGCAATTGCCGCATGTGCCTTGTTGAAGTGAAGGGCGGCCCGCCAAAGCCGACGGCCTCTTGCGCCATGTCGGTCAATGATCTGCGCCCCGGCCCAAAT
>JAYTSN010000149.1:0-1667 GCA_043745625.1 Aestuariivirga sp. | reverse complement strand
GCCAAAATGCCTGCCATTCGCAAGCGTTTGAAGGCATTGGGGCTTGAACCCTATGATGCCCTTAATCCGGGCTTGATGGATTATCTGGCGACGGCTGCGGCAAAGAAGTCGGGCGCTTACCGCGAAGCGTAACAAGAAGGGCGGCTTTGTGGTTTAACAGAGCCGCCCGATTGCTTTAAAAAGAAGAACTAACATCCACGATGTGGCCATCGAGGCTGACTTCGATGTCCATCAATTTACCGTGCTTCTTGCCAGTATAGGTATAGGTGTCGCCGGAGCAATCTACGGCATGCACTTTGCGGAAACCGTGATGGCGCACGATGTTGCGGCCTTCGCCACACGAAATATTGCCATCGCCATAGTCACCATCTTCACCCAAATCCACGTTCACATTGAAGTCTGGGCCTGTTGGTTTAGGCGCAGGTGCAGGGGGCAAAGGCATTGGAAATGGCAGAATTTTCATTGGGGGCAGATTTATGGGCTTCAGCGGAAACGGTAATGGCTGCACGATGGGGCAAGTGTTGGTGATATTGCAGTTCAGAACTGGAATTAATTTGAGTGGCTGGGCTGATGCGAAGTTTGCGAATGCACTAAATGAAATCGCCATTGTGCTGGCGATGATGATGGATGTTTTAAGCATGTTCGTTTCCTCATTTTGAAATTTAAAAACAGCGTGATTGCCATTCGTGAATATCAACATGCCGTAGCTGCCTTGAACGTGAACAGAATGCACGGTTCATGCCGCGTTCATTTTTAGGTCAATTGATGGGTGCTGGTTGTTTGATGTTTTTAACACCCGCACTCAGAGCCAAAACACCAGCTGCGGCGATCAACGCCATGCCGATGAAGGTTGTGGCGCGTGGCACTTCGCCAAAAAATGCAAAGCCGAAGACCACCGCCCAGATCATTCCGGTATATTCAAAGGGTGCAATGATATTGGCTTGGCCTTTGCGGTATGCGTGGGTGAGCAGCGTCATGCCCACCGCGGCAATCACGCCACATGCGCCCATGAGCAGTAGGTCATGATTGTTCGGCATATCCCACTTACGAAAAAGAAAATCAAAACTTGGATGGCCCGGTGGTTTCACGCCGACGAGTGCCGCAATACCAGCAAAGGCTGCCGCACCAATCAGATAAACAATGTTCTGGTAGAATGACATGACGGATGATGGTGTATCGCCGCCATATTTACGCGCTAAAATCATTGAGAGGGCATAGGTTGCCGCACTGATGAGGCTGAGCAACGCTGCCGGATTAAACAAGGCACTACCCGGTTGCAGTATGATAAATACACCGACCAGGCCAATGGCGACTGCGGCCCAAGCCAGCGCTGTTACTTTTTCGCCCAGCAAAGGGCCGGACATTATTGTGACCAGCAACGGCACCATAAAGAACAAAGCGATGGCTTCAGCCAAGGGCAAAGCCGGAAAAGCCATAAAGTAAGTTGTGTAAGCACAAAGCAAAATGGCACCACGCAAAACCAATATATGCCATTGTTTGGTGGCTAGTCCTTTGAGGCCACATTCAAAATGCACCATGGCCAGCAATACTGGAAATGCCACGACGGCGCGGATGAAGATCGCAAGTGTCACAGCGTGTTCGCCGCTGATGGATTTGATAATGGCATCCTGAATTGAGAACACGAATATGCCGAGGATCAGCGCGAA
>JAYTSN010000148.1:0-1667 GCA_043745625.1 Aestuariivirga sp. | reverse complement strand
CGGTCTACCATCACACAATCTTCAACAGTTTGCGCCAATGGCCCAAGCGAATCCAGCGTGCGAGACAGTGGAAACACGCCACTCATATCGTAATGACCCGTTGAACTTTTGTGTCCAACGATGCCGTTGAAAGCGCCGGGCAAGCGGATGGAGCCGCCTGTGTCGGTTCCAATCGCCACTGGTAATAAACCGCATGCCACAGCAACAGCCGAACCCGATGACGAGCCGCCAAGTGAGCGGTGCAGTTTTTTATCATGTGGATTGCGCGGCGTTCCGTAATGCGGATTAATTCCGATGCCAGAATAGGCGAATTCGTTCATGCTCAACGCGCCAATTGCCACCATGCCAGCGCGTTTACCTGCATCTATCAAAGCGGCATCATTTTTAGCTGGCGGATTTGATTTCAGAACCACTGAGCCCGCTGTGGTTATGCGGCCTTCCATATCGAACAAATCTTTCCAGCCAATCGACACGCCGTCCAACATACTCAACGATTGTCCCGCCTTCAAACGGCGGCGCGACGCCTTGGCTTCAACGCGAGCGCGATCTGCGAAAACATCGATAAAAATTGCTTGGTCTTCAACTGGCCCTGATGTTCTCTAAAATTTGCTCGGTGAGATCAACAGCATCCAGCTTCCCGCTGCGGAGCTTTTTTGAAATCTGCGAAACTGTTTTCATGATGATCCTGCAATTGAGTTCAGTTGAACTTAATCAGTATACAGACTATTTTATAGCAAAAACGCATGTCGCGGAAATTCCTCCCGAAATTTCCGCAATTGAAAAGTCAATCAGGCGTGTTGAAGGATCAGTTTACTTCTTCACGCCGTTCCATATGGCTGAAAGACCGAGACCAGCAATCACTGCTTTAATGATGTCGCCAGGAATGAACGGGATCAAACCCCAGCTAAACGCAGCTTGTGTTGCAGCCGCGGCATCCATGCCTTGGGTTTTTGCTGCCCACACGCCCAGCCACAACAAGCCGGGGATATAAAGCACCACAGCCCCCAAAAGCGCTGCGCCAATCATGCGCGCGTAAGAATTGATCCAGCCCGATTGCGCCAAGCGGCCAACCACGCCTGCTGCGATCACAAAGCCAGCCCAGAAACCTATCGTGGCGAAAATTGTGCCGTCTGCGTTGAACAAACCATGATGGCCTTCTGCGAAAAATGGCAGGCCAGCCAAACCTTCAACAATATAAAGCAAAATCGTTGCCATGCCGAGCCGCGAACCATAAGCACCGCCGATGGCCAAAACTGCCAGCGTTTGCAATGTCATCGGAACGGGCCACATGGGAATGCTCACATTGGCCGCAGCAGCCAAAACCAAACTGCCCGCTAAAGCAAGAATAACATTCCGCACCATGTCATTGCTGATAGGCGTGATACGTGTCGCAATTGTCGAATTCATGAAGAAAGACCCCTGTTGTTTTGTAGCTCTTCTAGCCGCCAACAGACTTCTGCGCAAGATTGTTGAAAACGGTGGGGAAAAAGGCGAAAGGGTAGAGCATCGGGCGATCTGATAATCTCGACGTCTCTTCCGAAATCAGTTTTGATGTGATTCAAAGTGCATGGAGGTATCAACCATGCCGCAACCCTTGTCGAACGATCTTCGCCTGAGACTTGTTGAATTTGTTGAGGAAGGCCATTCACGGCGTGAGGCGGCGGCCC
>JAYTSN010000147.1:0-5065 GCA_043745625.1 Aestuariivirga sp. | reverse complement strand
TGTTCGTCAATCAGCGAAACGGATGATATCAATTCATCTGACGCGTTTAAAAGATTTCTGGCGCGAACAATCAGCTCATCGTTGATGGCGTAAATAATTTGCAGGTGGCGCGGCAACATGCGCTCAAATAATTGCAGCGGCCAGCTTTCCAAGGCTTCAGGAAGCAAAGTGTGATTGGTGTAAGACATCACAGCTTGGGTGATGGTCCACGCTTTGCTCCATGGGAGTGAATGATTATCCAAAAGCAACCGCATCAGCTCGGCCACAGCAATTGCCGGATGTGTGTCGTTAATCTGAACAGCGGCTTTTTCCGCAAGATTTGTAACATCAGGATATTGCTGCAAATGGCGGCGAATAATATCTTGCAGCGAAGCTGAGGTGAAAAAATATTCTTGGCGCAAGCGCAGCTCTTGGCCAGCAGGTGTGGAATCTGATGGGTAAAGCACGCGTGTGATAATTTCAGCGCGATTATGGTCTGACAGTGCGGAGGTAAAATCACCAGTGTTGAAAGCGTCCAAGTGAATAGGGTCAAGCGAGCGCGCCGACCATAGTCTCAACGTGTTGACACGTTTTCCGCGCCAGCCCACCATCGGCGTATCAAATGCCGTTGCCATTAAAACTTCACTGGGGTGCCAAACAGCTTTGGTTGATCCATCGGCGCGCTTTTCAGAGGCAACAGTTCCGCCGAAGCTTATTTCATATGCCGACTCCCGGCGCGGAAATTCCCAAGCGTTGCCATTTTCCAGCCAATCTTCTGGAAGCTCAATCTGCCACCCATTTTTGATAAGTTGCCGAAACAGGCCATGGTTGTAACGAATGCCATAGCCATATGCAGGGATACCCAAACTTGCCATGCTTTCCATGAAACAAGCGGCCAACCGGCCCAAGCCACCATTGCCCAATGCGGCATCGGGCTCCAACAATTCTGTCAGATCAAGGTCTACATCCAAACTTTTTAATGCTTGTTCAAAACTTGATGTCAGTTCGAGATTGCTCAGTGCATCACGCAGCAGGCGGCCTATCAGAAACTCGAGCGATAAATAATAAACCCGCTTGGCTTTTGCTCTATAAGCCTCTCTTGTCGACTCCATCCAACGGTCAATAATTTGGTCGCGCAAAGTTAAAATCGTTGCAGTCAGCCAATCATAATTTTTGGCTGCAGTGATATCTTTGCCGACAGAATAATTCAGTTTAGCGAGTATTTTGGCGCGTATCAGGATGACATCAGCAGGTAGGCTTGGATTTGCACCAGTGGCAGACAATGGGTTTAATGTTTTTAGCATTGATCTCGGTTCCGTTGACTCAAACTTTGTACGAGGCAATAGCAGAATTTTTGAAACGTTCGAGCGCATTTACAACGCTATGGTTGCATACGCGATATGAAATTCCTAAGATATTGATATGTATGTAAATTTACATGTGGAAAGTTTTAGTGTTTCGCTATTCGCGCACCAGACTCGCTGTTGAAGATAAAGACACGCGCCAAATCAAACTGCATTGATAAAGGCGTATCAATGGCCGCACGGTAATCACGCCCAGCGCGGGCCACGATCAATTGCTCGCCGTTTTTCACAGCCACCAAAGTTTGATCACCTGTTGGCTCTAACGAATAAAGTGGTGCCGTGAGATGCGCTTTGGTTTTTGCAACAATTGAAACATCTTCCGGGCGAATGCCTATGACCACTTTGGCATTGTCGGCAAAACTCAAGCCAGAAACTTTTACGCCCGGCCCGCTGAATACGCCTTTGGCAATCGAACCTTGAATCAAATTCATTGGCGTTGAACCGATAAAGCCCGCTACAAACATATTGGCGGGATTATTATAAATCTCATCAGGGGTTCCGAGCTGTTGAATTTTTCCTTTGTTCATGATGGCAATGCGGTCTGCTAAAGTCATTGCTTCAATCTGATCATGCGTTACATAAACCGTTGTGGTCTGCAGACGCTTTTGAATGTGCTTGAGCTGGGCGCGCATAGATAAGCGCAATTTGGCATCCAAATTCGAAAGTGGCTCATCCATCAAAAACACTTGCGGTTGGCGCACGATGGCTCTGGCCAATGCAGCGCGTTGACGTTGGCCGCCTGAAAGGGCCTTGGGCTTACGCTCCAGAAAATCTCCAAGTTCCACCATTTCAGCCGCCTTGCGCACCAGGCCGTCCTGCTGGTCTTTAGGCACACCGCGCATGCGCAGCGGAAAACGGATATTCTCGTAGATCGACATGTTGGGATAAAGTGCGTAGCTCTGAAACACCATGGCAACATCGCGGTCGCGTGCATCAACGTCTGTCATGCGTTGGCCAGCAATATCAATATTGCCGCCTGTGTTCATCTCCAAGCCTGCAATCATGCGCATGGTTGTCGTTTTGCCGCAGCCCGAAGGGCCGAGCAGCACCATAAATTCCTTGTCCCTGATTTCGAGATCAATAGCATCCACACCCACCACGGTACCCCAAGCCTTGGACACTTTTTGCAAACTGATTGATGCCATTTTGTATGCTGCCTTTCCCTACACAATATTCATTCTACCACACTTGTAAACACTGTGGTTTTCAGTTCAAAGCCCTCGGCAATTTCTTGCGAATTGGCCTTCTGTTGATTATAGTACTGTTTGTATTTCAGAAGATCAAATGTATCTTTTCACATTTTCCGAACTGGCAGCTTAAATGTCGAAGAAATCCTACCTGCCCGCCCATTCCCAAGCTCCTGCACACGGCCTTGCCGCTGATTTAGCGCGGCGTTTTGCTGAAACTGGCAAGCCGATTCGCGTGGGCTTGATTGGTTCGGGCGAAATGGGAACCGACATCGTGACCCAGTGCAACCACATGACGGGCATTACTGTTGGCGCAATTGCCGAGATTAATGCGGGTGCGGCGAAGAAGGCCTATATGATTGCAGGGCGCGATGAGGGCACGTTTTTTCCAGCAATCGAGAAATCTGAATTCGATGATGCCATCGCTTCTGGCAAATCTGTCACCACGGAAGATGCGTAACTTGTCTGCAACAGCGAACATATTGATGTCGTCATCGACGCCACAGGAAAGCCAGCCGTGGGTGCCTGAATTGGTTTAACCGCAATGGAACACGGCAAGCATTTGGTGATGATGAATGTGGAAGCCGACGTCACCATCGGCGCCTATTTAAAGCGCGAAGCGGCGCGACTTGGCGTGGTTTATACTTTAGGCGCAGGCGATGAACCATCAAGCTGCATGGAGCTGGTGAATTTTGTGACGGGCATGGGTTACCCCATTGTCGCGACTGGTCTGGTTCCAGATAAGGCCGGTATGCACGGACCTTCGTGATCGATCACTGAACTTGAACATGTGCTCTGCCCCATTGCCGATGGCGGCATTCTCTCGCGCAAAGGTGTGGTGGATTTCTCGGTTGGCAAAGGTGTAGCGCCTGGTGTGTTTGTTATCGCCGAAATGTCTCATCCCCGCGTGCGCGAACGCTTGCATGATTTGAAATTGGGTGCTGGCCCTTATTTCCGTTTCTTCCGCCCTTATCATTTGACTTCATTGGAAGTGCCTCTGTCTTGTGCCCGCGCTGTGCTTTACGGAATTCCAGACATGCAGCCACGCGACGTGCCCACATCTGAAGTGTGCGCTGTGGCCAAAAAAGATTTGAAAGTGGGCGAGCGTTTAGATGCCACTGGTGAATATACCTATCGTGCTTGGATCATGAGCGTGGCCGAGGCCGTTGCTGCAAAGGGTGTTCCTTGTGGTTTGATCGAGAATGGCAAGGTGACCAAGCCCATTAAGATGGGCGAGTTGCTCACGACAGAAAACATTACCATTGATACATCCGCCAAAATTGTTACGTTGCGCAAACGCCAAGACGATATGTTAAAAGCGTCATAGTTTTACCGGAGGCCAAATTGCCACGTTACGATTACACATCCATGGGGTTCTACACCTATGACTGCCTGGGCTGGCCGTTCACTGAAATCCCACCCGGCGGCGGCACGGCTTTTATTGATGATTTAACTTTGGCAGTCTCTGGCGCTGGCGGCACAGCGGCCATTGCAGCGGCGAAGATGGGGCTGAAAACGCTGGCTGTGGCCGGTGTTGGCGAAGATTTAATGGGTGATTGGGTTTTACAACGCCTCAAACATTTTGGGGTTGATACTTGGGGCGTGCGGCACAAACCAGAATGGCGCACGTCATCGTCTATCGTCACAACGCGTGCGGATGGTTCGCGCCCTGCTCTGCATATGTTGGGCGCCACCAAAGATTTCTTCGTCGATGAAGCCATGATCCCGCGGGTTGTTGATGCCAAAGTGTTTCACATTGGCGGTGTTGGTTTGATGAATGCGATGGATAAGGGACAAAATGCAGTTGTGATGAGGGCTGCAAAAGCTGGCGGTGCGATCACCACTGTTGATGTGTTTGCCGGATCGTCCAAAGACCTGCCGGCTATTGCTTCAGTTCTTCCGTACACTGACTATTTCATGCCATCGATTGAAGAAGCCCAGGCATTGTGTGGCCGCAGCGACCATGCTGATACCGCAAAATTCTTTTTAGACATGGGTGTGAAAGCCTGCATTCTGACATTGGGCGGCGACGGCGCTTACTACCATGACAGCGACGGCACCTCATTCAAAGTTCCAGCGTATGATATCAAAGTGAAATGCACTTGCGGATGCGGCGATGCTTTTAATGCAGGCTTTGCCGTGGGTTTAGTTAAAGACTTTGATCCAGAGACACGCGTGCGTTTTGCGCAGGCAACCTCGGCTTTAAATGCAACGGGTTTAGGCTCGCAAGCAGGCGTTGTGGATTTTGAACACACGCTGAATTTTATGAAGACAACGAAGGTGAAATAGATTAAAATTTTCAAGGCAGACGTTCTTGTCAACGTTTGATTTACGGCGTATGTTTCTGCTGCTAGTTGGTGAAGATGTCTGATCCCGGGGGCCTTCTGGTTTCGTATCGAAAACTTAGAAGTCGATAACCACTCAGGAGGATCACCATGACTAATCACGGGTCAAGGCCGCTGCGCGGCTTGGAAAGTACACAACAATCGACAATCGGCACCGCAAAATTCGGGCGCATGTTCAGATGGCTGGAGC
>JAYTSN010000146.1:0-5092 GCA_043745625.1 Aestuariivirga sp. | reverse complement strand
CTTCGGCAAAGCCGCCGCGCACGAAGATTTTGTCTGTTGTGCCGCCGTCCTTCACTACAGTCACAATGCCGGGGCGCAGGGTGGCCAGCACGGGGGCGTGCATTGGCATGATGGTCATTTCGCCTTCAGTGCCAGGCAACGTCACCGATGCCACGTCACCGCTGAACAGCAGTTTCGCAGGGGAGACCAATTCGAAGTGTAATGCCATGATCGTCGTCACTTTCTTTAATTCGTCATCCCCGCGCAGGCGGGGATCTGCGTTAAAAGTGAAACAGAGATTCCCGCCTTCGCGGGAATGACGGTTTGAATTTTAACTTATGCCGCCTCAGCCGCCATCTTCTTGGCCTTTTCAACAGCTTCTTCAATTGTGCCTACCATGTAGAAGGCGGATTCTGGCAGATGATCATAGGCACCGTCACACAGGCCTTTGAAGCCCTTAATGGTATCGGCCAAAGGAACCAGCTTGCCAGGCGAACCTGTGAACACTTCGGCCACAAAGAAAGGCTGACTCATAAAGCGCTCGATCTTGCGGGCGCGGGCCACGGCGGTTTTATCTTCTTCGGAAAGCTCGTCCATGCCGAGAATGGCGATGATGTCTTGCAAGGCCTTATAGCGTTGCAGAATTTGCTGAACGCGGCGGGCAGTGCCGTAATGCTCTTCACCAATGATGCGGGCGTCCATCATGCGCGATGTGGAGTCCAGTGGATCCACAGCAGGATAAATGCCTTTTTCAGCAATCGAACGCGACAGTGTTGTCGTTGCATCCAGATGCGCAAACGATGTGGCAGGTGCAGGATCGGTCAAATCGTCGGCTGGCACGTAAATGGCCTGCACTGAAGTGATTGAACCCTTTTGCGTTGTGGTAATGCGCTCCTGCATGGTGCCCATGTCGGTGGCCAATGTTGGCTGATAACCCACAGCGGATGGAATGCGGCCCAACAAGGCGGACACTTCAGAACCAGCTTGCGTGAAGCGGAAAATATTATCAACGAAGAACAACACGTCTTGGCCTTCATCGCGGAAATGTTCGGCCACCGTGAGTCCCGACAGGGCAACACGCGCACGCGCACCTGGAGGCTCGTTCATCTGACCATATACAAGTGCCGCCTTCGAGCCTTCGCCGCCGCCCTTCTTGTTCACGCCAGATTCAATCATTTCATGATAGAGATCGTTGCCTTCGCGGGTGCGTTCACCCACACCTGCAAACACCGAGTAACCACCGTGCGCCTTGGCCACGTTGTTGATGAGCTCCATGATCAAAACGGTTTTGCCAACGCCGGCGCCGCCAAATAGGCCAATCTTGCCGCCCTTTGCGTAAGGTGCCAGAAGATCTACAACCTTGATACCGGTGACGAGAATTTCAGCTTCGGTTGATTGCTCAACAAACGAAGGCGCATCTTGGTGAATGGCGCGTGTGAGCTTGGTTTTCATCGGGCCTGCTTCATCTACAGGTTCGCCGATCACGTTCATAATACGGCCCAGCGTTTCAGGCCCAACCGGCATCATGATTGGCGTGCCAGTGTCATATACCGCTTGGCCACGAACCAGACCTTCAGATGAGTCCATGGCGATGGTGCGCACAGTCTTTTCACCCAGATGCTGGGCCACTTCGAGAACGAGGCGGTTGCCATTGTTGGTGGTTTCCAGCGCGTTCAAAATTTGTGGCAACTCGCCATCAAACTGCACGTCGATCACAGCGCCTGTGACTTGCGTGATGCGGCCAACAAGGCCTGAGCCCTTCTTGGTGGTTTTCGTTGCAGCAGCTGCTTTTGCCATGTTGCGGTTCCTTCTAATGTCTTACAGCGCTTCTGCGCCAGAAATGATTTCGATGAGTTCTTTGGTAATCTGGGCTTGGCGCTGGCGGTTGTATTTAATCGACAGCTTATTGATCATGTCGCCAGCGTTGCGCGTAGCATTGTCCATCGCACTCATGCGCGCACCTTGTTCGGAGGCGGCATTTTCGAGAAGCGCACGGAAAACTTGGATTGAAATATTACGGGGCAGCAAATCAGTGAGGATTTCGCCTTCATCTGGCTCTGCCTCATAAACCGCACCACCGAGATCAGCAGTTACGCCACCGGCAACAGCAGCAGGGATCATTTGCAAAGCGGTTGGTTTTTGGCTGATCACCGATTTGAATTCCGCAAAGAAGACAGTGCATACATCAAAGGCACCTTCATTAAACATGCGGATGATGGTTGCTCCAACACCTGTTGCATTGTCATAACGCACAGCTTTCTGGCCACGGAAATCAACGGCTTCGACAATGTATTTGCCGTACACACGTTTCAGCGCATCATTTCCTTTTTTGCCAACCGTCATCATCTTAACAGTCTTGCCTTGAGCAATCAGCCTCTCAGCATGCTCACGGGCCAGACGCACGATGGACGAGTTGAACCCACCGCAAAGCCCGCGCTCTGCAGTGCAGATCACGAGCAAATGTGTTTGGTCTTTACCTGTTCCAGCAAGCAGAGCCGGAGCGCCTGATTGCCCAGCCACAGCACCAGCCAAATTAGCCAGAACTACTGCCATGCGCTCTGAGTAAGGACGCGCGGCAACGGCTGCTTCCTGCGCACGGCGCAGCTTTGCTGCGGCCACCATTTGCATGGCCTTGGTGATCTTTCTGGTTGCTTTGACCGAGGCGATACGGTTGCGGAGGTCTTTAAGACTTGCCATTACGCGCTCTTATGCAAATGCCTTGGTGAATGCATCCACTGCGGCTTTGAGCTTTACACCCATTGCATCAGTGATTTGCTTTTCAGTGCGGATCGAATCCAGAATATCCATGTGCTTGTCTTTGAAGTTACGTAACAAACCATCCTCATAGTCGCGGATGCGGTTTACTGCGATACCATCAAGATAACCGTTTACACCTGCATAGATCGCTACAACTTGTTCTTCGGTCTTGAGCGGTGAAAATTGTGGTTGCTTAAGCAACTCGGTCAAACGCGCACCACGGTTCAAAAGTTTTTGTGTGGATGCATCAAGGTCAGAACCGAACTGTGCAAACGCCGCCATTTCGCGGTATTGCGCAAGCTCACCCTTAATCTTGCCAGCAACCTGCTTCATGGCTTTTACCTGAGCAGCTGAACCCACGCGTGACACGGAAAGACCTACGTTCACGGCAGGACGGATGCCTTGGTAGAACAAATCAGTTTCCAAGAAGATCTGACCATCGGTGATCGAGATCACGTTGGTTGGAATGTAAGCAGACACGTCGTTGGCCTGAGTTTCAATAACAGGCAGAGCCGTCAATGAACCAGCACCGAGTGCGTCGTTTAACTTGGCTGAACGTTCCAGCAAACGCGAGTGGAGATAAAACACGTCGCCAGGATAAGCTTCGCGGCCTGGTGGGCGGCGCAGGAGCAAAGACATCTGGCGATAAGCCACAGCTTGCTTGGACAAATCGTCGTAAGCAATCAAAGCATGCATGCCATTGTCGCGGAAATATTCACCCATGGTGCAGCCTGTGAAAGGTGCAAGATATTGCATCGGAGCTGATTCAGAGGCAGTTGCTGCAACAACGATAGAATATTCCATCGCGCCCGCATCTTCCAAAATCTTTACGAACTGAGCCACGGTCGAGCGCTTTTGACCGCAGGCCACATAAACGCAATAAAGTTTTTCCTTATCAGGGCCATTCACGTGAATGGCTTTTTGATTAAGGATGGTATCAAGAATAATTGCAGTCTTGCCGGTTTGACGATCGCCAATGATCAATTCGCGCTGGCCACGGCCAACCGGGATCAAAGCGTCAACAGCTTTAAGACCAGTGGACATTGGTTCGTGAACTGATTTGCGCGGAATAATGCCAGGGGCCTTAACGTCTACGCGTGAAAATTTCTTGGCCTTGATCGGGCCTTTGCCGTCGATGGGGTTTCCGAGAGCGTCTACAACGCGGCCCAACAATTCTGGGCCGATTGGCACTTCAACGATGGCGCCAGTGCGCTTAACGGTGTCGCCTTCTTTAATGTCACGGTCATTACCGAAAATAACCACACCGACATTGTCGGTTTCGAGGTTCAAAGCCATGCCGCGAATGCCGCCTGGGAATTCAACCATTTCGCCGGCCTGAACATTATCAAGACCGTAAACACGAGCAATACCGTCGCCAACGGAAAGCACTTGGCCAATTTCAGCAACTTCAGCATCTTTGCCAAAGTCCTTAATTTGCTTCTTTAGAATTGTCGAAATTTCAGCGGCGCGGATATCCATAATCAGCCGGTTCCCTTCATAGCAGTCTTGAGATTGGAGAGTTTTGTTTTGAGTGAGTTGTCAATCATCGTAGTGCCGACTTTTACGATCAGGCCGCCGAGGATTGAAGAATCGATATTGGTTGTCAGCAAAACGTCTTTGCCGAGCTTGGCTTTGAGTGCTGCTTTCAAATCAGTTATTTGCGCAGCTGTTAATTTTTCCGCTGAAGTCACTTCAGCTACAGTTTCGCCCTTGGCATCAGCCACCAAAGCTTGAAACCCGCGAATCGCATCAGGCAAAGCCGCAAGGCGGCGCTTGGCACTCATCAACTTCACAAAATTTAACGCCAAACCGCCAACGCCTGACTTATCAGCAAGAGCCGACACAGCGCTCATCTGATCTTCAGCCTTAAACACAGGCGATTTCATCAAACGCTGCAAATCAGCTGAATTATCAATGAGTTTTTGAAACGCTTCCAGCCCCTTGGCTGTTGCAGGCACTGCTTTTTCTTCCGATGCTAGGTCAAACAGCGCATTCGCATATCGCCCCGCCACACCCGAAATAATTTGATTTGCCGCCACTGAAATACCTTCAAGTTGAGAGTGTTCGGCGCAAAGCCAAACATTGATCGCGGGCGTTCGCTATCACAGTGGAAAGAGACTCGCAACCAGCCAGTTGAGGCGGATTGCCGCAATGTGAAATTTAAGCAATAAAAAAGCCCGGACAACGTACCGTCCGGGCCCAACTTCTGTTGTTACGGGGATTTAGCCCTGCAAAATCTGATCAAGCTGATAACGCTTGATCCCCATATCGGCTAAATCAGCGGCACTTAAACGTTTCAACTGCGCGAGCGATTGACGCTGTGCCTTGATTTGTCCTCTGCGCTCAAAATAACCGA
>JAYTSN010000145.1:0-5094 GCA_043745625.1 Aestuariivirga sp. | reverse complement strand
GCCGAAGGGGACTGTATTGCCCGTGGGCACCACGCGCTCGTCAATATAACGACCAGCGAGTGGACCATTGACGCCGATGTGTTTTTGGCCAGCAATGCTCGTGGCTGCAATTTTCCAACCATAAAGCGGTTTTGCTGATTGTTTTTCCCACAAAGCTTGGATTGCGTAGGCTTGGGCCAACGTTGCGGGCCTGCATTCAGTGGGCAGGGCTTCGCAAAGTGTTTGTGCTTGCATATGATTTAAGAGGAAGCGCGCAGCGGAGAGGGTTTGATCGGATGAGTGGGCCATTTGAAAAATTCTATGAGGCCAACAGTTTGTTTGCAAGTTCAAGTTTTTCAAATTGAACCGGTGATGCACTTAATGCACCACCGGCCCCTTTGGCTTTAAGCTTTACATTCTGCTGCGGTTTTCATCGCGGCTTCTGCATCTTCCTTGGTTGTGTAACTGACAGTACCTACGGCCATTGCGGCCTTCTCGTCTGGTTTTGTGTCCATGACAGCGCACTTCTGTGTTGCTGCATCTTTAGCAACAAAGAACTCCGTTGCAGCCAAGGCGGGAGCTGCGAATGTAGCAACAGCCACACCTGCAATTATCATCTTGCGGATCATTATATACCTCCAAGTTTTGAGACCAAATTGCAAAGACAATCACTGCCTTTGCTGGTCGCGAATAGAACGACCTTGTTTGTTGATAGTGTGAAATTTCTGTGATCATTTCACCATCAAATGTTCTTGATATGATCAGAGTCTCATTCAAGAATCAAAAAGCCGATGATGCGCATTTGCATCACCGGCTCGTTGATTGGTATAAACCAAATATTTATTTGCAGTCTGCGGCAGCTTTCATCGCTGTTTCAGCTTCAACTTTGGTCTTGAATGAAACTTTGCCAATCATCATGGCTGCTTTTTCGTCTGGCTTTGCGGCTACAACGGCGCACTTCTTGGTCGCGGCGTCTTTTGCCACGAAGAAAGCTGCGTCAGCAGCCAATACCGGTGAAGCCAAAACAGCAATAGCTGCGCCAGCGAGAATCATTTTGCGGATCATGTGTAATCTCCAAATTAATCAATGAGAGGCATGATGCCTCGCCGGACAACTAAACTTGGAGCGCAAAAAAATCCAACAGTTTAATCTTAATTCTTGTTCATTACAAAATTGAAATAACCCGAATAAAATATAACGATTTTGTAATTTTTGTCACTTCAGATTCTGATGATTTGAGGCAGCATCGTTTCTTGAAGATTATGACCGGGGCCCTTGCGATCAACAATCAGGAAGCGACTATCAGAATGAACCAGCAACGGGTGATGCCAAGTGTTGCGGGCGTAGTTTATGCCTTGGGTTCCTGATGCTTGAAATAATCTGTAGCTGTTCTCCACCAGTGGTTCATCGCAAACCAGCACAAGCCAATCTTCGTTCTGCAGGGGATAGAATAATTGTGTGCCAAGTGGATGGCGCTCCATCAATTTTATGACGACGGGTTTGGGGCGCGCAATTGCATTGAAGATCGAAACATTCACCTCGCCACCTTCACTTGCCACATCAATGTTTGCGAGCGTGTTAAACCGTGTTGCAAATCCCTGATTGATGTTGATGGGATTTGCGCCTTCAATTTCGATCACCTCTCCAAAAGGTGCGAAGGCTTCTTTCGTCAGTGTTTCGATTTTCATTTGAAGTTGAGTTTCGCGTGGCGGTTCACATCTTTGTATAACAGGTAGCGGAAGCGACCTGGCCCGCCTGCATAACAGGCTTGGGGGCAGAAGGCGCGGAGCCACATGAAATCTCCGGCTTCCACTTCAACCCAATCCTGGTTGAGGCGGTAAACGGCTTTGCCCTCCAGCACATAAAGCCCGTGCTCCATAACGTGGGTTTCTGCAAAGGGGATGACGCCGCCTGGCTCAAAGTTGACGATTGCAACATGCATGTCGTGGCGCAGATCGGCGGGGTCTACAAAGCGCGTGGTACTCCATGCGCCATTGGTGTCGGGCATTACACTTGGCTTCACGTCTTTTTCATTCACTACAAATGCTTCTGGGGGTTCGATATTTTTGACAGCTTCGTATGATTTTCTGATCCAATGGAATGTGGCGTTGGATGTGGCGTTATTTTTTAACGTCCATTTTGTGGCTGGTGGAATGAAGGCGTAACTTCCTGCAACCATGCTGTGTTGCTTGGCCCCAATGGTAAGGGAGAATTCACCGTTCACACAAAACAGCACGGCTTCGGCCGAGGCATCTGGCTCTGGTGATGTGCTGCCACCACCGGGTGCCACTTCCATAATGTATTGTGAAAATGTTTCAGCAAAACCAGAGAGCGGCCTTGCCATGATCCAAGCTCTCGTTTTCTCCCAGAAGGGGAGTGCGCTGGTTACGATATCGTTCATCACACCCTTGGGGATGACAGCATAAGAGTTGGTGAAAACGGCCCGGCCCGTTAGCAGTTCCGTTTGCTTTGGATGACCACCTTGTGGCGCATAATAGTTTTGAGACATGATTTGCCTTTTTGCATTAATTGCAAGATTTATGGCATTGTTAGCGTCACGCGCATAGGGCTTTAAGGCGAAACAAGCGTCTGAAGGGTCTTCACGTCTTGGCCGGCTATTGCGCCTAGAACCGCAGTTGCCAATGCGCGGCCTGCAAGTTTATGGTCTTCATTTATCATGATGATCGCAGGCCTGAACCAAGGCATGAATGGCGAGTATTGCTTGGTCACAACATCAAAGTCCCTGCCAACAGTTTGGCCCATTTCCTCCAAGCCCGAAACCAGAGCCATCGTTGTCAGCTCGCTTTGCGAAACATAACCATCGGGCGCATCGTTGGCCTGAACGATAGACCGGGTAAAACCCCGCACGTCTTCGTAAGACGTGTCGATGTTCAATTGCGCAGTTGGAAATTCAGAAAGCCCTAGCGCATGGATGGCGTTGGCAAATCCCAACATTGAGTGGTTGTGATAAGACAGACCTGGCGGGGGCTTTAAGTGAGCGATGCGTTTTCGGCCTCGTGCTGCTAATTTCTCAACAGCGAGTTTTGCAAAAACTTCATTATCATAATCATGATAGGCATGTTCAATGCCGCAATTGGTGCGGCCATGCGTTGTGAAGGGAACATGGTTGTCGAGCATATATCTGACGCGCTGATCATCAGGCTGGGTGCGTGAGATAATCACGCCATCAGCCAATCGGTTCTCAACCACATAGCGAACAGGGGCCATCGGATCATTCAGCTCATATGGTGTCACGACAAGATGATAAGGTGTTGCCGCAAGCACTTCTGAAATTCCATAAACCATTTGCTCAACTAAACCCATGGACGTGCCGTCAGTGTTCAAAATCAAAGTGATCACATTGGTCTTGCCAGTGCGTAAGCGCACACCTGCTCGGTCTGGGCGGTAACCTGCTTGTTGAGCGGCAAGCTTCACACGCTTTCTGGTTTCCTCAGCAATTTCAGGATTATCACGCAAAGCTTGGCTGACCGTGGACACGCCAAGGCCAGTTACTTTGGCAAGTGTGCGCAAAGTTGGGCGGGTTGGTGGTTCATCGATTTTTGCCATTTCTGGCGAGACACTAGCCAATGTTTGAAACGTTACAACCCCCTCATTAGCTTGTTGCGATGCAGCAAGAAAATCTTTGCTGAATCGATCTCTGAAACGTTGCAAAAGCGGTTTTTTTAACATAGCCTGACCATGACCTTAAAAAGACATGTGAGGAAATTGTCATGGGTTTAAAGAAACTAACTGCTGCTTTGGCTCTGTCTGTTTCGCTGTTTGCAGCGGGTGCAGCGTGCGCTACTGAAATCGAAGTTACGCATTGGTGGACATCAGGCGGCGGCGAAGCTGCTGCTGTTGCCGAATTCGCAAAGGCTGTTGATGCCTCGGGCGACAAATGGGTTGATGGTGCTATTGCTGGTTCAGGCGATGCAGCGCGTCCAATCATTATTTCTCGTATTCTCGGCGGCAACCCAATGGGTGCCACTCAGTTAAACCCCGGCCATGATGCTGACGAACTGATCAAGGCTGGCTTGCTGACTGACCTCACAGAACTCGCCACCAAAGAAAAGTGGAACGACATTCTGCGTCCAAAGAGCCAGCTGGCTTCATGCACAGTTGATGGCAAAGTTTACTGCGTTCCAGTGAACCTGCATTCGGCACAATGGATGTGGACAAACCGCAAGGTGTTCACAGACAACGGCATGGAACCACCAAAGAACTTTGCTGAACTGGTTGCTTATGCTCCTAAGTTAAGAGAAAAAGGCATTCAGCCTTTGTCTCTTGCTGCAGGCTGGCCAGTTGGCCTTTTGATCGGCGATATGATTGTGGCTGTTGCTGGCGTGGATAATTATGTGAAGGTTTACAAGGATCGTGACCTTGCCATGGCTGCTGGCCCAGAATTCGCCAAAGTCTTCGAAGCCGTTGATGCTGCCCGCAAAATGGTAGATCAAAAGCAAGTGACAAAGCAATGGAACGAAGCTGTTGGCCTTGTTGTGATCGGCAAAGCTGCCGCGAACATCATGGGCGACTGGGCTGGTGGTGAATTCCAAGTTGCAAAGATGGTTCCAGGCAAAGACTATGATTGCTTGCCAGGCCTCGGTGTAACACCTGTTCTCAACACTGGCGGTGACGTGTTCTACTTCCCAGTGGTTAAGGATCCAGCTCTGAAAGCAGCTCAGCTGAAGATGGCTTCTACCTTGATTACGCCTGCTGTTCAGGTTGCTTTCAACTTGAAGAAGGGTTCGCTTCCAATGCGTGCTGACGTTGATCTTTCTGCAGCCAATGACTGCATGAAGAAGGGTCTTGAAATTCTTGACCATTCATCAGCCGTGTTCCCGAACGATGTGCAAATGTTGGATCGCGATTCGATCACGCAGATCAATGATCTGATGACCCAGTTCTTCTCGACTCCAGCTATGACGACTGCTGATGCGCAGGCGAAATTTACAGACATCATCAAGAACGCTCCAAAGCAGTAATTGGTAATTTTATGGATGAAGAGACTGTTCCGGCGGGCAACTGCCGGAACAGAAATTTTATGCAATCAAGATTGTGAACCATGAGCAGCATTGATCTGACACGAGCGCGCGTTGACGCTCTGCCACCCTTCAA
>JAYTSN010000144.1:0-1692 GCA_043745625.1 Aestuariivirga sp. | reverse complement strand
GCCATTGATCCAAAAACAAAGACCAGCTCTGTTGCATCAAAGCCAGATCATAGCGTTGTTCAATCATCCGCCGGGCAGTGGTAATCAGTGTACTGACGAATGTGTCGTCATCAGAATGGTAAATGCGCAATTGCGCCTTGGCCTCAGCCAAGCTTAAGGGTTCCGCAGAAGGCGGAGTGGTGAGAATAAGGGGCATGAAAATTCCTTTAAGGTCCCTCCCCTACTCCAGGGGAGGGGATGAAAATTACGAAACGCCGAACTTCAGCAACTTGATCGCATCGAAATCCTGCATGCCGCCGCCCACGCGTTTGGTGGTGTAGAACAGCACATAGGGTTTAGCGGTAAATGGATCACGCAAGATGCGCGTGCCCACACGGTCAACAATCAAATAACCGCGCTTGAAATCACCGAACGCCACCGAGAAACTATCAGTGCCGATGTCGGGCATATATTCGCTTTCAACCACGGGGAAGTTCAGCAACATGGCATTGCCATCAGCTGTTGCTGCGGGCTGCCAAAGGTAATTGCCTTGCGCATCTTTGAATTTCCGGATCTGGGCTTGCGTGGCGCGGCTGATCATGAAGCGCGCATTTTGCCGGTAGCCGGCTTTGGTTGCATAAATCAGATCGACCAATTTGTCGGTCGGGTTTGTTGACGCAAATGCAGCAGCTACACCCGTTGCGATATAGCCAGTGTTGCCCCAAGTCCAAGCGCTTTGCGCCACTTTGGTGTAAGCCAAAATGCCTTTGGGCCGCGTGATTCCATCACCATTGAGGAACGCATCGGTCTCCTGTTCGGCAAAAACCGTTTCCACTTCCTGGGCCACCCATTGATCCAAATTCACGATTGAATCATCAAGCAAAGCTTGCGTGGCTGCGGGCTGCGCATAAAGCTCCATGGTTGGAAATTGCAGTTCCGCCAAAGTCGGACTTGCAGTTTGTGGACGTGCCGCCGTTTCACCCACCCAACCGGTAGCTGCTCCATTGGTGTTGAAAGGCTTCTTGTAAAGCGTTGCCGAAATCTGGCGCACATCGGCAATCTGGCGCATTGGTGATGCTTTGGAAAGCAAACGACCAATCTCGGCTTCCACTTCGGGCGGAACCAAATAGCCGCCGTCTTGACCAGAACCCACCGACATGGCCTTGGCTTCCAGCGAGGACAGCCCGTGGGTTTCGCCTTTGCGCACATATTGCTCAAAAGCTTTTTTGTGTTCGCTCGGTTCAGACTTCACTTCACCACCCAGTGCCGACCTGCGCGATTTCAAAATCAATTCGTCGATGGCTTTGTTGATGCGGTCGACTTTTTCCGAGGTCACCACATCAGCACTCATGCGCTTTTCAATCTGCTCGAGGCGTTGGTCATTGGCGTCTTTGAAAGCTTCAAATGCTTCCATCACGTGAAATTGGTCAGCGGCAGAGTTTGCCACTTTGGTTTCGAGATTATCCATGTATTGTATTATTCCTTGTTAAGTTCAGGGCTTCAGGTTTGGTAAAAGTTAAGTCCGCCTTCGCCCATGCGCGAGACTTCACAGCGCTCACCCGTGCACCTTCCAGCATTGGAAAAGTGACGAGTGAAACTTCCCACAAATCAATTGTGTAGATGCGGCGCGTTTGAGTGGCGCGGTCCGGGCGGGCGACAACGGTTTTGAAACCGATTGAAAGTCCATCAAGCCCGCCACTTTCAAGCAACGAA
>JAYTSN010000143.1:0-5111 GCA_043745625.1 Aestuariivirga sp. | reverse complement strand
AAAGCCTTGCATGGTGTCGTCAAAATAGTCAGTGTCTTTCCCGTTGGTTTCCAAACTTTCGACAAAACGCTTCGTAATTTTGATCATTTTCTCCGCCTTTCAGGTTTAATAATCTGAAGAGCCGTTCTGGGGCACAGCTGGGGCACAGCAGGACAAGAACGACGGTGCAGACCAACGTAAGAGTCCGTGTTGTGATTTCAAGAACAATGTTTTGAATCAAGAACTTGGATGCATGTTCGGGCAAACAATAGACCGCCACTGTTGGCTATCCAAGCTGACTCATAACCTGAAGGTCGTCAGTTCAAATCTGGCTCCCGCAACCAAATAAAAACCCGTTATCTCAATGAGATAGCGGGTTTTCCTTTGGTGCCAGACCATCGCAAAATTGAACCGGGTAACACCTGGGTAAAAGTTATAAAAGAAATTGGGGTTTGTCCGCATAGTCGCCCTTTGCTGGAGAGATGTGCTACTCTCGAGCAGCGCGGCGAGGTCGTCAGTTACTTTGTGCTCTCTTAAGAAATAAGAGCAAAAAGCCGAGACAACGCTTTTTGCAACGAAATGCCGTTTTTCTCAATGCTCAGAGTAAATTCGGCGGGTGAGCGCGCGGCCGAGTCGCAGTTCATTGAGGAAACGGCAGATGTGTGGGCTCTGCCGCGCACATTGAATAGGTCAAACACGGCTAAATCCACTAAGTACATTGGCTCTAACAGGCGTGCAAATCCATTTCGGGCTCATGCTTCTTGGGTAAATCCAAGATGAAACTTATCAATCGTCTACATCCGTCATGACACTGGCGATTGCTTTTTCAAGCTCACGAATGACGTATGGTTTAGCCAGCACATACTCGCTGCGATAATTTTCAGTTAGGCCTTGGAACCCATAGCCTGTCGCGAACAGGAACGGAACCGCGCGGTTGCGCAAAACATCTGCAACCGGGAAGGAAAGCGCCCCTGACAAATTGAGATCAAGAATGGCAAGATCGATATCACTGCTGGAAGCAAAGGTCAGCGCTTGGGGAATACGGGTGGCGACTGCAACGACCTCGTGCCCGAGTTCCTGCAACATATCTTCCAGATTCATCGCAAGTAGCATTTCATCTTCGACGATGAGAACGCGCCAGGTTTTAGTCTCGCAATTTGGCATCAATCGTTTCGACTTTCAAATTGCCTGGCGGAAAAGGGGCATCAATCGTACAAATAACGCCAGTGGGTTCATACAAAATTCTTACTTCACCTCCGAGTTCCATGGCCAACGCTTTTTGAATGAGGCGTGATCCAAAACCTTTGCGTGTTGGTGCCACTACAGGTGGCCCACCACTTTCCGTCCATGTCAATTTCAACCTGGCTTTGCTGATATCGCCGTGGATATGCCATGCAATAGTGATAAATCCCTCTTGCACAGACAATGCGCCATATTTTGCTGCGTTGGTGCAAAGTTCATGCAGCGCCAAACTAAAGGTTACCGCTAATCCCGGTTTCATAGGAACAAACGCCCCTTCAAAATGAAAACGGTTTTGCCCACCATTATGCGGCTCAATTGTCGCTTTCACAATGCTGGCCAGATCAGTGCCAGCCCAATTTCCATGCATCAACAAATCATGGGTGCCTGACAAGGCCATGAGCCGTAATGAAAAAGCTTCACTGGCGGCTTTGATAGATACCGCACCCGTGAGCGTCTGCGACGCAATAGCACTGACGATTGCCAAGGTGTTCTTGACCCGGTGATTGAGTTCTCCCACAAGAATTTCACGATGCGCTTCAGCGCGACGACGCTGCGTGATATCGCGAGCAATAACCGACGCGCCGACGATTTTCCCGTCTGCTGCGATCACAGGCGAACACGTAGCCGAAATCCAAATCATGATTCCGTCTTTTCGCATCCGTTCAATTTCCAAGTGTACATTCTCCCCACCACTCCTGAATTGTTCGAACAATTGAGCACTGGCAGATTTTTGTCCCGGTATCAGCAACATTGAAGAATGCTTATGTAGAACTTCTTCAGCCATATACCCAAACATGCGCTCAGCCCCAGGATTCCAGCTGGTAAAGTTGCCTTCAACGTCGATGCTCGCAATCAAGTCATCAGACGAAGCGACAAGAGCTGCCAACTTTAATGCAGACGCAACCCCCAATTTTCGAGAGGTAATATCCTGGAAAATTATGGCAAGACGATTGTTCTTTGCATTGTTGAGCGGAAATTCATAAAGCTCCAAGACTCGGCCCATGCTTTCAAGGCTCTGTTCATAACGTATCGGTATTCCACTCTTGAGCACCTGATCGTGAATGCGAAACCAGTCATTTTGCTCTTCCTGTGGATATACTTCACGCATGGTTTTTCCCAGAACCACCGCAGTGCCACCATGTTTTTCAAAGGCAGGGTTAACTTCAATGAAGCGGAAATCAATTGGCGAATTCGCCGTGGCTTCAATTTTTTCCAGCACACAGAAGCCTTCATCAATGGAATTAAACAACACCTCATACTGAATCTGGCTGTCGCGCATGGCCGCTTCAGCCATCTTATGTTCTGTTGTATCAATGAAGGTGATGACGACGCCTGCGATATGGTTGTCCAACGTGCGATACGGCAACATGCGCCGCAAAAACCACCGGCCATCGGCAGCTCGCACTTCGGCCTCCACGACAACAAGCGAGCGCAACACCTCCTCTGCATCTGACAAAAGCTTGTCGTCTTGAAATTTGCGGGCGAAATGACTGAGCGGTCGACCAATATCTGAGACAATGAAGTCAAACAATTCGCGCGTGCCCGGTGAAAACCATTTGACGCAGTGTTTTGCATCAACAAACAATGTCGCCGTTTCTGTTCCAGCCAGCAGGTTGTTAAGGTCATTGGCACTGTCTTCCAGCTCTCGCACTTTGTGTTGGAGTTGACTGTTGACGGTGTGCAGCTCTTCATTGAATGATTGCATCTCCTCTTTTGAAGTCTCAAGCTCTTCATTGGTGGACTGCAACTCCTCGTTCATCGAGGTGGCTTCTTCGTTTGATGCCTTCAATTCTTCATTGGTTGTCTCAAGATGTTCAATTGTGTTTTGCAGTTCATTGCGGAGTGCTTTCAACTCGTCCTGCACTGTGGTGTCGGCCACCAAGTTATTTGGCGCACCATTGTTGGGAATGGAACTCACCACCGCTTCCGGCGCGAAGCATATCAAAACATGGCCATGAACATTGGCACCCGCTGCCAGCGGAAAGACCGTAACCTGAACCGGAGAAAGTGTGCTGCCGTGTTTAATGTTAACGCTGATTATGATATTCCGATTTTCAGCAATTACTGTGCGCACGGCTGAACGTAGCTTTGTGGTAAGCCCGTCACGCGTCATCAGAAACAAATCTTTTGAGGGCTCGCCCGTTGGTTGCTCTAAATAATTGCCTGTTGATCCGTGGAAATAAACAACGCGACAGTTTCGGTCGATCAACACCGCCGCAGGCGCAAAATGTTCGAGCAGAGCGCGGCGAGCGATATCGGCTGCTGGTACAGAGATCCCATTGGTTAGATGCGGTGCAACTGCGTCGTTGGATTTTGAGCTGGGTGCGGTTCCGCGCAACACTGGAAAATTCACGATGTCCAGACGTGCGGGGCCTGCCCTGCGGAATATACGCCATTTTTTGGAAATAATCTCGAACATGGCCTCATGGCGACCCAAGGTTTCGGTGTTGCCCAGCAACAGGTTGCCACCTTCTTCAAGCGAAAAATGAAACAAAGCGATAATGCTTTGTTGCGCTTCGGGTTCCAGATAAATCAGCAAGTTTCGGCAGGAGACAATATCAAGATGGGAAAATGGTGGATCTCGCAGCAGATTTTGTGGTGCAAACACCACCATGTTGCGCAATTCTTTTTTCACCTGATACGTCGCATCAAGTTTATCAAAAAATACGCGTTGGCGCGTTGCAGAAAGCCCGGCAATGGCGGCTGCGGGATATATTCCGTCACGCGCTATTTTCAGATTGTCATCGCGTGCATCTGTCGCAAAGATTTTCACATCGAATTTCTTGCCGACGATGACGGCTTGTTCGCTGATCAGCATGGCAAGCGTATAGGCTTCCTCACCTGTTGAGCAGCCGGGAATCCAAGCCCTGATTGGAGCGCCAGTTTCCCGTGCGACAACCAAAGGTGCAACGACCAATGTTGCGAGGGCTTTCCATGCTTCGGCATCACGAAAGAAGCTGGTGACGTTGATCAGCAGGTCTTTTACCAGCAATGGCGCTTCATCAGCATTGCTGCGAAGATCATTCATGTAGTCATAAAGCGTATCTATGTTTTTGAGGCCCAAGCGACGCTGGATGCGGCGCTGTAGGGTGCTGCGGCGGTAATTGCGAAAATCATTCCCGGTGCGGGTGAAAAGCAACGTTAGAATCTGGTCAATTGCTGGCTGCGCGTTTGAAGCTGCCGTTTCACCATTGTCAGGGTCGGCTATGTATTCCCGGTTGATGTAGCGCACCAAAATTTCTGGCATCGCTTCTGGTGCAATGATGTGATCTGCCATTCCGGAGGAGATGGCACTGCGAGGCATGCCGTCAAATTTAGCCGTGACCGGATCTTGTATTAGAATAAGACCGCCAACTGCTTTGACCTCCTTTAAACCGTCGGTGCCGTTGCTTCCCGTACCCGATAGAACGATGGCTATGGCACGCTCACCTTGGTCAGCTGCCAACGACCTGAATAATACATCCACCGGATGGCGGTGGCCGCGGCTTTCCGCCGGTTCAGCCAGTTGCAGCAAGCCCTTGCTCACTGTTAAATCCTTATCAGGTGCTATCACATAAACCTGATTGGCTTGGATTGGCATATCATCCGTCACTTGCAAGACAGACATGGTCGTGTGGCTGCTCAACACATGCGCCATTTGACTTTCGCGTGTCGGATCAAGGTGCAGCACAATGACAAAAGCTGCGCCACTGTCTGGCGGCATCGCGTCAAAAAACCGGCTGAGCGCCTCAACACCACCCGCTGATGCTCCTATTCCGACGACCAAGACAGTTTTACTTTCGGAAAGAGAGTCAGATTTCTCACTAACGCGACTAATAGTTGCCTTGACAGAAGCAGAATTTTTATCGGCATCAATCTTCATACTCAGGCCTTTTGTGGCGGACATTAAT
>JAYTSN010000142.1:0-14184 GCA_043745625.1 Aestuariivirga sp. | reverse complement strand
CTGTGGTCAGCACCGGCGTTCTGTTAGCTAAATTCAAAATCACGAAGTCGCTGCGCTACTTAGGGCAAAACTCAATTGTTATTTATCTTTCGTTCTTTTTATTCATGGCCACCTCGCGCACGATTTTGTTGAAGTTTTTCTCAAACGCCGATTTGGGATGGGTGTCGCTGACTGTAACAGCAAGCAGCGTCATCGGCCCAGTTTTGTTGTTTTGGCTAACTCAGCACACGAAATTCTCGTTTCTCTTCAACAGGCCTGCATGGGCAAAGCTGGCCAAACCTGCAGAGCGGTGGCATAGTCCAAACTATGTCAAACAGCTCCACATTAAAGCCCGGTGATCATCTCTATCTCATTGATGGTTCGGGATATATTTTCCGCGCTTATCATGCACTGCCACCATTGACACGAAAGAGCGACGGGCTGCCCGTAGGTGCCGTTCAAGGTTTTTGTAACATGTTGTGGAAGTTGCTCAGTGAAACCCGCAGCGATAAGAAGCCAACACATCTGGCGGTGATCTTTGATCATTCCAGCAAAACGTTTCGCAATGATTTCTATCCCGAATACAAATCACACAGGCCAGAGCCGCCAGCAGATTTGCGGCCACAATTTGGTTTGATCCGCCAGGCCACAAAGGCCTTCAATGTGTCTTGTGTTGAGATGAAAAACTTCGAAGCCGATGATTTGATTGCCACCTATACAAGGCAAGCTGTGGAGGCAGGGGCCACAGTGCGCATCGTGACGTCTGACAAAGATCTCATGCAGCTGGTAAAACCCGGCGTGATGCTCCTTGATACGATGAAAGACAAAGATATTTCCGACGCCGAAGTACTGGAGAAATTTGGCGTGACGCCAGATAAAGTAATTGAAGTGCAAGCGCTGGCAGGGGATTCGGTTGATAATGTTCCTGGTGTTCCTGGCATCGGCTTAAAAACTGGTGCAGAGCTCATAAATCTTTACGGCAATCTTGAAACGCTTCTCGAAAAAGCATCAGAAATCAAACAAAATAAACGCCGTGAAAACCTGATTGAATTTGCTGAGCAAGCCCGGATTTCAAAGCGTTTGGTTACGCTTGATGAGAATGTTCCAATCAAAGAGACCATCGATGAATTTGCTGTCGATGTACCAAAGCCATCACAGATTATCGGATTTTTAAAAGCGCTCGAGTTTTCAAGCTTCACGCGCAAGATAGGTGCTGCACTTTCAGCAGACGTCGATGCCATTGATGCAGTTCCTGTAACATTCGAATTTTGGCCGCCCGAAGGTGGCATTCCCGCCGCACCTTCACAACCGTCATTTCCGCGAAGGCGCGAAGCCAGCACAAATTCAGAATCCGAAACCGCAACAGTTTCCCAGCCTAGTGGGACTGACGATTATGCTGAAAAGATCAAAGCCATTCCTGTCAACCACGCAGACTATGAAACGGTAACCACAATTGCAGCATTGGATAAATGGATCGCAGCAGCCTTGGATCAAGGCTTTGTGTGCATTGATACCGAAACTGATTCACTTGATGCCATGCAAGCTCAGATCGTGGGCGCGTCATTAGCGCTGGCTCCAGGCAAAGCTTGTTATATTCCGCTTGCACATAAGGGTGCGGGCGACGGCTTGTTTGCTGCAGGTTTGCACGAAGGCCAAATCCCTCTTGAACAGGCATTGCTCAAACTAAAGCTGCTCTTTGAAGCACCGAGCGTTCTTAAAATCGGCCAGAACTTAAAATTCGATATGTTGCTGCTCAAAAACTACGGCATCAACGTTGCGCCGCTTGATGATACAATGTTGCTCTCTTACGTGATTGAATCAGGTGACGTAGGCCACGGCATGGACGAACTTTCGCAACGCCATTTGGGCCACAAACCCATCGCCTTCAAAGATGTGGCTGGCACCGGTAAATCTTCAATCACTTTTGACCGTGTAGCAATTGACAAGGCAACTGCCTATGCTGCTGAAGATGCCGATATCACGCTGCGCTTGTGGATGGTGTTTAAACAAAAGCTTTTAAAAATACACAAGGTGACTGTCTATGAAACCTTGGAACGCCCACTTGTTCCTGTCCTCACGCAAATGGAATTTGAAGGTATCGAAGTTGATCGCAGTGTATTAGCGAAACTCTCGTCTGAATTTGCCAATAAGCAAGCCATCGTCGAAACTGAAATTCATAAACTCGCCGGCCAAACATTCAACATCGGTTCACCAAAACAATTGGGCGAGATTCTCTATGACAAAATGGCGCTGCCTGGTGGCCGCAAAACTGCAACAGGTGCATGGAGCACTGATTCTGATGCATTAGATGATTTGGCCACTCAGGGAATTGACCTAGCCAAACGTGTACTTGATTGGCGGCAACTGGCAAAGCTCCGTTCGACCTACACTGATGCGTTGCCCGAATTCATCAATCCTAAAACGGGCAGGGTGCACACGTCTTATGCCATGGCTTCAACCAGCACTGGCCGCCTTTCATCCACCGATCCAAATTTACAAAACATCCCCGTGCGCACCGATGATGGCCGCCGCATCCGCACAGCATTCGTTGCCCCCAAAGGCAAAAAATTGATCAGCGCAGATTACAGTCAAATCGAACTCCGCGTGCTTGCCCACGTGGCTGATATCCCGCAGCTCACAAAAGCTTTTGCTGACGGCTTAGATATTCATACCATGACAGCAAGTGAAATGTTTAGTGTACCAATTGAAGGCATGGAATCTTCCGTGCGTCGCCGCGCCAAAGCGATCAACTTCGGAATCATTTATGGCATTTCAGCATTCGGCTTGGCCAACCAACTCTCCATCAGCCGCGAAGAAGCAGGCGAATATATCCGAACTTATTTCAAACGCTTCCCCGGTATCAAAGACTATATGGAAGCAACCAAAGCGTTTGCCAGAGCTAATCAATATGTCGAAACTATTTTTGGACGGCGCATGCATTTCCCGCGCATCAATTCTCCAAACCCCTCTGAAAAAGCGTTCCTCGAGCGCGCCTCGATCAATGCGCCCATCCAAGGCTCTGCTGCTGATATCATCCGCCGCGCCATGATCCGCATGTTGCCCGCACTTCAAGAAGCAGGCCTCAAAGCCCGCATGCTTTTACAAGTGCATGACGAATTGATTTTCGAATGTGACGATTCAGACGTGGCAGCTACAATGGCATTGGTAAAATCAGTCATGGAAACAGCTCCTGAGCCCGCACTCAAACTAGCAGTGCCCTTGAGTGTTGATGCCAGAGCTGCAAATAATTGGGATGAGGCGCATTAAGTGATTTTGGTTCTGGCCAAAATGGCCTAACTTGCTCCTATGACCGCAACGCCAGCACAAATCATAGCAATGCCCGCCCATTGCCAAAGCGAGGTCTTTTCTTTCAGGAAAATCATCGCCAGCAAAGTTGCAATTGCGCCATACGCGCTGATGCCCATTGAACCTAATTCCCTGTTCGGCAAGAAACCCATATAATTGACACCCGTAACGGCTGCCACATCCAATGCCCCCATCGTGAATATTATAAGTCCAACATTACGACTGACAGATGATTGCAATGAAGTTTCACGCACTGCAAACGGCAACAAAATCAGTGCAGCAGGAATACGCGTTAGAAAAGTGGTTTCAAATTCACCAATGCTGAAAGCTAATTTCTGTCCAATGACAACCGAGGAAGCAAAACACAATGAGCCGAGAATGCAGAAGAAAAACACTGGCAACAAATTTGCTTTGGCAACTTTCGCAAGCCCACCATCAGGCGGCCCCATCCGCCCCACGACATATGCTCCAAACAAAATAATAATAATGGCCCCGCCTTGCAACCAACTCGGCTGCAGACCATTGAACATTCCCCAAACCACAACCAATGCCGGATATCCCGCAGTAAAATTCCCGACTATGGAAACCGGGGCCATGCTGAAGGCCTTAAAGAGACTGGCCACTGCAACGCCGTAGATAAGCCCCATAAATAAGGCGGTGCCAATATGGGAAAGTGCAGCTTGGGACAGAGTTCCATTCCACAAAACAATTCCTACCAAAATAATCGCACCAGCCAACATATTTAAAATCGCCATACGCACTGGCCCAACATCGTTGGCATAACGACGCGCAAGCAAATCATGGACCGACCAACATAATGCCGCAAAAAGTCCGAATAAAATTGCCAGCATAAACACTCCCTCGTAGTCTCTTGATAGCAGTGCCTAATGGGCAAGGCCATGACGGTTTTGCATGCCCGCATGACTGGAAACGACAACCTATGGAAAGCAAAAGGCCTAACTTGACCCCATGTTCCTCTCAGTCTTCGACCTGTTCAAAATCGGCATTGGCCCCTCATCATCTCACACTATGGGGCCTATGGTTGCGGCCAAAAGATTTTTGGATTTGGCAAGCGAGCATGAGTTAAGCGCTGCCACCCGGTTAACGGCTACCTTGCATGGTTCATTGGCTTTCACCGGCAAAGGCCATGGTAGCGACCGCGCGGTCGTTTTAGGGTTGGCGGGCCAAACCCCGCAAGACATTGATCCTAATCACGTTGAAACGATTTTGGCAAATATGCGTGAGGTGAAGATCCAAGACCGCAGTTTCGCCTTTGATCAAACCAACGATATTGTTTTTGATTTCGGCCCAGCACTCAAAGGCCATGCCAATGGTATCGTGTTTCGTTTGCTGGACAATGCGGGAAGCACAGTGCTCGAAGAAACCTACTATTCGATCGGCGGCGGCTTTGTGCAAACGGCGGCTGAACGTGCCAGCACAAAACCAGCTGCACCCACCCACACTGTGCCCCACCCGTTTAAATCAGCGCTGCAGATGTTAGAAATGGGCCAAGCTTCCGGCCTCACAATTGCTCAAATGAAGCGCGCCAATGAAACCACCGCCCAGAGCAAAACCGAATTAGACAAAGGCCTCGACCATATATGGGCCACCATGAACGCCTGCATAAACCGTGGTCTGAAAGCTCAAGGCATTTTGCCGGGGGGCTTGAAGGTGAAACGCCGTGCTGCAGAAATTTTCGCAAAACTCAAAACCGAGCATGGTAGCAATCAAATCCAGCCGCATCACGTCATGGACTATCTCTCGGTTTACGGCATGGCGGTGAATGAAGAAAATGCAGCAGGCGGAAAAATCGTAACCGCCCCCACCAATGGCGCAGCAGGCGTGGTTCCAGCGGTTATCCGCTACTATCTAGATCATTGCGTTGGTGCAGATCAAAACGGCATCCGCACTTTCCTTCTGGCCGCAGCAGCAATTGGCGGAATCATCAAACACAACGCTTCAATCTCCGGCGCAGAAGTAGGGTGCCAAGGTGAGGTCGGTTCCGCGTCTGCCATGGCTGCTGCTGGTCTATGCGCTGCACTCGGTGGCACGAATGAACAGGTAGAGAATGCTGCCGAGATTGCACTCGAACATCATCTTGGTATGACTTGCGATCCAATTGGCGGCCTTGTGCAAGTACCGTGTATCGAGCGCAATGCTTTTGGTGCCGTAAAAGCTGTCACCGCCGCATCGCTGGCTTTGCGTGGCAATGGCCAGCATTTGGTGCCGCTTGATAATTGCATTGAAACAATGCGCCAAACCGGAATGGACATGAACGTGCGCTATAAGGAAACCTCGACCGGCGGCTTAGCCGTCAATGTGGTTGAATGTTAAGGCGTAAACCTATCGAAGCCTGCGCGGTGCCACCGCAGTGGCCGTCGTGGGGTCTTCCGGCCAAAGATGTTTGGGGTATCTTCCGCGCATATCCTTGCGGACATCGGGGTAGGCATTCACCCAAAATGTCTCCAGCGACTGCGTAATCGCCACAGGCTTGCCACCTGGCGATAACAGCTCAATCTTCAACCGCGCTTTTCCACCCGCAATTTGCGGCGCAGTTTTCATCCCAAACATTTCTTGTAAGCGAACGCGCAATACAGGATCACCCTCAACATCATAATCAATCTGGTAATGCCCACCACCCGGAACTTCCATGCGCGCAGGTGCCAGCTTCTCAATGCGCGACAATTTTTCATGCGGCACGAGCCCGCGCAAAATCGCCAGCATATCCAGCCTCTCCAAATGGCTCTTGCGCGATATGCCAGCGAGATAAGGCACAAGCCATTCACCCAAACTGCCGAGCAATGCTCCGTCCGAAAAATCCGGCCATTCATTATCCGGCAGCACGCGGTGAAGAAAATTAATCCGTGAACGGAACATTTTTGACGCATCGTTCCATGGCAAGGATACCAGACCCATCGCCTTTACACCTTGCGCCATCGCCATGGCAACGGCATCAGGCTCCGGCGTCGCCAATGGCCGCTCTTCCAAAACCAAGGCACCTAATTTGACCGAACGTAATGCACTCACAACTTGCGCTTTTGCATCCCAAAACACGCCAGCGCTTTCAACAATCTGATTTTTGAAGTGTGTTTCAATCTCCGCTCGCGTGATGACTGCGGCCAGATGCACTTTTGCATCAACTTGGGTTCCGTCTAACAAGCCAATTGCAATCCAATCTGCTTTCGCAAGTGGATCATGCTCTGCCACCACAGCGCCAGCACCCGAAGCCATGCGAAAACGACCAAGACTCCCGCGCCTTTGCGCAATCCGGTCTGGATAAGCCATCGCTAACAATACGCCATGCGAAACTTCAGCCACATCATCTTTAATTCCAGCCGAATCCTTAATCTGCCGCGCCACTTGTTTCATGCGTTCACGCGCGTTTCCCCGCACATGCATCAACCGCGTTTCGACATCAACGGATGTCTCGCGCGGCAGTCCGTCACGTTCTGAAATCATCGCAGCAATATCAGCAGCCATGCTACCAGTTCCCAAAGCTTTGCCCGCAATCACCATATGCGAAAGGCGTGGATGCAGCGGCAATCTGGCCATCGCTTTGCCATGCGTCGTAATTGCGCCAGCGCTATCAATAGCCCCCAATTTTTTCAGAACGTCTTGCGCTTGCGCAAAAGCCGCAACGGGCGGGGCTTCCAGCCATGGCACATCATTCGTGCCCCATGCGGCCAATTCCAAAACCAGCGGCGTTAAATCAGCAATGTGAATTTCAGGATCATCATGAAAGGCTAGCGCGCGCGTTTCGCCCTCAGGCCAAAGTCTGTAGCATAAACCAGGCCCCAGACGGCCAGCGCGGCCTTTGCGCTGCTCAGCTGAAGCCTGTGAAACCCGAATAGTTTCAAGTGCTGTCATGCCTGAAGCAGGGTCAAACCGAGGTGCGCGTTTAAAGCCGCAATCAATCACAGCTTCAACACCATCAATGGTCAACGACGTTTCAGCAATCGTTGTCGCTAAAACAATTTTACGTCGACCGGTCTCTGACGGTTTAATGGCCGCATCCTGATCAGCCAGTGTCATGGCCCCATAGAGCGGGCGCACATCTGTATTGGAAGGCAAGTCACCAAGCAGCGATTGCTCGACGCGGCGAATTTCACCCTCGCCCGGAAGAAAAACCAACAAACTGCCCTTCACTTCACGGAGCGCAAGGTGGATAGCCTTAATGGAATCGACCACCACAGTGTGCCGCGAAGTTTTATCCAGATGTTTGGTCACCACCGGAAACATGCGACCCTTCGCATTCAAGATTGGCGCATTATCCAAAAAAGTCGATAAGCTTTCAGTATCCAAAGTCGCCGACATAATCAGAAATTTCAAATCATCACGAAGCCCGCGCTGCACATCCAAACAAAGTGCCAGCGACAAATCGCCATCTAAATTACGTTCATGAAATTCATCGAAGATCACCAGTCCAATATCCGAAAGTGCCGCATCCTGTTGCAAGCGCCTCAGCAAAATTCCCTCGGTCACAACTTCAATGCGCGTAGCGGCTGTCACCTTGCGTTCCAAGCGTACCGTATAACCCACTGTTTCGCCTAGCTTTTCATTAAGCGTCTGGGCCATGCGCGAAGCTGCCGCCCGTGCCGCCAACCTTCGTGGCTCAAGCATCACAATTTTCTTATGCGCGAGCCAAGGCTCGTTTAATAAAGCCAAAGGAACGCGCGTTGTTTTGCCTGCACCAGGCTCGGCCACCAAAATGGCAGAAGGCCGCGAGAACAGTGCGGCCTTCAAATCTGGGATGATATCATCAACCGGAAATATCACTTCATTTCTTTTGTCCAAGGCGGATTGGCGCCAGCACGCGAACACGTAATGGCTGCGGCATCCATCGCAAATTGAGTAGCTTCTCTCAAAGTCGCCTCATCAATCTGCGCCAAGGCTTTCTTCGTCAGTTTTTTATTGCGGTGAAGATAAGTCAGCAAGCCAGCTGTAAACGTGTCACCAGCCCCCACTGAATCAACCACATTCACCTGCGGCACATTCATCGTGAAAGAAAAATCTTTGGTGTAAATTTCAACACCATCGCCACCTTTTGTAATTGCCACAATCTTTGCGCCGCGCTTCAACCAAGCCTTGCCGAAATTCCCGAGCTTCTTGGATTTAGTCATCCACAAAATATCTTCGTCAGAAATTTTAATAATGTCGGCAATGCTCATAATGCCGAACAAACGAATCTGATGTTGCTTCCTCTTCTTGCGCGAAATCAAACTGGCCCGAATATTGGGGTCAATGCAAATCACCTTTGATTTATGCTCGCGCTTTGCCAAGGCTTCATATGTGCCGCCGCAAGGATCAGGAATCAGGCTGATTGAACCAAAATGCAAAGCAGTCACGGCTGCGGGTAACTTCGGTATATCTTTCTTGGTTAAATTGCGCGCTGCCGATGCATCATCCACAAATGAATAACGCGCATGACCATCTGTCAATTTCACAAAAGCCAAAGTCGTATGAAGCTCTTTGCGTTTTACAAAGCGCAGACTGACTTTTGATTCCGCCAAACCTTCAGCCAAACTATCGCCAAAGAAATCTGTGCTCACGCCGCCAAAAAAACCCGTGGGCACATCAAGGCGTCCCAAAGCGACAGCGGTGTTGTAAATCGAGCCCCCATTAAAAGGCTGATACACAAACGCGCCATCTGCACCCTGACGGGGCAAAAAGTCGATCAAAGCTTCGCCGCAACACAAAATCATGACAATCCCCTCATGAGAAGTTGCATAACAAACGCATGGCCATCATGCAATAAATCTCGTGGTCTGATTTATTGCCACCTGTATTTGCAATGGAGTTGTCCACAGTGTAGAGACCGCTTTGATTGGCGTACCTCAATTTGAACTGGAGTAAAGCTTTATGACGGCTCGTATTATCCCGGTTGATCCATTTGACATTATTGTATTTGGCGCAACAGGCGATTTGGCTCAGCGTAAATTGATCCCTGCGTTGTTTCACCGCGACGAACAAGGTCAACTGCCCGATGACGCACGCATCATCGGCACTTCGCGCCGCGATATGAGTGATGACGAGTTCCGCAAATTTGCAACGACCGCGCTGGAATCCTTTGTCGAAGAAAAATTGCGCACGCCGGAAATTATCAAGAAGTTTTTGAGTCGCCTCACTTATATTGCCGCGGAAGCCGGCAAGGAAGATGGCTGGCCGAAACTTGGTGCGGCATTGGCACAAAACCAAGACCGTATCCGCGTGTTTTATTTGGCAGTTGGCCCAGATTTGTTTGGCCCCATTTGCGAGCGCTTAGGCAGCCATAATCTCATCACCCCAAAATCGCGCGTGGTCGTTGAAAAGCCATTGGGCAAAAGTGGTGAATCTGCCCAAGCACTGAATGATGCCATCGGCAAGGTTTTCGCTGAACCCATGATCTACCGCATTGATCATTATCTTGGCAAAGAAACCGTGCAAAATTTGATGGCGCTGCGCTTTGCCAATTCGCTGTTTGAACCTTTGTGGACGGCGGCACATATTGATCATGTGCAAATCACAGTGGCCGAAACTTTGGGTGTTGAATCGCGCGCCGGTTACTATGATACATCAGGGGCATTGGCCGATATGGTGCAAAACCACATTCTCCAGCTTTTATGTCTGGTGGCGATGGAGCCTCCAAGCTCGATGGATGCCGATGCTGTTCGTGATGAAAAACTGAAAGTTTTGAAATCTCTCAAAACGCTTACAGCAGACCAGCTGGAAACCAATGTTGTGCGTGGCCAATATCGCGCAGGCTCCACTGAAGCTGGTGCCGTAAAGGGCTATCTCGAAGATCTCGGCAACCCTGAATCAAAGACAGAAACATTTGTAGCAATCAAAGTCGAAATCGCCTCGTGGCGCTGGAACCAAGTGCCGTTTTATTTGCGCACCGGAAAACGCCTCGCTCAGCGCGCGTCGGAAATTATGGTCGAGTTCAAGCCGGTCCCGATTAATGTGTTCGCAAAATCCGCCAATAGCTTGCAGCCCAATCGCTTGGTCATTCGGTTGCAGCCCGATGAAGGTGTGAAGCTTTGGCTGAGTGTAAAAGAGCCTGGTCCTGGTGGAATGCGTTTGAAGAACGTACCGCTTGATATGAGCTTTGCCGAGGCCTTCAGCACAAGGCAACCGGAAGCTTACGAACGCTTATTGATGGATGTGGTGCGCGGCAATCCAACGCTGTTCATGCGCCGTGATGAAGTGGCCGCTGCTTGGAAATATATTGATCCGATCCTGGATCATTGGAAGGAATCAACAGATATTCCAAAACCATACACATCTGGCACGTGGGGCCCGACATCAGCCATTGCTTTAATCGAGCGCGATGGCCGCACCTGGTATGAAGGCGAAGACTCATGATCGCAGAAAAGCGCATCTTTGAAACCGGCGCTATGTTAGCAGAGACATTGGCTAGTGATGTAGCGGGCAGGCTTAAAGATGCAATTGCAAAAAACCACAGCGCGGTCATTGCTGTTTCAGGCGGCTCAACGCCAAAGCCGTTTTTCGCGGCCCTTTCAAAACAAAAGCTGGATTGGGCGAAAGTCACCATCACATTGGTTGATGAGCGCCAAGTGCCCGAAGACAATCCGCGATCAAATGCAAGATTGGTGCGCGATAATCTATGGTGCAACGAAGCGTCGGTGGCACAATTCATGCCGCTTTACATGAACCCATTAATTGGACGCCTTGCACCATTTGATGTGGCAATTCTAGGCATGGGTGATGATGGTCACACCGCCTCATTTTTCCCTGGCGGAGATAATCTGGCCAAGGCCATTGATAAGGCTAATTCAGATGCTGTGATAACCATGAACGCGCTAGGTGCTGGTGAAACACGATTAACTTTCACCTTGCGCCGTCTGCTTGCAGCAAAACATCTGTGCCTTCACATTCAAGGGCAAGATAAAATGAAAGTTCTTGAGAAAGCACTCGCAGGCACAGACGAACGCGAAATGCCAGTGCGCGCCGTGCTTCATTCCGCCAAACCGCTATATATTTATTGGTGTCCATAATGCCCCTACACAGAACAGTTTCTGCCGTCACCGAAAAGATCATTGCGCGCAGCAAGACAAGCCGTAAAAATTATCTCGAAAAAATCGAACGCGCCATTGACCGGCAACCCAAGCGCAGAGCTTTGGGCTGTGCCAATATTGCCCATGGTTTTGCGGCATGCGGTGCCGGTGATAAAAATGCATTGCGCAATGCCTCCGGCCCCAACCTCGCGATTGTCACATCCTATAACGACATGCTCTCGGCTCATCAGCCTTTTGAATTCTACCCCGAATTGATCCGCCAAGCCGCCCGCGCAGCAGGCGGCACCGCGCAAGTCGCAGGCGGCGTTCCAGCCATGTGCGACGGCGTAACCCAAGGCGAAACCGGAATGGAACTATCGCTTTTTTCGCGCGATGTGATTGCCATGTCGACTGCCATAGCGCTCAGCCATCAGATGTTTGATGCCTGTGTTTATCTTGGTGTCTGCGATAAAATTGTGCCAGGCCTGATAATAGGCGCACTCGCATTCGGCCACTTGCCAGCCGTGTTCATCCCCGCAGGCCCCATGACATCTGGTCTGCCCAATGAAGAGAAAGGTAAAATTCGCCAGCTCTATGCGCAAGGCAAAGTGGGGCGTGAGGCGTTGCTTGAAGCCGAAAGCCAAGCTTATCATGGCCCCGGCACCTGCACATTTTATGGCACAGCCAATTCCAATCAGATGTTGATGGAAATCATGGGCCTGCATTTGCCCGGCTCCACATTCGTGAACCCCGGCACACAGCTGCGCGATGAAATCACCAAGGCTTCAGCCAAACAAGCGATGAGTATTTCAGCACTTGGTAATCAATACACACCCATCGGTAAGATCTACGATGAGAAAGCGGTGGTAAACGGCATCGTCGGACTTCTCGCAACAGGCGGTTCCACTAATCACACCATGCACGTGGTGGCCATGGCCGCTGCGGCGGGCATTGCACTTACATGGGATGATTTGGCAGAACTTTCAAAAGTGATCCCTCTGCTTACGCGCATCTATCCCAATGGCAAAGCTGATGTGAACCACTTCAATGCAGCAGGCGGCATGGGCTTTATGATCCGCGAATTGCTGAGCTCAGGATTGTTGCACGAAGATGTGACAACGATCATGGGAACGGGGCTTTCAGGCTACACCCAAGAACCAGGCCTTGATGATGCTGGCGGATTAACCTGGCGCGAAGCTGCTAAAGCATCGGGCGACACATCAGTGCTGCGCGGTGTTTCAGAACCATTCCAAGCAACAGGCGGCCTCAATGTTCTCGAAGGCCCGCTTGGGCGCGCCGTCATCAAATCATCGTCGATCTCTGAAGACCGCCACATCATCGAAGCGCCGTGCCGCATCTTCCACAGCCAAGAAGATTTAGCTGCGGCCTTCAAGGCCAATGAACTCAATAGAGATGTGATTGCGGTGGTCCGTTTCCAAGGCCCAAAAGCCAACGGCATGCCAGAACTTCACCGCATGACGCCGCCCCTAGCCGTTTTGCAAGAACGCGGATACCGCGTTGCGCTCGTAACTGATGGTCGTATGAGCGGCGCATCTGGCAAAGTGCCAGCAGCAATCCACGTCACACCTGAAGCAGCAGATGGCGGACCAATCGCGCGCCTGATTGACGGCGATGTGATCCGCATTGATGCAAATAAAGGCACCATGGAAGTTTTGGTTGATGCAAAAGAATTTGGGGGCCGCCCATTGGCCACCAAAGATATGTCTGACAATGAGCAAGGCACTGGCCGCGAACTCTTTGCTGCGTTCAGAAATCTCGTAGGCCGCGCTGACCAAGGCGCATCTATGTTTGGGTTGATTTAATGACAAAAAATTTGCAAAAAGGCCTTGAAGCGGCACTAAAACGCGCACCCGTTGTGCCGGTAATGGTGATTGAGAATTTGAAAGATGCCGTGCCATTAGCTCGCGCATTGGTCAAAGGCGGCTTGCCTGTTCTCGAAATAACGCTGCGCACAGATGTGGCGCTGGATTGTATGAAAGCAATCAAGGCCGAAGTTGAAGGCGCAATCGTTGGTGCGGGCACAGTGCTCACCCCGCAACAGCTTCGCGCTTGTGCAAAATTAGAATTGGCCTTCGCCGTTTCGCCTGGCGCCACAGGTCAGCTTTTGGGAGCTGCTGAAGACTTCGATATCGCATTGCTGCCCGGCGGTGTTACAGCATCGGAATGCATGGCGCTGATGGAATGGGGTTACAACATCCAAAAATTCTTCCCCGCTGAACCCGCAGGCGGCACAAAATATTTATCGTCCCTCGCATCGCCATTGCCGCACATAAAATTCTGCCCCACGGGTGGCATCACACCAGAATTGGCACCCACCTATTTGAAACTCAGCAACGTTATCACCATCGGTGGCTCGTGGATGGCACCAAAGAATTTGGTGAGCGAAGGCAAATGGGACGAGATTGAAAAACTAGCGCGCGCAGCAACGCAATTGAGGTAACTATCCCTCGATGCCTTCTTCAATCATTGCATTCACATAACGCTCAATCGCCAGCGCTTCAGTCGAGAGCCCTTGGCGGTAATACAGCAACACACTCAATCCCAGAGTAATAAAGATAGATACAACTGGCCCAGCAAACAAAAACAATCCGGCAACCGCAAAATAAAACCCGCGCGTGCCATTGTTCATGCTCTTCAATGATTCAGTCAGCACCGTGGCTGTTTGGGCAACCATCACTTGGGCTTGCGGAGTGGCAGCGGGCGCTTCATCGAGTGCTCCAATCATCGCCAGTGTATAAGCCAGTTTGCGCAGCGCATAAGTGAACGAGAAAAAACTAATCGCCATTATCGCAGTAATTGCTGCAAAATTGACCGTGAATAAGGGCAGGCTGATCGGCGGAAAAAATGCCATTTGGGTGAGCGAAGCATGCACATGGTTGATGCT
>JAYTSN010000141.1:0-5130 GCA_043745625.1 Aestuariivirga sp. | reverse complement strand
TCATGCCTTCAGTCTCGGCCACCAGCACATCAATGGGACTGGCGAGGGCTTCGTCATGCGCCATGTCTTGCAGGGCCATCAAACCCACTTGCGGGCCGTTACCGTGTGTCACCGTCACCTCATGGCCCGCTGCAACAACCAGTGCGATCGCTTTCGCCGCGCGCCTCACATTCAATCGTTGATTTTCCACCGTCATGGGTTCGCCACGTGTGAGAAGTGCATTGCCGCCAAGTGCAACGACGACTTTCATGGCTCAGGTTCCGATGGTCGCAACGAGGATAGCTTTAATGGTATGCATGCGGTTCTCGGCCTGATCGAATACGATCGATGCTGGCGATTCAAATACCTCGTCGGTGACTTCCATTGCGTCGAGACCAAACTTGTCCTTGATGGCCTTTGCAATTTTGGTTTCCGCATTGTGAAAAGCGGGCAAGCAGTGCATGAATTTAGTGCGCGGGTTGCCGGTCATTTTCATGGCCTCCGCATTAATTTGATAGGGTTTCAAAAGTGCAATGCGTTCGGCCCATTTGGATTCTGCTTCGCCCATTGAAAGCCAGACATCGGTATAAAGAAAGTCACATCCCAAAACTGCTTCCCCGATGTTTTCAGTTATAACGACTTTTGCACCCGACTCTTTGGCGATGGCATTTGCATAATCGATGATGGCCTGTTCTGGCCAACAGGCTTTGGGCGCGCAGAGCCTGACATCCATCCCCATTTTGGCACCGCCAATCAAAAGGGAGTCGCCCATGTTGTTTCCTGCATCACCGAGGAAACAAAAACTGACTTTTCGCAGCGGTTTTTGGCTGTGTTCTTTCATCGTCAAAAGATCAGCCAAGACTTGGGTTGGGTGAAACTCATCGGTCAGGCCATTATAAACGGGTACACCTGCATACTGCGCCAGAACTTCAACAACTGCTTGGCCAAAGCCGCGATATTCGATAGCGTTATAAAGTCGACCTAATACACGGGCGGTGTCTTTCATCGATTCTTTCTCGCCAATCTGTGTGCCACTTGGCCCCAGATAAGTGACATGTGCACCTTGATCGTAAGCTGCGACCTCAAAGCCAACGCGTGTTCGGGTTGATGACTTTTCAAAGATCAATGCAATAGTTTTGCCTTTAAGTTTTTTCTTTTCCGAGCCCGCTTTTTTGGCGGCCTTGAGATCGGCCGATAATTTCAAAAGATGTTTGATTTCACCGCGACTGAAATCACGCAAGGTGAGGAAGCTGCGGTTCTGAAGTTTATTTGACATCGAATTTTTCCTTTATGCTAAGCGTCGCGGGCGATCGGGCACGTCATACAATGGCTACCACCGCGGCCACGGCCAAGCTCGGCCCCGCGAATGGTGATCACTTCCACGCCGGCCTTGCGCAGCAGTGTATTGGTGTAAACATTTCGGTCGTAACCAATGACCACTCCAGGCTCGAGGGCGATCAAATTGTTGCCATCATCCCACTGCTCGCGTTCTTGTTCGGCGGAGTTCCCGCCCGTTGCAACAACGTGAAGTTTTTTTATGTCAAGGCATTCAGCGACAAGCTCAAAGAGTTGCTTGCTCTCTTCTCGAACATCAACCGCATCAGGTTTGTCGCCGGGGCGCAGACTATAGCAACGGAGTTGTTCAGCTGCTTCCACAAAACTCGTGGCCACTTCACGATCACACAATGTGAACACCGTATCGAGGTGCATGGCGGATCTCGCCTTTGGCATTTGGCAGGCAACGACGCGCGTTGCAGCGCCCGCTTTAAATAATGCACGGGCTAATTGCCCCACCGCCTGTGGTGATGATCGTTCGCCCATGCCAACGAAAACCGCGCCATTACCGATAGGCATGATATCGCCGCCCTCCAGAGTGGCTGGTCCAAAATCCTGTTCCGGGTCACCCCACCAGACCTTAACTTCGCTATCTTTGAAGCGGGGATGGAATTTATAGACGGCTGCCGTCAGCAGTGTTTCATCGCGCCGTGCCGGCCAGTACATGGGATTCAAGGTGACGCCGCCATAAATCCAGGCGCTGGTGTCGCGTGTGAACATCAGATTGGGCAAAGGTGGTGTTATAAAGCCATGCCGCCCAAGATAGCGGCCAAACATGCCAGCCGTCTTGAATGGCAAATCGCCGACAGTAATGCCGCCAGTGAGAAATTCTGCGGTATTATTGGCGGGCAATCCTGTGAGCCAGCTTTTCAATTCATCAACCATGCCAATGCCGACATCGTTCTCGGTGAACTTGCGATCAAGCAACCAATTTAGTGCGGCTTTGTCTTTCAATATCTCGCTCAAAAGCTGATGCATCTCTAGCACCTCGACGCCGCGCTCCTGCATTTTTCCAACGAAGTCGTGATGATCATTTTTTGCTTGATGCACCCAGAACACATCATCAAATAGTAGTTCGTCACAATTTGATGGCGTCAATCTCTGATGAGCTAGACCGGGGCGACAGGTCAACACTGTCCTGAGCTTACCGACTTCTGAGTGTGCACCAAATGGGGCTTGGGTTGTCATGGGGTTACCTTTATTTCGTTCACAAAGCGCTGATCGCGCCGGTCCACATCAGATACCCGGTCGCGCCAGCTGCGAGCACGATTCCAACCGCGATGGCAGATTCTATAGCGGTGAACGCCTTTTCGTTGCGCACTTTGCGAGCCCAACCATAGATCAGGATGCCCGGTGCGTAGAGCAGTGCACACATCAGCAGATAATTGGTTCCAGCAGCATAGACGAGCCATGCCCCATAGAACGTGGCGACGGCACCAATCAGCATATCGCGTCCACGGCCATCGCTTGCGTTGTAACTCTCGCCCGTTATCGCTAATTTGAAAGCGTAGGCACCAGACAACACGTACGGAACAAGAATGGCGGTTGAAGCAATGAAGAACAGCGAAAGATAAGTCGAGTTTGCATAAAACGTGAGAAGCAGAAAAATCTGAACCGAGATGTTGGTCATCCACAGCGCACCTGACGGAGAGCCGTTTCGGTTTTCGGTCGCAAACACCGCTGGCATCATGCCTTCCTTGGCAGCACGATAAGGTATTTCAGCGGCAAACAATGTCCAGCTCAAAAACGCTCCGGCAACAGAAATCACAAGTCCGATGCGCACCAGCAAGGAGCCCCATGGGCCAACGGCCTTTTCCAAAACATTCGCCATTGAGGCGGCACCTGGAAGTGCGGCAAGTTCAGGCTGGGACATGACGCCGAAAGAGAGGAGCGAAACCAGCAGATAAACAACAAGCGCTGTGACAAAGCCAATGATGGTCGCCTTACCGATATCAGCTCGGTTTGCAGCACGCGCCGACACCACACTGGCACCTTCAATACCGATGAACACCCAAAGAGTGACCAGCATGGTGCTTTTTACCTGGGCCATGACATCGCCAAGTGCTGGCGTGCCAGCGCCCCAAAGATCGAGATTGAACCTTGGAAAATTGAAAACAGCGAATGCGGCAATGATAAAGATCAGGATCGGCACCAGCTTTGCAATGGTAGTCACCACATTTATAATGGCGGCTTGCCGAACGCCCATCAGGATCAAGCCATGAACCAGCCACAGAAATACGGATGCACCCACGATGGCCTGCCAAGTATTTCCTTCTACTCCAAATGAGGGGACGAAATAACTCAGCGCACCAAAAATCAATACGACATAGGAAACGTTGCCGATCCAAGCACTGAGCCAATACCCCCAAGCGCTGTTAAAGCCGACAAAATCACCAAATCCCGCCCGAGCATAAGCATAAGGCCCGGCATCAAGTTTCGGTTTGCGGGTCGAAAGCCCTTGATATACGAAAGCCAAAGCCAGCATGCCGAGGCCGGTTATGGCCCAACCGATTATAACTGCACCCGGAGATGCACCCTTCGCCATGTTTTGCGGAAGGCTGAATACACCGCCGCCAATCATTGAACCAACCACAAGCGCCACTAACGGCAAAAGCCCGAGTTTGTTGTCGGCCTTAGCGGCCATTGCGCTAGTGTCGGCGCTAATTGTGGCGGTCATGGATAATCCTTGCGCACGGGCGGTCAACATGACCGCGAGTCTCCATCATAGGGGCTGATCAAATGTGTGCGGTAGGATCGGAAACTACTTAGACGGAGTGTTCAAGACTTAGGAGCGATCAACAGTTCCAATATTGCAGCCATGACTTCGTCATTGTGGCCGACCCAAGTGTGGCCGCCTTTTTCGAAGCCGATAAACTTTGCTCCGGCAATTTGACTGGCCGTATATTCGGCGCTTGCAAAAGTGCCATAGCCGTCATCGCGCGAGCTGATGATGAGTGTGGGTGCGCGAACTAATTCCAAATGTGCTGGTGAGAGGTGCTTACCGACGTTCGAGTCACTACGTAATCCTGCAGTGCGGGAGGAGACGGGCAATATGGTGTTAACCATCAAATTGATACGTGTCTGTTCTTCCAGGCTCGCGTTGTTGAGCAGTTCCGGTGGTGTCGCTAAAATAACCTTGATCACTTGGTCGCGCGCCACGTGACTAGAGGCCCAAAAGAAAAAATCTGATCCGATTACCGACATCATTGTGTTTTCGACCCAGGCTGGCAACGGCGGCGCTGAGTTAGTTTGTGTAGGAGGCTTGTACGCCAGTGGCACAAGCAGAATTAGTGCGCTCACGCGGTTCGGGTGCCGAATGGCCATTTTTAAAGCCGAGGGAGCGCCGGCTGATCCGCCCATTACAGCAGCGCGATCTATTCCAAGCGCATTGAGCAGACACACATGAGCATCAGCTTGTGCTTCCGCCGACGGGTCAGCTGGCATGGGTGTGCGCAGATAGCCAAACCTAGACATGGCGATCACCCGAATGCCCTGCCCCGTCAACGGCGCAGCAAAAGCCATACCTTGGTCAAAGCCACCACCGCTGCCATGCACTGACAAAAGAGGAACTCCCCTGCCCGCTTCTTGATATTCGATTGGTCCGCATGCGGTTTCGATTAATACGCTACCATGAGAAACACGCTCTCGTGCGGCAGCCATATCCGATTGAAATCGCCACCAAATGAAAATTATGGCCGTGCTGGTTCCTAACACCAAGTTGGCGATGAACGGGTGGCGCCGTAACCAGGAACGTACTCCAATTTTGATCATCGACATTTATTCATTACTTCAGAAACTTTCACGCGAGTTCGCGTG
>JAYTSN010000140.1:0-5132 GCA_043745625.1 Aestuariivirga sp. | reverse complement strand
AAGCCGGTGCTAACTTTGAAAACTTGGCCACAGAGGCCAAGGCAACCGTCAGCACGGCAACAGGTATTAAGCGCAATGAGGCCTCAGCCGAATTTGATGGTCCTGCAGTGACAGCTTTGTTTGCAACCCCTGACAAAGGATTTGCATGGACACTTGAAGGCGACGGAAAATCCGCCCGTGTGATGCAAGTTACTAAGGATACGCTTCCATCAATGATGGCAACGTCGGATGCGATTAAAAAAATGCAGTCTGATTCCACCGCAAGCTTTGCGCAGGATATTGGCCAGACTTACATTCAAGCATTGCGGGCTAATGCCAATGTGACAATTAACGATGCGCTTTGGCGGCAGAACACCGGCACGGAACAGGCGCAGTAAGGCTGTCTGATCATGCTGGTATCTCCTGAGTATGAAGTGTTTGCCAAGGCTTACGATCAAGGCCACCCCCAAGTTGTTCTGACGCGGCTGGTTGCTGATTTGGAAACGCCGGTTTCGGCGATGCTTAAACTTTCTCGCAATGCGCGATATTCGTTTTTGCTGGAGTCGGTGGAAGGTGGCGCAGTTCGTGGGCGTTATTCCATCATCGGTATGAACCCCGATATTATCTGGAAGACGGCTGCAAAGCGTTCGAGTGTTAATCGCAGAGCGCTTCTCGATCCTGATTTACATTTTATCGAAGTTGCAGAAGCGCCACTTTTGAGCTTGCGTTTGCTTTTAAAAGAAAGCCGCATTGATTTGCCTGAGGGTGCGCCGCCCATGGCTGCGGGAGTGTTTGGTTATCTCGGTTATGATATGGTGCGGCTGATGGAAGATTTGCCGGAGCCAAATCCAGATACGTTGGGTCTGCCTGACGGCATGATGATCCGACCAACAGTGATGGCGATATTTGATAGTGTGCGTGATGAAGTAACGGTGACTTCGCCGGTTTATGTCGATGCTGCTGTTACTGCGCGTGCTGCTTACGCGCGGGCTGTGGAGCGAATTTCGGAAGTGGTTGATGCGTTGGACCGCCCAATTGATATGGCGCTGCGCGAGCTTGATGCGCCGATGATTGAAGCGGCCAAATCGAATACGCCGCCAGAACAATACCGCGCAATGGTTCTTGAAGCGAAAGAGCACATTGCTGCTGGTGATATTTTTCAGGTGGTTTTGTCGCAGCGTTTTGAAACCGAATTCGTGCTGCCGCCCTTCGCTCTTTACCGCGCACTGCGCCGCGTAAACCCTTCACCATTTTTGTATTATTTGAACTTCGATAGTTTTGCGGTGGTTGGATCATCACCAGAAATTTTGGTGCGCGTGCGCGACGGCAAGGTTTCAATTCGCCCGATTGCCGGCACGCGCCCAAGAGGTGCCACGCCGACTGAGGATAAAGCGTTGGCTGAAGAATTGCTCGCTGATCCCAAAGAACGCGCTGAACATTTGATGCTGCTTGATCTTGGCCGCAATGATGTAGGGCGGGTTGCTGAGATTGGCTCAATTAAAGTGACAGATAAATTCATTCTCGAATATTATTCGCAAGTCATGCACATTGTTTCAAACGTCGAAGGCAAGTTGGCTTCAAAGTATGATGTGATCGATGCATTGGTGGCGGGTTTTCCAGCAGGCACGGTTTCGGGTGCGCCTAAGGTTCGGGCTATGCAGATCATCGACAATCTGGAAGTCAACAAGCGCGGCATCTATGGTGGCTGTGTTGGCTATTTCGGCGCTGATGGCGAAATGGACACTTGCATTGTGCTCCGCACAGCCATTGTGAAAGATGGCAAGATGTATGTACAGGCAGGCGCAGGTGTGGTTGCCGACAGCGTGCCCGAAAACGAGCACCAAGAATGCATCAATAAGGCCAAGGCTTTGTTTCGCGCCGCTGAAGAGGCCGTGCGCTTTGCGGGCCGCGCGGGGAGAGCGCAATGATTATCCTGATTGATAATTATGATAGCTTTACATGGAACCTATTTCACTTTTTGGGTGATCTGGGCGCTGACACTGTGGTGCACCGCAATGACAAGATTAGTGTCGGCCAAGTGATTTCATCGCGGCCTTCCGCGATTGTTATTTCGCCAGGCCCTGGCATGCCAGCCGATGCGGGAATTATCGTTGATTTGGTGAAACAAGCAGCGGGCAAGATCCCGATTTTCGGTGTTTGTTTAGGACTGCAGGCAATTGGTGAGGGGTTTGGCGGCAAGGTGGTTCGTGCACCAACGCAGATGCATGGCAAGACATCTGGTGTAGAACATAATGCTCAAGGCGTTTTCAAGGATGTGCCTAACCAATTTACAGCGACGCGTTATCATTCACTTGTGGTAGACAGAGCCACCCTGCCCGACTGTTTGGAAGTGACAGCTGAAACCGATGGTTTGATTATGGGGCTTCAGCACAAAACAATGAACGTGCACGGCGTTCAGTTTCACCCCGAGAGCATTGCTTCAGAACATGGCCACCAGATTTTGAAGAACTTCCTTGATCAAGCGGGGGCGAAATAATGGCTGATATGAGGCCGCTGATTGCCAAAGCTGCGAGTGGCGCGCCGCTTTCCCGCGCAGAGGCGCGCGAGGCCTTCAACATTATGATGTCTGGTGATGCCACGCCTTCGCAAATTGCGGGCTTCTTGATGGCGCTTCGTGTGCGCGGTGAAACGGTGGATGAGATTTCCTCTGCTGTCGAAGTGATGCGCGAGAAGATGTTGCGGGTGGTTGCCCCTGATCATGCGATTGATATTGTAGGCACTGGAGGCGATGCTTCAGGGTCTTATAACATTTCCACTTGTGCGGCGATTGTTGCGGCGGCAGCGGGATTGAAAGTAGCCAAGCATGGCAACCGCGCATTATCTTCAAAGTCAGGAGCAGCCGATGTTTTGATGGCGCTGGGCGTTAAAATCGATTTGCCGCCAGAAAAGATTTCGGATTGCGTGAATGAAGCCGGTGTTGGATTTATGTTTGCGCCCGCACACCATTCATCAATGAAATTTGTTGGGCCTACGCGCGTCGAACTGGGCACGCGCACAATTTTTAACTTGCTTGGGCCGCTGTCAAACCCAGCGGGTGTCAAACGTCAGATTACAGGTGTATTTTCAAAGGCTTGGGTTGAACCCCTCGCCCAAGTTCTCAAGAACTTGGGATCGGATGCCTGCTGGATTTGCCACGGTGAGGGTGGCATGGACGAAATTGTGCCGACGGGAATCACTTGGATTTCTGAATTGAAAAGCGGCGAGATCAGGAATTTTGAACTCACACCTGAGGACGCTGGATTGAAGCGTTCCAATTTTGATGATCTTAAAGGCGGCGAGGCGGCGCATAATGCTGAAGCTTTGCGTGCAGTTCTATCAGGCAATGGTTCGGCGTTTAGTGATGCCGCAGCGATGACGGCAGGTGCTGCATTGTTGGTGGCAGGAAAGGCACATGATATAAAGTCAGGCGTGAAGCTAGCGCAGGAGGCAATTCAGTCTGGTGCAGCACGTAAAACGCTGGCGCGACTTATTGAGGTTTCAAACAGCTGATGGCAACGATCCTCGATAAGATTGCAGAATATAAGCGCGATGAAGTCTTTCTCGCCAAAAAGCGATTTCCACTGAGCGTTGTTGAAGCGGCTGTCTTGAAGGCCTCGCCTGCGCGTGGATTTGCACATGCACTGCTCAAGAAAGCCCAGAATGGTAAGTATGGGTTGATTGCTGAAATCAAGAAAGCCAGTCCATCAAAAGGCTTGATCCGTGCCGATTTTGATCCACCTTCTCTCGCCAAAGCATATGAGGCTGGTGGAGCGGCCTGTCTTTCGGTGTTGACCGACACGCCTTCTTTTCAAGGTGCGCCAGAATTTTTAAGCGCTGCACGAGATGCTTGTTCGCTTCCCGCTTTGCGCAAAGATTTTATGTTGGATACATATCAAGTTGCCGAAGCGCGGGCTTGGGGCGGCGATTGCATTTTGATTATTATGGCGATGGTGAGCGATGGTTTGGCCGCTGAGCTTGAAGATGCGGCGATGCATTACCGGATGGATGTTTTGATTGAGGTGCATGACGAGGCAGAATTGGCGCGTGCACTGCTTTTGAATTCACCGATGATCGGCATTAATAATCGCAATCTACATAGTTTTGAAACTTCATTGACCACAACAGAACGGTTGGCTCCGATGATTCCGAAAGACCGCATGGTGGTGTGTGAGAGTGGTTTATCAACAAGCCATGACTTGGCGCGCATGGCACGGTGTGGTGTGAACAGTTTTCTGATCGGTGAAAGTTTAATGCGCCAAGATGACGTGGCGCTGGCCACCAAACAGATATTGGCAAAGCGATGAGCAAGCTTTCACATCTCGATAATCAAGGTCAAGCACATATGGTGGATGTGTCTGGCAAAGATGTAACCACACGCAGTGCAACGGCGCGGGCGCGGGTTTTGATGCTTACGGACACGGTTTCATTGTTACGCGATGGATTGGCCAAGAAGGGCGATGTTTTGGCCACAGCGCGGATTGCTGGCATTATGGCGGCCAAGAAAACTTCTGATCTCATTCCGCTTTGTCATCCATTGATGATCTCGAGAGTGAGTGTCGATTTTCAAATTGGTGATGGTGTGGTTGATGTTGAAGCCACCGTAAAAGTTGAAGGCAAGACGGGCGTTGAGATGGAGGCGCTGACGGCGTGTTCAGTGGCGTGTCTTACGGTCTATGACATGTTGAAAGCTGTCGATCGTGGCATGAAGATTACGGATTTGCGCGTGGTTGAAAAATCAGGTGGAAAATCTGGACTGTTTCAGGCGGAGTGATACAATGGCTCTGATGCCCGTTGATGAAGCTCTAGCGCGTGTGTTGAGCGCGGGGAAAGTTCTCGGGGCGCAGCTTGCTAAACTTGATGACGTGATTGGCCGCGTGCTGGCGAAAGATTTAAAAGCAAAGCGCGACCAGCCGCCGTTTCAATCATCCGCCATGGATGGTTATGCGGTGCGGCATGAAGATTTAAGTGATCCATTGACGTTAGTGGGTGTCTCAGCTGCAGGGCATGGCTTTAAGCGCGCTGTTAAAAAAGGTCAGGCGGTTCGGATTTTGACTGGTGCACCGTTGCCTAAGGGTGCTGACACAATTGTTATTCAAGAAAATGTTTCTGTGAATGGCAAAGAGCTGGTGGTTCACGAGGCCCCTGCGCTGGGC
>JAYTSN010000139.1:0-33456 GCA_043745625.1 Aestuariivirga sp. | reverse complement strand
GAAACATTTGCAGCATCAAAGAACTTTGGATTCTTTACGAGCTTGATGTGATCACCTGGAACATTTTCTGCCAACGTAAAAGCACCATTGGAAACCAGATTTCCAGCTTTCACAAAGTCATTGCCAAACTTCTTAACATTCGCTTCCGACACGCCATACATGGCTTGGTGCGTCAGCATTTCGAGGAAGTAAGGCGTTGGCCCCTTCAGCGTAATCTCAAGCGTCAAATCGTCAATGGCTTTAACGCCCACATCTTCAAGCTTGGCCTTGCCACCATTGGCTTGCTCGGCATTCAAAACCGGAAATGCCATTGATGCATATTCCGAGGCTGTTGCAGGATCGACCACACGGCGGATCGAAAACACAAAATCCTTTGCCGTCACTGGCGTTCCGTCAGACCACATTCCTTCTTTGCGCATTTTGAACGTGTAAACTTTGCCATCGGCAGAAACTGTCCAGCTTTCAGCAGCGCCAGGAATGGTATTGCCCGAAGAGTCAACGGCCACAAGCCCCGTAAACAAATCGCCAATAATGTTGGCTTCTTCAATGGTCGCGGTCTTGTGTGGATCAAGCGATTGCACATCGCCATTCGCACCGCGGTTCCATGTGCCTGCTGCAAATGCAGCACTGGTCATTAATGCAAAAACAGCAGCCCCCGCCAGAAGTGATTTAAGATTAAATAATTTCATATTTTTCTCCTCTGTTACAATTCTACTTCGAGCAATGTAAGCACCGCCCGCACTGTAAAACAAGAATAACCGGATAGTGCACAGCTATACTGTTTGACACGACTGTCGCCGACACTTTAAGCCTTTATGTAGAAGGGGATACAAAGTGATTGCAGAAAACTCAGAAGTAACACGCCAAGCCATTATTGATGCGTGCCAAGAATCAAATCGAACTGGCCTCAATCAAGGTACTTCCGGCAATATCAGCGTGCGCACCAATGAAGGCGCAGTGATAACGCCAACCTCGCGTGCTTATGAAACCATGAAGCCCGATGATCTGGCTCTGCTTCCCTTTGGCGGCAAATATGGCGAATATTCTGGCCCCTACAAGCCTTCCACAGAATGGCGTTTTCATTTTGATATCTATGCAGCGCGTCCAGATGTGAATGCAATCGTGCACGTGCATTCCACCTATGCCACCGTTCTCTCGATGCTGCGCAAAGATATTCCTGCCTGTCATTATATGATTGCAGCTTTTGGCGGACCAAACATTCGCTGTTCTGATTACGCAGTGTTCGGTTCGAAGGAATTGTCGGCCCATGTTGTGAAAGCCTTGGCTGGCCGCGCGGGCTGCATCATGGGCACGCATGGGATGATCGCAGTTGGCTCAAATTTAGATAAGGCGATGTGGCTTGCCGTCGAACTCGAAACCCTAGCCAAGCAATATTACTTAGCCTTGCAATTGGGCCAACCTGTTATTCTCCCGGATGAAGAAATCGAACGCGTGCGCGTGCGCATGAAGGATGGTTATGGGATTTGGACTGGAGAGCAGTAATTTAATCAACATCTCGGCATTGATCACTAAATTTCCGCTCGCGTAAACTCCAAGGCTCAACGCAGTGCGCAGCATTCAGCAGCGATACGATGTTCAACGGCTTGGAGATCGCCAGGAAGGGTGGCCAGGTGGGCAATGATGATTATTTTGCAAACCTCAGAGACGCCATAAGCATTTAAGCTTTAACGCGGTCCAGCCGATCAATCGCCGCCACATTATCTGCCGATGACCCCTTGGGGTCAAACTCGCTGGCCAGCCACATATCGACAATTGCCTTAGCCAATTCTGGCCCAATCACCCGCGCACCCATAGTTATGATTTGCGCATTGTTTGACTTCGCAGCGCGCTCTGCTGAGTAGGTATCATGCGTCAAGGCCGCGCGAATGCCAGGAACTTTATTGGCCGAAATGCAAACACCAATGCCCGTGCCGCAACATAAAATAGCCCGGTTCACCGAACCATCCATCACGGCGCCTGCAACTTTTACCGATAGATCGGCATAGTATCCGCTCTCACTCATATTGATAATTTCATGTTGCCCCTGGGCTTTGAGATGCGCTTCGATCACATCAATCAACGGCTTGCCAGCGCTATCGCCACCCAATGCAATTTTCATCAATGAACTCCCTTTGATTCCAGAACCGATCGAATGATACCGAGATACCCCTGCACATCCCAAGCTGAACGTCCGATAAATAATCCGTCAATATCGCGTTGACCAGCAAGCGCCACACAGTTTGCTGCATTAACACTGCCGCCATAAAGCAATTTAACAGGCAGGCCAAGAACGTGTTTCGTCACCTGCTTGATCTTCTCATGTTGCTCTTGTGCAAACTCTGGCGAGGCCGGCGTTCCGCCTTCGCCAATGGACCATACAGGCTCATAAGCAATCATAACTTTATCAGCCAACTCGCGTGGTACGTCGCGCAGCAGCATACGTGTCTGATGTTCCAAAATTTCCGCCGTACGACCCGCATGATATTCCGCTTTCGTTTCACCAATGCACACCAGTGCAATCAGCCCATGCTTCACGGCCGCCGCTGTCTTAAGCGCCACTGTCTCATCCGTCTCGCCAAAATGAGCGCGTCGCTCGCTATGGCCAATCTCCACAATCCTGGCGCCACAATCCACTAGCATCAGCGGCGAAATCTCACCTGTCCACGCGCCCTTATCTTGCCAATGCATATTTTGCGCACCGACTAAAACATCACTGTTGTTCAAAAGCAAAGCAGCTTCTGCAATATAAGGAAAAGGTGGAATAATAAAGGGTTGTACTTGCAACGATTTAGCAAAGGGAGACGCGGCAAGCGCGGTGCAAAAAGCCTGCGCATCCGCCCGCAGCTTATTCATCTTCCAGCTTGTGCCAATCCAGATTTTATCCATAGTTACATTTAAACCAAATGGCGCAACCAGCGCAATTCTATTTTTTATCCATATAGGTTTTGAGTGCTTTTTGCTCTTCAGGCTTCATATGCAACCCCAGCTTCGAGCGCCGCCATAAAATATCATCAGCAGTCACAGCCCATTCGTTCTCGCGAAGATGCTTGATTTCGCGCTCACTGACAGGCCCAAAAAATTTCCCCAAATCATTCGCAAAGCGAGCTCCATCCATAATCTTATCAATATCAGTTCCATAAGCCTTAAACAGCCGCACCACATTGGCAGGTTTCAAGAATGAATAAGCCTTTTGTTTTTCTGCAATAAAGTTTTCAACATCTTTTACGGCCAAATCTCCACCGGGCAATTTTGCATCGCGGTTCCATGGCGCTTTGGCATTTGGAAAAAACGCCGCCAATTTTTCAAGCGCGTGCTCGGCCAATTTGCGTGACGTGGTGATCTTGCCGCCAAATACAGATAGTAAAGGCGCTTGACCTTCAGGTTGGTCAATCTTCAAAACATAATCACGCGTGGCTTCCTGCGCTTTGCTGGCCCCATCATCATAAAGCGGGCGAATGCCGGAATACGCCCACCGCACCATAGCGCGCGTCACAGGCTTTTTGAAATACTCGCTGACAGCAGCCAACATATATTCAGTTTCTGTCTCAGAGATTTCTGGCTTTCCAGGATCGCCCTCAAGGTCTTCATCCGTTGTGCCAAGCAAAGTGAAATTATTTTCATATGGAATAGCAAAGCAAATGCGCCCATCAACATTTTGAAAAATGTAACAGCGGTCATGGTCATAGAGTTTATCGACCACCAAATGACTGCCCTTCACCATGCGAATTTTATCAGGGTCGCTGCGCCCAATGACTGTGCTCAAAACTTCGCTCACCCATGGCCCGGCAGAGTTCAACAAAACTCTGGCTTCAATCGTTTCTGCTTTGCCGTCGCCATCAATAATATCAACACTCCACCCGCCATCAATCCGGCGCGCTGATTGCACTTTAGTTCGCGTGCGAATTACGGCACCTTTGTTTGCCGCATCGCGCGCATTCAAAACGACAAACCGTGAATCTTCCACCCAGCAATCGGAATATTCAAATGCCTTCGTGAATTCCTCTTTCAGCGGCTTGCCCGTAGCATCCGTCGTCAAATCAACACTGCGCGTCGGCGGCAATATTTTGCGGCCACCCAAATGATCATACATAAACAGACCTAAACGGATCAGCCAGCGCGGACGCAGGCCCTGGTGATGCGGCAAGATAAACCGCAATGGCCAAATGATATGGGGCGCTGATTTCAACAACACTTCGCGTTCAATCAGCGCTTCTCGCACCAATCGAAATTCATAATGTTCGAGATATCGAAGGCCGCCATGAATAAGTTTTGTTGATGCTGATGATGTGCCCGACGCCAAATCATTCATCTCTGCCAGAAACACTTTAATGCCGCGCCCCGCCGCATCGCGCGCAATGCTACATCCGTTTATGCCGCCACCAATAATAAAAAGATCATACATCATGATGCTAACGCTTCGATGCTAGTTTGGGATTGAGCAACCACCACATCAATTTGCACGCCTTTGTGTTTACATAGTTCAATAATTGAATCAGGCGGCTGTGTATCAGTCACAAATATGTCCACTTGTGAGATATGGCCAATGCGCACAGGTGCAGAGCGCGAAAATTTCATGTTATCGGAAACCAAAATAACATTGCGTGAATTTTGCATAATCGCTTGTGCAGCGCGCACTTCGCGGTAATCGAAATCCAGCAATGCACCATCGTCATCAATCGCTGAAACACCCATTACAGCATGATCGACTTTGAATTGACCGATCATGTCAATTGCTTGTTCGCCAATAATGCCGCCGTCCGTTCGCCGCACCATGCCACCCACGATCATCACTTCAATGTTAGGGTAGGGCATCAAAATAGTAGCCACATGAATATTATTGGTGATCACCAACAACCCTTCATGATGAATCAAAGCGCGGGCCACCTCTTCTGTGGTTGTTCCGATATTGATAAAGAGAGAACAATTATTAGGAATAAGTTTTGCCGCGTGTTGACCAATTGATTGTTTTTCACCAGCCGCAATTTGCCGCCGCGAGTCGTAAGCCATGTTCTGCACACCGGATGAAAGCATCGCTCCGCCATGGGTGCGCGCTAACAAGCGGTTGTTGCAAAGTTCGTTCAGATCCTTGCGTATTGTTTGTGGCGTCACATCAAAGCGGATTGCCAAATCGTCCACCAGCACACTGCCGGCTTGACGAGCAAAATTCAAAATTTGTGATTGGCGCGGGGTTAAAACAAGCATCTCAAATCATTCAGTTTTCGGTTTCCAAAGGGCTTTGAACCCTTCCGCCACAATCGCAAGTGAAAATGACGACAGATTCACATAGTTTCACTTTTTTTCGAATTATGCAACATTGCAGTGCGATAATCTTCGTTGCAACGCACAACTCTTTCGTTATATTTGCTATTGACGTTCGTTTTGTTTCGTTTAATGGTGCTTTCAGCTCTGGAAACAAGAGTGAAAATTTTTCCAATGGAGGATCCCAATGAAAATGAAGCTTATGGCAACGGCAGCCGCAGCATTATTTATGCTCGCCAGCCCAAGCTATGCGGATGAAGCCGCAGCAAAGAAATGGATTGATTCAGAATTCCAACCATCAACACTTTCAACTGATGATCAGATGAAAGAAATGCAATGGTTCATCAAAGCTGCCGAACCATTCAAAGGCATGGAAATTAACGTCCTGTCTGAATCAATTCCAACGCACACCTATGAATCGACAGTCTTGGCAAAGGCCTTTGAAGAAATCACTGGCATTAAGGTAAACCACCAGATTCTTGGTGAAGGCGAAGTTGTGCAAGCTGTTCAAACCCAGATGCAAACTAACCGTAATCTCTATGATGGCTACATCAACGACTCGGATTTGATCGGCACGCATTCTCGTTTGCAAAGTGCGATCAACCTGACCGACTGGATGGCTGGTGACGGCAAAGACGTGACCAACCCCGGTCTCGATCTGCCAGACTTCATGGGCTTGAAATTCACCACAGGCCCAGACGGAAAATTGTGGCAGCTGCCCGACCAACAATTCGCAAATCTTTACTGGTTCCGCGCGGATTGGTTTGCGCGTGCTGATCTGAAAGAAAAGTTCAAAGCGAAATATGGCTATGATCTTGGCGTGCCAGTAAACTGGTCTGCTTATGAAGATATCGCTCAATTCTTCACAGAAGATGTGAAAGAAATTGATGGTGTTAAAATCTATGGCCATATGGATTACGGCAAACGCGCACCAGATCTTGGCTGGCGTATGACTGACGCTTGGCTATCGATGGCTGGTGAAGCTGACGTTGGTCAACCAAACGGCAGGCCGGTTGATGAGTGGGGTATTCGCATGGAAAAAGATTCGTGCAATCCCGTGGGTGCATCAGTTGCACGCGGTGGCGGTGCCAACTCACCAGCTGCAGTTTATGCCGTATCGAAGTGGGATGAATGGTTGCGCAAATATGCACCACCATCTGCGGCAGATATGGATTTCTATCAATCTTTGCCAGCACTCAGCCAAGGCAATGTGGCCCAGCAGATTTTCTGGTACACAGCATTCACAGCATCAATGGTTGCTTCAAAGAAAGACGGCAACAATACAGTTGATGATGCGGGCAAACCATTGTGGCGTATGGCTCCATCACCACATGGCCCATATTGGAAAGAGGGCTCGCAACGCGGTTACCAGGACGTAGGTTCGTGGACATTGTTTAACTCCACACCTTTGCCCGCAAGGAAAGCAGCTTGGCTCTATGCCCAGTTTGTGGACTCCAAAACAGTTGACGTGAAGAAGAGCCAAGTGGGCTTAACCTTCATTCGCGACTCGACAGTGCGTCACAAGTCCTTCACCGAACGTGCGCCAAACCTTGGCGGTTTGATTGAGTTTTACCGCTCTGCTGACCGTGTGGCCTGGTCACCAACAGGCATCAACGTTCCTGATTATCCAAAGCTTGCTCAGTTGTTCTGGGAAAACATTGGCGATATCAACTCAGGCGCATTCACAGCTCAACAAGCTATGGACCGTTTGGCCGAACAAATGGACACTGTTATGGGACGTATGGAAGCGGCAGACAAAGCCAACCACACCTACCATGATTGCGGCCCACGTTTAGCTGAAAAGAAAGATCCAGCAACAATGCTGAGCAAGGACCATGCGCCATGGGCCAAGCTCGACAATGAAAAGCCAAAGGGTGAAACAATCGCCTATGATGAGCTGATCAAGCGCTGGTCTTCGCAATAACAATAGTGAACGTCTCCTCCCTAAACGTAGCCGAGGTGTGTAAAGTCACACACCTCGGTGATCTTTTCGGTACCCCTTCATTTTTAAGGTAATGCTGAGCGCCATGTCGCTTGAACTTCAAAATATTATCAAACGAGTGGGTGCTGACACCCATATTTATGAAACCTCGTTGAAGCTGGAACCCCGCAGTTTCAACGTGTTGCTCGGCACAACGCTTGCAGGAAAAACCACGTTGATGCAGCTGATGGCCGGTATTCAAAAACCAACCAGCGGCAAGATTTTTTTCAATGGCCGGGATGTAACGAATGCAGCTGTGCAAAAGCGCAATGTGTCAATGGTCTATCAACAATTCATCAATTACCCAAATTTCAATGTCTACGACAACATTGCTTCGCCGTTGCGTGTGGCCGGAATGGGCGCTGATGAAATAGACCAGCGCGTGAACAAGGCTGCCGAACTTTTGCGCCTCAGCCCAATGCTGAAACGCAAGCCCTCTGAACTTTCGGGTGGCCAGCAACAGCGCACAGCAATCGCCCGAGCTTTAGTCAAAGACAGTGACCTTATATTGCTCGACGAACCACTCGCAAATCTCGATTATAAATTACGCGAAGAATTACGCGACGAATTGCCGAAGCTGTTTGCAGATCGCAATGCAATTGTTGTCTACGCAACGACCGAGCCAAATGAAGCCCTGCTATTTGGTGGTAACACCGCCACCATGAACGAAGGCCGCATCACCCAATTCGGTCCAACTTCCACAACTTATCGCAAACCGCAGGATTTATTGACTGCGCAAGTTTTTTCCGAACCACCAATGAACACCGCGAAAATCGAAAAGCGCGGCAACAACATCGTCATTTTTGGCAATCAAAAATGGCCAGCGGGCAAGGGCGCAGCAAAACTTGCAGATGGTCATTATACAATTGGAATTCGTCCTTACAACGTGTCGCCAACCAAAACCGGAACCACGTTAAGCAGCTTCGATGGCCAAGTTTTGGTGACTGAAATTTCGGGTTCAGAAAGCGTAATCCACACCCGCGTGGATGAGAGCACATGGATTTCACAGTCTCACGGAATTCACTCCATGCCGATCGGTTCAACCGCAAAACTTTATGTCGATTTGGATCAAGCCATGTTCTTTGATGCCAACAACCGGCTGGTGTCATAATGGCCAAAATCTCAATCGATAATTTGCGCCATTCCTATTTGCCGTTTCCAAATGTCGATCATGATGAAGATTACGTTCTCAAGAAATTATCTATCGATTGGGCCGATGGCGGCGCATATGCTCTGCTTGGGCCATCAGGCTGTGGCAAAACCACATTGCTCAACCTTATTTCAGGCTTGCTGGTTCCCACCGAAGGCAAAATTCTGTTTGATGGTGTCGATGTTTCCCGCTTCAGCCCCGAAGCCCGCAATATCGCTCAAGTGTTCCAGTTCCCTGTGATCTACGACACGATGACGGTTTACGACAATCTCGCATTTCCACTGCGCAATCGTGGTATGTCTGAAAGTGCTATCGACCCACGCGTTAAAGAAATTGCAGGCATGTTGGATTTATCATCAACGCTGCACAAACGCGCTTCAGGCCTCACAGCCGACGGCAAACAAAAAATCTCTTTGGGACGTGGCCTGGTGCGTGCCGACGTATCTGCCATCATGTTCGATGAACCATTGACAGTGATTGACCCTCACTTGAAATGGCAGCTCCGTTCAAAACTCAAAGAACTCCACCAACGCACCAAGCGTACCATGATTTATGTGACGCATGATCAAACCGAGGCGCTCACTTTCGCTGATCAAGTCGTGGTCATGAACAATGGTGAAATCGTACAAATCGGCACGCCCATTGAATTGTTCGAAAAACCAAACCACACATTTGTGGGCCACTTCATCGGTTCACCCGGCATGAATGTTTTGCCCTGTGAAGTGAAAGGCGGCAAAGCTTCCTTTGCAGGCCAAGATGTAAAAAGTGCAAACACGTATAAGGGCAGTGGCCAAAAATTAGAAATCGGCGTGCGCCCCGAATTTGTCAGCTTTGCAAAATCGGGCATCCCCGCCGAGGTTGTAAAAGTGGCAGACGCAGGCCGCTTCAGCATTGTTGAAACCCGGGCCGCTGGTTCATCCATCAAACTTCTTGTTCCTGAAAACCAATCCATCCCCACCGGAAAAGTAAACCTCGCCTTCGATCCCGACCACACTCAAATCTATGCCGATGGCTGGATTGCAGGGAGCAGATCATGAGTGCCAAAACTGTAAACAACAAAGCCTGGTGGCTGGTTTTGCCCGTGTTCATCATGGTGGCCTTCAACGCTCTCATCCCGCTGATGACAGTTGTCAACTATTCCGTTCAAGAGACCTTCGGCGATAATGTTTTCAGTTGGGCGGGCGCGAGGTGGTTTCAAGAAATCCTTCATGAAGAACGCTTTCACGCCGCACTCTTCAGGCAGATTGCTTTTTCCGCGCTCGTCCTCGCTATTGAAATTCCATTAGGCCTCGGCATAGCGCTCACCATGCCTAAAAAAGGGCCATGGGTTTCTGTGTGTCTCGTGCTCATGTCTTTGCCATTGCTGATCCCATTTAATGTGGTGGGCTCAATGTGGAACATTATGGCGCTGCCCGATATTGGTTTGCTCGGCAAAGCTATCAATGCGCTTGGCATTGAATACAACTACACGCGCCAACCCTATGCCGCCTGGTTCACAATTGTGCTGATGGACGTATGGCATTGGACATCATTAGTGGTTCTCCTGTGCTATGCAGGACTCGTTTCAATCCCTGATGCGTTTTACCAAGCAGCGAAGGTGGATGGCGCAAAACCTTGGGCGGTGTTTCGTTACATCCAGTTGCCAAAACTAAAGCATGTGCTCACCATTGCCGTGCTGCTTCGGTTTATGGATTCATTTATGATTTATACTGAAGCCATAGTGTTAACAGGTGGCGGCCCCGGCAGCTCCACAACATTCTTGTCGATTGATTTGGTGAAGACAGCTATCGGCCAGTTCGACTTTGGCCATGCCGGCGCCTTCTCCATCATCTACTTCCTGATCATCCTCACAGTGTCATGGCTCTTCTACACTTTGATGATGAAGAACGAGGAGAATTAAAGTGACCTATTTCAAACGATCCGTCACAATTCTTTACATCATATTTTTGATGTTGCCCATCTATTGGCTGCTCAACATGTCATTCAAAACCACGAATGAAATTCTGCGCGGCTTCTCGCTCTGGCCACATGAGTTCACAACGGCAAGCTATGAGAAAATCCTCACCGATCCATCATGGTACATGGGCTATGTCCATTCGCTCGAATATGTGTTGATCAACATGGTGTTATCAGTCACCGTGGCACTTCCCGCCGCCTATGCATTTTCGCGTTATCGGTTCTTAGGGGACAAACACTTATTTTTCTGGCTGCTGTCAAATCGCATGGCACCACCGGCGGTGTTTGTTTTGCCCTTTTATCAACTCTACTCGGATGTAGGTTTGTTCGATACGCCGTGGGCCGTCGCCCTTTCACATACCTTGTTTAATGTTCCCCTCGCAGTGTGGATTTTGGAAGGCTTTATGTCAGGCATTCCGAGATCATTGGATGAAACAGCTTTTGTCGATGGTTATTCTTTCCCGCGTTTCTTCGTGCGCATTTTTATCCCCACAATTGCCGCCGGAATTGGCGTGGCCTGCTTCTTCTGTTTCATGTTCTCATGGGTTGAGTTGCTGCTGGCAAAAAACTTAACCCGCGTTGCCGCAAAACCAATTGCCGCAATCATGACAAAAACCGCGAGTGCTTCCGGTTATGAATTGGGATTGCTGGCCGCCGCTGGTGCGCTCACAATTATTCCCGGTGCTATCGTCATTTATTTCGTCCGCAACTACATCGCCAAGGGCTTTGCCCTAGGCCGCGTTTAGGGAGCTATCATGTTTGATCTTTCATGGATGGCGTGGACATGGCCAACCGCCGCATTCTTCATCAGCATCTTTGCGCTCATCGCCGCCATGGGTGTGTGGGAATATTACGTGCCCGGTGGTGGCCCGCGCCACGGGGCATTTGGTTTAGACACAACCCGCGGTGACCGCCTGTTCATCAGCATCCTCGGCAGCTGTTTCATTATGCTGGGTTGGGTGGGTTGGGTCAGCGAAAATATTTGGGCAGGGCTAGCCGTTTGCCTTGTCTATGCGATTTGCATTTTCAGATGGGTTTAACAGCGTGAATAAAACAATTTATGCGGCTTTACTTTTCTCGTTGAGCTTTTCACCCACATGGGGCGCACCTTCCGATGACTTGGTAAAACAAGGCGAAGCCGCATTGGCCGCCAAAGACGTGGGCGGAGCATTAAAAGCCTTCGATGCCGCATTAGATGCTGACCCCAACAATGCCAAAGCCGCCTATAACCGTGGCCGCATCAATCTCGTGCTCCACAAAAATGCGCAAGCCGTGGCAGATTTCACCAGCGCCGTTCTGTCTGACCCGAAACTCGGCGTGGCCTATTCTGCGCGCGGCGAAGCCAAGATCATTTTGAAGGATGAGAAAGGTGCCTTTGCTGATTTTGATGCAGGTGTCGCGGCATCACCCAACAAACCAGAAGTTTACATTCTGCGTGCAACATATCTCATGCGCATGGGCAACGCTGCGGCCGCAAAAGCCGATCTCGTATCAGCTAAACCATTCGCAACAGGCGGCATGGCCAAGATGTTGGATGCGATGATTGCGAGAATGGAGTAGTTTTGTCGTTGTTCTAAACCAGCGGCATTAACATCGCGCGGTTTTGGCCATGCACCATCCGGCGCAGTTTCTGCAATTGCATCTCTTCGTCCTTGATGAAGCCCATGAACATCATGTTCAAATTATTGAAAACAACTTGGCCAACCACTTTTGCGTCTACATCCGTGCGCAATAACTTCAGCGCCTGCAACTTCTCAATCACAGCACAAGTCTGCTTGACCAAAGCGCTATCCAATTCTGAATATGCAATTCCAAAAGGGCTGGAAGGCTGTTGCGTCGAAATCGAAATCGCCACCCGCCACATTTCCTTACTGAGATAAACCAACGAATGTTTGTAATAGATATCAACCAAAGCATTCATCGCTTTAATCGCATCCAGGGGAGGGTGCTCCAGCAACGCTTCTCCCGCTTGCAACACCTCGTTTACTTCCATTGAAACAATCGCCACTAACAAGTCACCCTTATTTTTATAGTAGTTATAAATGGTTCCAGTAGATACTTCCGAAGCTTCGGCGATAGCCTCGATCTTTGCCGCCTCATAGCCAGACTTTCGAAAAAGAACCGAAGCCGCTTCTAAGATACGGTTGTTACGAGAAAATTTCTGCTTGGCACGAAGTCCGGTCATCATTTCCGCATAGCAGAATTTTTGAATTGACTCAAATATTGAATTGGTTCAAATTTCGAAAAAATTCAAACAAGGGTGGGAAAAATGAAAACACAATCGTTGTTATCGAAATTTTCCGGCGTATCTTTTGCTGCGCTGTTACTATTGACCGCATTGCCCACGACGAACGTTGTCGCTGCTGATTTAAACGCGCTTGTCTGGTGCGATCATTCCGATCCAAATTTGCTGAAGCCCTTTGAAGATGCCAATGGCATTAAAGTGAACGTTAAAGAATTCGAAGGCACAGGCGCTGGCCTTGCACTCGTCGATCAATCCAAGCCCGGTGATTGGGATGTGATGGTAATCGACTCAATTGACATTCACCGTGGCGTTGAAAAGAATTTGTTTGAACCACTCCCCGAAGATAAATTGCCAATGGCTGATTTGTTTCCAGAAGTGAAAATGGATTCAAGCACAGTGATGGACGGCAAACGCTATGGCATTACTGAAAAGTTTGGTTACAACACGATTGGTTTCAATAAAACCAAGGTTGATCCCGCCGATATGAATTCGCTTGCCGCTTTGACCAGCGACAAATACAAAGGCCGCATCGCGATTTATGATTATTACCTGCCAGTCATCGGCATGGCAGCAATGTCGATCGGCAAGAAAACTTCGGAACTCACCGAAGCCGATCTTCCAGCAATCAAGGAAGTGTTGGCCAAAATGAAAGCCAATGCCAAAGCCGTAACCGACGTGGCCTCCAGCCAGACAGCATTGGCCACAGGCGAGGCTGATATTCTAGTCGGCGGCGGCGAGTGGGTAACTGCGGGCATCGCTAAGGATAAGCCAGAGCTTGATTTCTCAATTCCAAAAGAAGGTGCGGTTCTCTGGTCGCAATCCTTGGCCATGTTCAAAGACAGCGCCAATAAAGAAATGGCCTTGAAGTTCATTCAGTATATCATGAGCCCAGAAGGCCAAGCCCGCCTTGCCACATCAAGCTGCTATTGGGGTATGCCGTCTAACACCAAGGCGGCGCTTAACGACGATCAAAAGAAAATCTTGCGCTTTGCTGAACAGCCAGATTTCTTGAAGCGTGCGCAAGCCTATCCAGCACCAAACGAAGCGCTGGATAAAAAGATGCAAGATCTTTGGACTGAAATGATTCAGGCCAAATAGGAATCCGTGTGATACTCCCCCAGCATCGCGCGGCGTGGGCCAGCGTCAGTCCCGCGTTGGGATGGACGCTGGCCTTCTTCGTCTTGCCGTTTGCGGCAATGTTGGCGATCAGCTTTTATCCCCAAGATGGCAGTGGCCCTTCGCTTGCCTCCTACACTCAGTTTTTCAACAGCCCCAGCTATTATTATGCGCTATTTAACTCACTCGAAGTAACAGGCCTCGTCACCATCATTTCAATTTTTCTGGCCTATCCCTTTGCATGGATTTTGGCTGATATTGTGCCCGAACGCTGGCAACGCCTTGCTCTTACTTTGGCCGTGTTGCCCTTCTGGACATCTTATGTTGTGCGATCATACAGCTGGCTTTTGGTACTGTCAGAAAAAGGCCTTGTGAACACAACCTTAGTTGATCTCGAAATCCTGCAGGCACCCATGCAACTGGCCAACACGCGCGGCGCAACTGTGATCGGCTTTGTGCATTTCTTTGTAATGCTCCTTACACTGACGATCTATGCAAACTTAAAACAATTGAGCCCGAACTACCGCAAAGCTGCTGCAGATTTGGGGGCAGGGCCAATTCGCAGCTTTATCCATGTCGTGCTGCCGCTCACGCTGCCGGGCATCATGGTCGGCGCATTTCTGACTTTCGTGCTGGCCATCGGTGATTACATCACACCACAAATTTTAGGCGGTAATAATGAATTGCTCATGCCGCAATTGATCATGATGCAAATCGGCAGACGCGGTGATTTTTCATCGGCCTCAGCACTCTCAATTATCCTCATGGTGGTCGTCACGGTCGCTTATCTGTTCTGCGCCCGATGGCTAAAGATTGAGCGCACATGATGCTGCGCATTACATCCACAATATATGCGGCATTCATTTACGGCTTCATCTTTTTACCCGTGTTTGTACTTGTGCTCTTCTCGTTCCAAGCCTCGCTGTTTCCGATCCCACCATTTAACGGGCCTTCATTGCGCTGGTATGCCGCCGTTCTGGCCGATAAGAGATTGGTCGCAGGCTTGGTTAACTCCGTCCTCGTAGCGCTTTCGACATCAGCTTTGGCCACGCTGATTGGTTTCCTATCCGCTTGGGGCTTTGCACGGTTTCATTTGCCAAAATCGGCATTGATGCGCGGCCTCATCACAGCACCGCTCACCATCAGCTACTTAATCATCGGCATGGGCCTGCTCGTATTCTTCAACCGCATCGGCATTCCAAAATCATTGCTCGCGGTTGGCATTGGCCATGTGGTGATCAATATGCCTTTGTGTTTTGCCATCATCTATAGTCAGATGGGCGACCACCAAGCCAACATGGAACGCGCCGCCCGAGATCTCGGCGCACCTGAATGGAAAGTTCTGTCCCTCATCACTGCACCATTATTATGGCCGGCAATCTTCGCCAGCTTCTTTTTATCAATGACATTTTCATGGGATGAATTTGTGATTTCATTTCTTCTCACAAGGTTTGATACCACATTGCCCGTTGAAATATGGAACCTGCTGCGCGCGGGCCTTAACCCTAAAACCAATGCGGTGGGTGCACTTGTGTTTGGTATATCAGTGCTTCTGGCCATATTGTTTGAAGTCTTCGCGTTCAGGAAACGACCAGCATGAAAGATCTCGTCACAATCCAAAACCTGTCGAGGGATTTTGCGCAGACGAAAGCGTTGGATGATGTATCGCTAGCCATCAAGCCGGGAAGCTACACCGTTCTGCTCGGCCCATCGGGCTCAGGCAAAACGACACTGCTTTCGATCCTTGGTGGCTTTCTGCAACCAAGTGCAGGCCGCGTGCTGATCAATGGCGAAGACTGCACAAACATTCCGCCCGCAAAGCGCCCCACGGCCACAGTATTCCAAGACTACGCATTGTTCCCGCATATGACTGTTGCAAACAATGTTGGTTTCGGCCTGCGCATGCGGGGTGTTGATTATGAATCCCGAACGAAACGCGCCGAAGAAATGCTAGCCCTCGTCGGCCTCGCTCAGTCCACAAACAAAAAGCCCCATCAACTTTCGGGCGGCCAACGCCAGCGCGTGGCATTGGCGCGTGCGCTCATCGTTGAACCCGCAGTGTTGCTTCTCGATGAACCCTTGGGCGCGTTAGATTTGAAACTCCGCCGCCAAATGCAAGATGAATTGAAAGCCATTCAAAAACGCGTTGGCACGGCATTCATTCACGTCACTCACGATCAAGAAGAAGCCATGGCGCTGGCTGATTATGTAGTGGTCATGAACAATGGCCGCATTGAAGATGAAGGCACACCAGAAAAAGTTTATGCCCAACCAGCATCGCGTTTCTCCGCCACTTTCATGGGCGAAAGCACCATCCTCAATGATCACGCCATCAGGCCCGAACATATTACCATCGCAAAATCAAAAGGCAGATTAGGTGCTGCAACAATAACTGACATTGTTTATCAAGGCAGCTACAAGCGCGTGCTGGCAAGATCAGATACCACCCAATTCATTATCCGCGCCGCTGCTGAAACTGATCTGGCAATTGGTCAAACTGTGCAGCTTGATTGCGCCTTAAATCACATGGTAAAACTTTTGCGATGATCAAAGCTGTAGATTGGTATGAAACCATCCGCATGAGTGATGACATCACACTCATCCATGAACCTTGGATCAAACCCTTTTTCCGTTGCAACATGTGGCATGTGCGCGGCAGCGGACGTGATCTGCTATTTGATTCCGGTCTTGGCCATTTCAGCCTGCGCAACCATGTAAAGCTCGTCAATGAACGCGAACTCCTCTGCGTGGCCAGCCACACTCATTTCGATCATATCGGCTGCCATCACGAATTTGGAAAATGCGCCGTCCATGCCGCCGAAGCTCAAATCCTGGTTGACCCTCGCAATGAACTCACAGCAGCTGATCGTTACGCCACAGAAGACATGTTTGATGCCATCCCCGAAGGATGGGACACAAAAGCATACCGCGTAAAACCAGCTGAGCTCGGTCGCACGCTGCATCATGGCGATGTGATTGATCTCGGCAACCGCGCCATCGAAGTGATCCACACACCAGGACATTCACCCGGCGGAATCGGTTTGTTTGAACACGAGACTGGAATTTTTCTGTCTGGAGATGTGATCTACGATGGCCCGCTGATTGATGATGCTTATCATTCAGATATAAAAGATTACGTGGGCACTCTCGAAAGCCTGCGCACCTTACCCGTCAGCATCATCCATGGCGGGCACTTCCCAAGCTTTGGCAAAACTCGTTTTCAGCAATTGATCAATGAATATGTTGAAGGCAAGCGCAAAGCGGGCTGTCATTTGTCTAATACTTAGTTGGACGAAGATAGACCCTTCGTGCCAATGCAGCCAGCGCCAGCGTCGGTAAAATCATAAACACTGTTGCGGCACAAAGATGCGCCACTTCCTCAGCGCCGCCTCCAACTTGCGCTTCTTTCATTGAAAGCTGCCCCACCATCCAAGGCGGCAAAGTTTGGGCATGATCGGATGTCAAATAAACCGCAAATATATATTCGTTCCAGCACATCAAAAATATGATGACTCCTGTTGCCATCAGACTGACTTTCAACATCGGCAACAAAATTCCAAAACAAATATTAAAATGCGATGCTCCGTCTAATTGAGCAGCTTCTTCTTGTTCGGTTGCCTTTGTGCCCATGGCAGGGTGCAGCAACCAGATAGCGATGGGCAGATTAACGGCCACATAAATTGCAATCAGAGCAAAAACGCTATCGAGCATATTGGTTGCAGCGGCCATGAGATAGAGCGGCAAAGCAACAATGACCGGCGGAAGGATGCGTGTTGCCAGAATGACGCTGACGATATTGAAACCCATAATTAAATTGGGACGCCTGAAACGAGACAGACCGTAAAGCAACATCGTGCCAGACAAAAGTGTGAGTAAAGTTGCGGCACTGGCAATGAACAAGGAATTAAAAAACTTCGCCACCAAGTTTTCCGCATGATCAAAAAGAATGAACCGCCAAGCATCAAGCACCGGCGAAAAATCGACAAACGGCAGATATTTGGGCGGCCCTTCAATATCGGGCACGGATTTGATCGAAGTCACAGCCACCCAATAAATTGGAAAAACACAGACCAAAACCCAAAACCAAAGCACAAAATACGTGGCGGTTTTCTGCCACTTGGTTTGGCTCAAGTTTTTTTTAAGCGCCGACAAAACAACGTCTCCAATGGTTTAGACAAGTCTAGGGCAACAAAGCATAAATTATAACCCCCATTCGCCATTGCCTAAATTGTCGCCATGGAATTTTAGGGCCAAAATATTTTTTTAAAAGATAGCATTGCTAAACTGTTATTTCAGTGCATATTCTATCTATCCGGTTACTGGCGCTCGGGACGACCAAACAAGAAGCCAGACGAATGGAAACGTAAAAACAAGTGCGGCACCCATAAAGGGGTCGCCATAGAGGGAGGAAATCCAATGAAGTTAGGAAAGCTCTTAACCAGTATGCTTGTGGGCGGAACGGCGATTGCCGGACTTGGCGTCACTGCTCAAGCTGGCGAATTTGACGGTGTAACCGTTAACATTCTCACACGCCCAGGCCCGGTAATTGCAGGCCCGCTGAAGGATCGCGGCGTCGATTTTGAAAAAATGACAGGTGCCAAGATCGTGGTCACCGAAGTGCCATTTGCAGAAATTTTTCCAAAGGTGCAAAATGACTGGACCTCAGGGACAAACTCCATAGATGTTGCCGCGATTGCAGCAGGCTGGGGTGTCGAACTAGACTCGGCTGGCCTCATAGAAGACTTGGATCCTTACATCGCCAAGGACACCAAAATCGACACCGCAGATATAGCCCCTTATTTCCGCGATTTCGGCATGAAGATCGGCGGCAAGTTTAAGCTTGTTCAACTCGATGGCGACTTTCAAATGGTTTACTACCGCAAGGACGTGCTTGAGAAGGCTGGCTTGCAACCACCAAAGACATGGGAAGATTATATCGCTGTAGCTAAGGCGATCCATGGCCAAGATATGAACGGCGACGGAAAGCCAGATTACGGCTCTTGCATCTTCAAGAAGCGCAATGCCCAGTCATATTTTGCCATCCAAACCATCGCTGCGCCGATCGTGCAAACTATGGGCACCGCCCAAGGCTTCCACTTTGACAATGCCACTATGAAGCCAATTGTAAATAATGAAGGCTGGAAGAAAGCTTTCGAAATTTACAAAGAAACTTCAAAGTACGGCCCACCTGAAGAATTGAACATGGACATCGGTGATACCCGTGGCCTGTTCAAGGCTGGCCGTTGTGGCTTGCTCATTGAATGGGGCGATCCAGGTACATTGCAGCTCGACAAGGACGCTGAAAAAGTCAAAAATTTGATCTTTGCAGTAGGCGCTGTCGGTTCCAAGGAAGTGCTTGATCGCAAAACCGGAAAGCTCGTTCCCGTATCCAAGGAAAACGCTCCATTTGCGGTGGATGGCATTAACTATGCTCCATTCTCAGCCTTCGGTGGTTGGGCGGGTGCAATCAACGCCAAGGCTGATCAAAAGAAGAAGGACGCTGCCTATGCATTCTTGTCTTACATGAACCAGTCTGCACAATCTAGCGTGGACGTGACCGTGGGTGCAACAGGCTATAACCCCTACCGCCTGTCACAACTCAAGGACACTGCCCTTTGGGTTAAAGCTGGCATGACTGAAGAATTGGCCAAGAACTACATTGGCGCGATCAACGGTGCCATTAACAACCCCAACATGGCCTCGGATATGAAAATCCCGGGTGCCCAGAAATATACCTCAGTTGTTTTAGATACTGAACTTGCCCGCTATATGGCTGGCGAAATCACAGTGGATGAAGCGCTGAAGAACATTGAAGCTGGCTGGGAAAAAGTCACCGAAGACTTCGGTCGTGATAAGCAAATCGCGGCTGAAGCCTTGGCACTTGGCCCAAGCAAGTAATAGATCGTCGAAGTTAAAGCAGGGTGGCGAAAGCTACCCTGTTTCTGCTATTTCATGATTAATTTTTTTGCTTCCACCTCTCATTCCGTCACCCCTGCTAAGGCAGGGGTCCAGCTTTGACAGTCGAGTATGTTGAAGAAGAAGCTGGATTCCTGCCTTCGCAGGAATGACGGTGTTAGAGATAGTGGATGATAGGAATCGATTGTAAGACGTGACCAATAAAAATCTATCATACACCGAGTCCTGGCCTGAATGGTTTGATCGCCATTCGCGCACATTTTTTATTGCGCCTGCCGTTTCTCTGATTTTGATCTTCGCAATCTTCCCGACCTTCTATTCAATTTTATTTGCATTAAGCCGCGTGAATTTCTCTGGAACCGGATTGAAATTCAAATTTGTCGGGCTCGATAATTTTCTCAATGAGTTCACAGGCCCCGAACGTGTGCATTTTCTCGGTCGCATAGAAACTGTAAGTGTTTTTGGCTGGCTGTTCATTCTCGTCGTCCTGGCAGCTGTTATCTACTGGCTTTATAACTCCTATAAATCAGGCTCGTCCTGGATCGGTATGATTGGCCGCCTGATCTCTGCTTCCATGGCGCTTTTTATAACTTGGCTTCTGGCTGGCACTCTGCTGTCAGGAAACCAATGGGGCACGTTGCTCACGACGTTATTTTACGTCATTGTCGGTTGCTCGTTGCAATTCTTGATTGGCACTGGCCTAGCCTTTCTCTGTTCCCAGCCGATCAAAGGCAAAAGTTTTTTCCGGGTATTGTTTTTCATTCCACTGATGATCACACCCTTAGGTGTGGGCTATGCTTTCAAAATGGTGCTCGATATCACCAAAGGCCCATTCCAACCCTTCTGGGAATTCGTTGGGCTCAAAAACTGGGCCTGGTCATCCGATGCGTGGGCGTCGCGCTGGTTTGTGATTTTAGGTGACAGCTGGCAATGGATCCCCTTTGTTTTTATCATTATGTTGGCGGCCCTCGAAAATGTATCGCGCGATCATGTTGAGGCAGCCCAAGTCGATGGCGCATCAAGCGTTCAAATTTTCCGAGAAATTATCTGGCCGCAGATTGTTCCAGTCGCAGTCACCGTCATCCTCATCCGCATGATTGAAGCATTTAAAATTGTCGATCTTCCTAACATCATGACATCGGGTGGGCCGGGCATCGCCACAGAATCAATTTCGCTGCACTCCTACTTCGTCTGGCGCTCAAACGACATGGGCTCATCGGCCGCCGTGGCCTATCTGCTGCTTATCTTGACCGTCGTGGTCTGCTCGTCCTTTTTCAATTATGTGGTGCTCAAGCAATTGCGAAAGGCCAAAGCATGAGCGACACCTCCTTCAAATTCGAAAAAACCAAACGCAGCCTGTTTGAACGCCTGTTTGAATCGCCAGCCATTGGCAAAATGTCGCCTGTGTCTAAGGTCGTGGCTTATTCCATGTTGATCTTCTGGTCGGCCTTTGTGATATTCCCGATCTATTGGGTTGTAATTACCGCGTTCAAAGATGCCGACACTGTAAACAGCGGCCCTTATTTCATTCCCTTTGTTGATTTTCATCCAACGCTTGATGCGTGGCACACCATGGTGAATGCTGATCCATTCTGTGATGGTTACGCAATTGTGCGGCAGCTTTTTCTGTTGGTTTATAATTCTGCAATCTATCTCCTGTCGCCGTTTTTGCGCATAGCGCCGATGGAACCGCAAATCTGTAAAATCTACCAAACCTTTACAAATTCAATTGTCATCGGCATAAGTTCAACTTTCCTCTGCGTCACCATCGGCAGCATGGCGGCCTATGCGCTCGCCCGCATTCAATACAAACCAAAGTTCGGCAACATCGTCATGTTCGTCGTGCTGTGCATCGTGGTCATTGTGACAACAATTTATGCGGGCATTCCTTGGTACATTTCCGCGGCGGTGGCCCTTGTCCTGTTCTTTTTATTGGCTCGCAGTTTGGGCAAACATTTTACAGCAACTGTCGGCAATGGCGATATTTTGTTCTGGATGATATCACAGCGCATCCTGCCGCCCATCGTGGTCATCATCCCAGTCTACATGATGTATCAAGCCGTTGGTCTTCTCGACACTCACCTGGCTTTGATTATCATTTATGCCGTGGCCAATCTGCCCATCGTCGTTTGGTTGATGCATGATTTCTTTGCAAGTCTCCCGATCGAACTTGAGGAATCCGCCCAGCTCGACGGCTCAACACGATTTGGAATTTTCTGGGATATTGTTCTGCCGCTCACCCGCCCTGGCCTTGCAGCAACAACTTTGCTCACTCTCATTTTGAATTGGAATGAATATCTTTTCGCCGTGTTCCTTTCCACATCAAAAGCGCAAACCTTGCCCATTATGGTGGCAGCCAAAAACGCCGGCGAGCGTGGCACGTTGTGGTGGGAAATGTGCGCCGTTATTGTTGTCATGATCATTCCTGTGATTTTTATGGCGATTTTTTTGCAAAGATTTATTGCCAAGGGCGTATTGCTCGGCGCGGTTAAAGGATAGAAAGTTATTAACATGGCCAGCGAAAAAACCGGCGTCACTGTCTCGTTTGACAAAATCAAAAAATCCTTCGGCGCTGTGAAAGTGCTCGAAGAATTGAATCTCGACGTAAATCCCGGTGAGTTCCTCGTTCTACTTGGCGCATCTGGCTCGGGCAAAACCACAGCGCTGCGCATTCTCTCTGGCCTGGAAACAGCAACCGAAGGCCGCGTGCGCATTGGTGACCGCGATGTGACAAATGTTCTGCCCAAATACCGCGACATCTCAATGGTGTTCCAATCTTATGCGCTCTATCCGCATAAGACAGTGGCGGAAAACATTGGCTTCCCACTCAAAGTGCGCAAAGTAAACAAGGCAGAAATGGATGTGGCCATCCGCGAATCTGCGGCCCAAGTGCAACTTGATCAATTGCTGGATCGTTACCCCCGCGAGCTCTCCGGCGGCCAGCGCCAACGTGTGGCTTTGGCCCGCGCCATCATCCGCAGGCCTTCGGTGTTCTTGATGGACGAGCCGCTTTCCAATTTAGATGCAAAGCTGCGCGGCCACATGCGCGCCGAACTTAAGTTCATGCAGCAATCATTTGGCATCACAACAATCTATGTTACTCACGATCAGGTTGAAGCGATGACCCTGGCGCACCGCGTGGCGATATTGGAGAAAGGTGTTCTACAACAACTCGCCACCCCTTCGGAAATTTACAACAACCCAGCGAACCTCTTTGTCGCGCAATTCATTGGTTCACCGCCGATGAACATCATCAAGGGCTCGCTTGATGATGATACCTTCAAGGCCCATGACGCTAAAATCAAAACACCCGTCAAAGGCAGGGTGGCCTCCGCCGTTCTCGGCGTGCGTCCCGAAGATTGCAGCGTCGTTGCCCTTACCAAAGGCTCGATCAAAGGCACAGTCTACACCACCGAATTAATTGGCGATCATACGCTGGTCACAATCAAAATTGATAAGGATTTTGTGGCCGTCAAAGCTGCTAAAGACTTCACCGCCAAAGCTGGTGAGATCGCAGGTGTGGCTTTTGAGAAAGAAAATCTCTTTGTATTTGATGCCGCGTCTGGCGTTAGGCTTCGCTGAGATCAGTTTTTTAAAAGCGCTCGATTTTGCTTGAGCGCCTTCCTCATCCAGGGCACATCGGGCGCATCCCAGTTTGGCTCTTGGCCGCACACAAGGTCAAAGAAGGCGATTGCTGATGCAGGGCTTTCCAAAGTGTTTTCTTTAAACGTATCCCAAAAAGCTGGGTCATCCGCTGGTCCGCCATGTTCAGGTTCCGTCTCGCCCATTTCGCGTAAAATTGCGCCTACCACAGAAAGGCAAAAGCTGGTGTAAGCATAACCCTCAGGCCAGCGCGCCAGCCCTTCGTCAATTGGCGTTGTTATAGCGGCATCTTCGCTTGCAGGGCGCGGCTGTGTTTTCAAGGGGGCCGCAGCCACTAATTCTTTAAGCATCAAGCCTGCGGCAAAAATAACAAAATCATGCCTGTTTGTGTCGGCAAGATATTTGGTCTGGTCGAAACGCTGCCGCCAATTTGAAAATGCAGTGGCCAATGCGGCATGATCCACCACAGTTGAAAGCGACGAATTCTTGAACAACAGTTCCAAGTTGGTTTCGAACATCTGCAAAACTGTACGAAACCGTCTGGCCGCGTGGGTCAGATCTTCAATTTTGGCGGCGTCAGTTGTTAAGGGTGTTTTCATGCGGCAACATCATCGCTTGACGAAGCGCCTCTGGCAAGGCTCAATTAGCGCTATGAGTATTGCTTTCAAAACTGCTGAACGATTATCCGATCATGCCTGGTGCATGGCGGCCGGCATCCGCGACAGTTTGCGAACCGCACAGTTTTATGTCCGTGATTTGCGCAACGTTGATGGCCAGGGCACGGCGTTTCCGAGGCGCGCGACATTGCTGTCGCGGCTGGTAGCAGGGTTGGCCCGGGTGGTTGATGACGTGATGACCAAAGGCGGAAATCTTTCGATCCGGCTTTTGCTGCCCAATTGGCGCAAAATGCCATCACCATTTACCGCCGGTTTTATGGATGAAGTGCAAACTGCCATCACGCATAATAAATTGGTCGAAAACCCGATTTTCAACGCATATTTTTTCCGCAGTTGCCAAAATATCCTCTCGCGCTGGGCCGAACCGCCTTATTTGGTTTTGGAGCACCGCATTGATGCCGCACGGCGTGAAATGGCGTCAAAGGCAAATTCGCAGGATAAGCTCGAGTTTCTAAGTGAAACGCTTTTGGCCTTGGTGGAGGCCGCACCCATCGCGCGTCATGGTATGCTCCGAAATAATGGCAAGCTTTTGGGCGATGGCGATCCGAATGTGGCAGTTTGTGCCACTGCTTGCTTGGCTTTGTTACTGGCCGAGGAGGGCGGTGCAATCAAAGGAGTCGACGATGATGAATTTTTCGCCATCGTTGGGGCGTTGTTGTTGCCGCGCTTAAATTCTATGCAAGCAGCAGTGAGCGAGCGTGACGTGAAGAAGCTGGCAGCTGAACTTGCCGCCATTCGGGATCAATATTGATAATTATTTCACTTAATAGCTTTTAAATCAACTTTAAGAGCCGTTAGAAGGGTTTAAATCCTTTCGTGGTGGGGTGGGTAGCCCGAGCACACGAAGCGGCTGTGCGTGGCCGTTAGGGGCCTTAGAATTGATTTCAATCTATAGGTTTATATTAACAATATTTCAATCTTTAGCTGTGCTCGCGTTTTAAACAACATTTAAATGTGGCCACAAGAACGTGCCCAGATTTCAAGCTCTCATTTTGTTACATATTGACTTATAAAATTGCAAAAGTATAACTAATAACCTAGCAGCGTGGCCTTCTCCTCCCGGGTTCTCCCCCCGCGGCCACGCTCGTTTTTATATGTAGGAAACGATAAACGCCCGATGAGCAGCTCCCCTAAAAAATCCACCGCCGGAAAAAACCAAAGACCATTTTACGCCAACAATTCGCCGGATCAGTTGAAGGAAGCGCTGCGCAAAATGTATCTTGTGCGCATGTTTGAGGAAATGGCTGAAGAGTCATATATTCGCGGCCTCACCCACGGCACAATGCATCTTTCCATCGGCCAGGAAGCCTCAGCTGTCGGCATCACAATGGGACTTCGCAAAACCGATTACATCACCTCCACGCACCGCGGCCATGGCCACTGCATCGGCAAGGGTGCAGAAGCCAAATATATGTTCGCCGAATTTTTCGGCAAGGAAGAAGGCTATTGCCGTGGGCGCGGCGGCTCGATGCACATCGCTGATCCAGAATCAGGCAATCTCGGCGCAAATGGAATCGTTGGCGGCGGCTTACCTTTGGCCACAGGTGCAGCACTGGCAATTAAACAACAAAAGCGTGATGACGTGGCCGTGTGTTTCTTTGGCGATGGCGCATCCAACGAAGGTGCATTCCACGAGTCGCTCAATCTCGCAGCCGTCTGGAAACTGCCAGTCGTTTATGTTTGCGAAAATAATAAATATGGCATGTCAGTTTCAACTGAGCGTTCAATGTCGATTGCCAATGTTGCTGACCGCGCACCAGGCTATAATATGCCGGGCGTGATTGTGGATGGGAACAACATCGCCGATGTGGCCGAAGCCATGGCTGTTGCCACTGAACGTGCAAGGCGCGGCGAAGGTCCAACATTGATTGAATGCAAAACCTACCGCACGCGCGGCCACTCGCGCAGTGACCGTAATAAATATCGCACCAAGGAAGAAATTGAAGAGTGGAAAGCTCGTGATCCCATTCCCCATTTTGCAAATGAGTTGATTGAATTGGGCATTTTCACGGCCTCTGAACTTGCAGCGGTGGAAGCCAATGCAAAAGCTGAAATCGAAGATGGGTTTAACTTTGCGCGCGGTGGTACGGATCCAAAGCCAGAAGATGTGACCCGCGATGTTTACGCAAGGGAGATTGCATAATGCGCGAACTTTCTTTTGCACAAGCGTTGAACGAAGCGCTTTCAATAGCCATGGAAGCTGATGAACGTGTGTTTATCATGGGCGAAGATATCGGCGTCTATGGCGGAGCGTTCGGTGTTACAGGCGATCTTGTTCGTAAATTTGGCGAAGATCGCGTAATGGATACGCCGATTGCAGAACTCGGCACGGCAGGTGCAGCAGTGGGTGCTGCCGTAGCCGGCTCTCGGCCCATTCTGGAATTTCAGTTTTCTGACTTCGCCGGACTAGCGATGGAGCAGATCGTCAACCAAGCCGCCAAGATGCGCTATATGCTCGGAGGCAAAGTGAATGTGCCCGTGGTGTTCCGCATGCCTTGCGGTTCAGGAACCGGCGCTGCCGCGCAACATTCGCAATCCCTCGAAGCCTGGTTTGCCCATGTGCCCGGATTGAAAGTGATCGAGCCATCAACACCAGCCGATGCCAAGGGCATGTTGCTGGCCGCGATTGAAGATCCAGATCCGGTTTTGATTTTTGAACACAAGCTGCTTTATAAAATGAAAGGCGATGTGCCAGAGGGCCATTATCTAACGCCCATCGGCAAAGCCCATGTGGCCCGTGAAGGCCGTGATGTGACGGTGGTTGCAGCAGCTATCATGGTGCACAAAGCTTTAGAGGCCGCAGAAATTTTGAAAGCCGAAGGTATTGAAGTTGAAGTGGTTGATCTGCGTTCGATCCGCCCGATTGATACCACAACGATTATCACCAGCGTTAAAAAAACCACGCGCCTCGCCTGCATTTATGAAGGCGTAAAGACGCTTGGCATCGGTGCTGAAATCAGCGCGTTGATTGCTGAAAGCGAAGCATTTGATTATCTCGATGCGCCAATTCTGCGCATGGGTGGCGCTGAAAGCCCCATTCCTTATAGCCCGATTTTAGAGAAGGCTGCCGTGCCGCAAGTGGAAGGCATTGTGGAAGCTTTGCGCAATCTGGTGCAGGGCCGCATCTAATGGCCACTGCAGTTATTCTGCCAAAAGTCGATATGGATATGACGACGGGCATCATTTCCAAGCAGCACTGGCGCTGCCACACCCATCCATTGGTGCTGTTGTCGCGATGATTTATGCAGCGGGCGAAGCCGTGCTGGAGACGAAAGCGGCCGCACCTACGCCAGCTGTTTCCGCAGAGGCGCAGATCCAACTTCCAACAGACTCGATTTCGTCCAAGCTGGATTCGTGCCTTCGCGGGAATGACGAAATTGGTGGGACTCGTGCCACACCTTAAGCGCGGCGCTTGGCCCGGCAAATGAAATTGAATTTGGCTGGTGTCAAAGGCTCTGGCCCACGTGGTCGGATCACGCGCAGGATGTTGAAGGGCATAAAGCTATTCCGGCAACTGCTACAGCTCCAACTCCTGCACCCGATGCTGCGGCCACCATGGCAATGTATGAAGTTGGCAGCTATGATGTAAAGCCCCTCGACGGCATGCGCCGCACTATCGCCCAGTGCCTCACACTTACCAACAAACCGTTCGACATTTCTACCTTTCGGCCAAATGCGATTTGACGCAACTCATCATGATCCGCGAACGGATTAATATGCAGGCGCCGCTTGATGCAGACAAAAAGCCAAAATGGAAATTATCGGTCAATGATTATGTGATCAAAGCGCTGGCCCTTGCATTGCAACGCGTGCCTGCAGCAAATGTAACTTATACAGAGGCTGGCATTCTGCAGCACCGTACGAGCGATGTGGGTGTAGCGGTTTCTGTTGAAGGCGGCCTGTTCACGCCGATCGTGCGCAGTGCTGAAACCAAATCGCTGTCGCAAATTTCAATTGAAATGAAAGACTTGGGCGCACGTGCCCGCGCCCGCAAATTACAACAATCTGAATACACCGGCGGCACCACAGCAGTGTCTAATCTCGGCATGTTTTGCGTCGAACAATTCACCCCATCATCAATCCACCCCAGGCCACAATTTTGGCCGTGGGGGCAGGGGTTGAGCAATTTGTGCCAGTGAACAAACTTCCAGTTTTGAAAACTTTAATGGAATGCACGCTTTCTTGCGACCACCGCGCAGTGGACGGGGCGGTTGGAGCAGAATTGCTCATGGCTTTTAAAGCTTACATAGAAGAGCCTGCTTTAATGTTGGCATAACTGGGTCTTTGCCAAACTAAAGCCAACAACCCGCTGTTTTGATCACCATCACCGAATATGACGCATTGCCCCTGATGCACAGGGGCGGGCATGCAAGATAACGCTTGGCTTGACAAAAATACGCTTGCCGCTTCTAACACAGCCTTGGTAAAGTGGGCTGTTGAGATTTGCGAACGGAACAATCGGCCGGTCGCAACGTGGAAACAAGCCCAAGAAATACTAGGCCTGCGCACAGTGTGAAGGAATAATAATGAAGAAAATTTTTAAAGATGCTGATGCAGCCCTTGAGGGCATTTTGTTTGATGGCATGTTGATTGCAGCAGGCGGCTTTGGCCTCTGCGGCATTCCCGAACTTTTAATCGCAGCCATTAAAAAAGCAGGCACCAAGGGCCTAACCGTTGCTTCAAATAATTGCGGCGTTGACGGCTTTGGCCTTGGGCAATTGCTCGATACCAAGCAAATCAAAAAAATGATGTCGTCTTATGTGGGTGAGAACGCAGAATTCATGCGCCAGTTTTTATCAAAGGAATTGGAAGTGGAATTCAACCCGCAAGGCACCTTGGCTGAACGTATGCGCGCAGGCGGGGCTGGCATTCCCGGCTTCTACACCAAGACAGGTGTGGGCACGATGATTGCCGAAGGCAAAGAGCACAAAGACTTCAACGGTGAAACTTATATTCTTGAACGCGGTATTGTGGCGGATATTTCAATTGTAAAAGCGTGGAAGGCCGATCCATCAGGCAATCTCGTATTCCGCAAAACGGCTCGAAACTTTAATCCACCTGCTGCAACGTGTGGCAAAATTTGCGTGGCTGAAGTGGAAGAGATTGTGCCATTGGGCTCGCTCGACCCCGATACAATCCACACACCCGGCATTTATGTGCACCGCATTATTGAGGGTGAACATGAAAAACGCATTGAGCAGAGAACCACCCGTAAGAAGGAGAGCGCGCTTGCCGTTTAAGCATTCGCGCCATGAAAGGAAACAATAATGCCTTGGGATCGTAACCAAATGGCGGCACGCGCCGCGTTAGAACTGCAAGATGGCTGGTATGTGAATCTCGGCATTGGCATTCCCACTCTGGTTGCAAACTACATTCCAAAAGGCATTGAGGTTACGCTTCAATCAGAAAATGGAATGTTGGGCATGGGCCCATTCCCGTTTGAGGGCGAAGAAGATGCTGATCTCATCAATGCTGGAAAGCAAACCGTTACCGAACTGCCGCAAACTGCATTCTTCGACTCATCACAAAGCTTCGCGATGATCCGCGGCGGCAAAATTGCGATGGCGATTTTGGGTGCCATGGAAGTGGCTGAAAATGGCGATCTGGCGAATTGGATGATCCCCGGAAAACTCGTTAAAGGCATGGGCGGCGCTATGGATTTGGTGGCCGGCGTTGGTCGCGTTGTGGTGGTAATGGATCACACCAACAAAGCGGGTGAAAGCAAAGTTTTGAAATCTTGCTCGCTGCCTTTAACTGGAAAAGCTGTGGTTGACCGCATCATTTCCAATCTGGGCGTTCTTGATGTGGTGCCGGGCGGTTTGAAAATTGTTGAACTGGCCAATGGCGTGGCAGAAGCGGAGTTGCGCGCTGCAACTGAGGCGACAATTGTAAATTAAGTGCTATTTTTAAGATAAAACATCAGTATGTATCGTGTATGATTTAACAGTTGCAGTTAGGCATGCATAATATTCGAGGCACAACATGAAACTAACTGGCACACAAATAATCCCGGCATCGCGCGAGCTCGTTTGGAAGGGTTTGAACGATCCTGTAATTTTGCGTCAATGCATTCCAGGCTGCAGCAAAATTGAGGTTGTATCTCCCACAGAATTTAAGGCCACGGTCACCATCGCAGTGGGCCCTGTAAAAGTCAATTTTGCAGGAGAGGTGACCTTAAGCGACTTAAACCCTCCTGAAAGCTACCGCATATCGGGCAAAGGCAATGGCGGATTTGTAGGATTTGCAACGGGCGGGGCAGACGTTCGATTAACAGCGTTAAGCGCCAACGAAACCCAGATGGACTATGATGTTGACGCCCAGATCGGCGGCAAACTGGCAATGCTGGGTTCAAGACTGATTGATTCTACAGCCACTTCACTATCTGATAAATTCTTCACCAAATTTGGAAGCTTGATCAAGGCAGAAGCTGCCGCTGAGCCTACAGCTGCAGCAGTTAAAGCCAAGCCAAAAGCGCCAGTTCAAAAACTTGCAGCTAAAAAACCAGTTAAACCCGCTAAAAAGATAGCAGCCAAAAAAGCCGCTAAGCCTGTTAAAAAGCCAGCTGTTAAAAAAACGACAAAAGCCGTTAAAAAGCCAGCCAAGAAAAAAGCAAAAAAATAAATGCCGACCAATCGTTATGCCACCAGATTAAATTCTTTTCGCGTCAACGCGGCAGAATATTGGCCGGGCAAAAACGGGAAGGTTACTACGTTTGACGTTTTAGAACGCGCGGCCAAAGTTAAAAATCTGACTGCAGTGGATTTCAATTATCCCGATCACCTCGACGGCCATCAAGAAAGCGAAGTTAAGCAGAAGCTAGACGATCTTGGAATCGTACTGAATGGCTTTGCCATGCGCTACTATGGAAACCCTGCCTACAAGATCGGTGCGTTTACAAACCCTGATGACAAAGTGCGGCGCGAAGCCATTGATCTGACAAAGCGTGGCATCGATTGTATGGCTCGCATGGGCGGAAATCTGATGACCTTGTGGATGGGGCAAGATGGTTTCGATTATTCGTTCCAAGCAAATTACGCACGCATATGGGATCACACAATCGATGCGATGCGAGAGATTGCCGATCATAACCCGGCAATCGACATCAGCATCGAGTATAAACCAAATGAGCCTCGTTCATTTAGCCTAATGCCAGATGTGGCAACGACGCTGTTGGCGATTAAAGATATTGACCGGAAAAATACCGGTGTCACTCTCGATTTTGCACATGTGCTTTATGCTGATGAAATGCCAGCTTTTGCTGCGACTCTGATTAATAAACATTCACGCCTTCTCGGCGTTCATATTAACGACGGCTATGGCAAACGCGACGATGGCTTAATGGTGGGCTCGGTTCACCCACAGCAGACCATTGAACTGCTCTATGTGCTGGGTCAGATTGGCTATGGCGCAGCGCTTTATTTCGACACGTTTCCAGATATCACCGGGCTGGATCCCATCGCTGAGTGTTCGACTAATATTTCCACTGTCGAGGCGATGACGAGCATCGTTCAAAAATTGCAAAAAAATCCAGCGCTGGCTCAAGCCATTCTCAAACAAGATGCTGTGACCAGCCAATCGATTGTCCAAAAAGCGATGTATGGTGGGTGATGCCCAAAAACTTCGACATCATAGTTTGTGGCAGCCTGCATCTTGATATCGTCGTTGCAGCGCCGCATCTGCCGCGCGTCGATGAAACAGTTCCGGGAACAAGTTGGAAAAAAATCTGCGGCGGCAAAGGCGGCAATCAGGCGGTTATGGCCGCGAAGGCCGGCGCTAACTGCGCGATGATCGGATGCGTCGGCAATGATGATTTCGGTCAAACGCTAACCCACAACCTCAAAAACCATAACGTAAATATTGATCACGTCTCGGTGGATGCCCAACATGGCACAGGTATGAGCGCTGCAATTTTGCAAGACGATGGCGAATATGGCGCTGTCATCGTATCGGGTTCTAATTTGGCTTTGCAGCCGGATGCTGCTGCGGCCGCCTGGCAAAATCTGGGTGCTGCAAAATATTTGATTTTGCAAAATGAAATTCCAGAGCAGGTCAACATTGCCGTGGCCCAAGCTGCTCGAAAATCCGGCGCGCGCGTAATTTTAAATGCAGCTCCTGCGCGAAAAATGTCCGAACAACTCTTGCAGCTTGTGGATCTTTTAATCGTCAACCGCGTTGAAGCGGAAATGCTGGTTGGCTCAAACATCACTGACTCCAACGCCGCTCTCGCAGTTTTGCCAAAGCTGGCTCAGCCAAACCAAACGGTGGTGATAACCTTGGGCGCACAGGGATTGGTTTTCCAAACAAGTGATGAACGGTGTAATTTTATAGCGCCTCATGCTGTAATCGTTAAATCCGCGCACGGTGCGGGGGATTGTTTTGTTGGTGCGCTTGCCCAAAGCTTGACCGGCGGACATGATTTGCAAAGTGCATGTACACATGCGAACTTTGTGGCGGCAAAATTTGTGAGTGGTCAGTCAGACGGCGGTAACAGCACTGATCCCTGAGATATCTAAAGGAGTTGTTTGATGTTTGAACTGGTAACGACAAAACCATTTGATGGGCAAAAACCTGGCACATCAGGATTGCGTAAAAAAGTGACGGTGTTTGCGCAGCCGCATTATACCGAGAATTTTATCCAATCGATTTTCAATGCACTGGATGGATATGCAGGTGCCACTTTAGTAATCGGTGGCGACGGTCGATATTATAATTCCAACGTTGTGCAGATTGCCATTCGTATGGCCGCAGCCAATGGCTTTGGCCGCGTGATTGTGGGCCAGAATGGTTTGCTTTCAACGCCCGCAGTTTCACATCTTATCCGCAGTCATCAAGCTTTCGGAGGTATTATTCTTTCGGCCAGTCACAATCCAGGCGGGCCTGATGGAGACTTTGGGATAAAATACAATGGCAGTAACGGCGGACCAGCACCTGAAAAAATAACCGACGCGATATTTGCCAAAACCAAATCAATCTCAACCTACAAGACTTTGGATACCGATGAGATCGATCTCAATAAAATTGGCACCGTTCAATTGGCCAACACGCGCGTTGAAATTGTTGATCCGGTTTCCGACTACGCAGCACTCATGCAAACTCTGTTTGATTTCGACGCGATTAAAGATTTGTTCAAGTCTGGCTTTACGATGAAGTTTGATGGCATGAGTGCAATCACGGGCCCTTATGCGAAAAGAATATTAGTAGATTTATTAGGTGCCAACCAAAGCACCATTATGAATGGCACGCCGCTTCCTGATTTTGGCGGTCATCACCCCGATCCGAATTTGGTTCATGCCAAAGAACTTTGTGATTTAGTTCTCTCAAACAATGGCCCGCTGTTTGGCGCGGCCTCGGATGGTGATGGTGATCGCAATCTTATTATTGGCCGTGGTCAATATGTAACTCCGTCAGATTCACTAGCCATCATTGCCGCCAACGCCAGACTTGCACCGGCTTATGCATCGGGCATTACAGGCATTGCCCGTTCGATGCCCACCTCTTGCGCGGCTGATTTGGTTGCAAAGAAACTGGGAGTGCCAAGTTTCGAAACGCCGAC
>JAYTSN010000138.1:0-14309 GCA_043745625.1 Aestuariivirga sp. | reverse complement strand
TAAGCCGCCATCAAGCTCTCAAACAGCGGCCTGCAATCGAGCTTGCCGTGCAGTGGCTCAATCATGTTTTCTGGATGGGGCATCATGCCGATCACGTTGCCGCGCTCATTGATGATCCCAGCGATGTCGTTGGTGGTGCCATTTGGGTTCGAGCCTTCGGCATAGCGGAACACCACGCGTCCTTCGCCTTCCAGGCGTTTTAAGGTTTCATCATCGCATGCATAATTGCCTTCACCATGTGCCACAGGGCATGAGACAATTTGGCCTTTGGCCATTTTGTTGGTGAAGAAGGTTTGGTTGTTTTCGATTTTCAATTTCACTTCACGACAAACAAAATGCAAACCTGCATTGCGCATTAATACGCCGGGCAAAAGACCCGCTTCAGTAATGATCTGAAAGCCGTTGCAAACGCCAATAACTTTGAGTCCTTTCAAAGCTTTGGCTTTGATTTCTGTCATAATAGGTGAACGTGCTGCAATTGCCCCACAACGCAAATAATCGCCATATGAAAACCCACCAGGCACGACAACGAGATCAACATCTGGCAGCGCGGTTTCGGTGTGCCAAACGGATATGGGTTTGTGGCCCGTTGTGGCCTCCAGTGCCAGCAACATATCGAGCTCGCGGTTAATGCCGGGGAAGGTAATGACTGCGCATTTCATGGGTTTTTATCCGATTTGCTAGTTCGTTTTGGCAATATCTGAAAGGGCCTGACTATTAAAGCTAAATTTGAAATCATCAGCAATATTGTCATCAAACTAATGCGTCTTGCGACGATAGATCCAGAGTTGTGCAGGGGGGAAATTCTTGAGCACATAATCATAGCGCTCAACACTAAAGCTACCTTGTTTTTCGTATACTGGCGCAAAAGCACCATACGAAAACTGGATCAACGGACGACCTGGGGGCAGGCGGGCCAATACATCTTCAATAAACGCCACACGCGTTGCCATCGGAACATAGAGCAGCGGTAACGCCGAAATTGCACAATCGAATTTTGTTTTGTTATCCAGCCCCAGCGTCAGGTCGAGCGCATAAGCATCGCCGTGGATCACATTGATTGTTGGGAATTTGATTTTGAGTTGATCAACAAAAGCCCCGGTAAATTCAACAGCGAAAAGTTTTCGAGCGGGCAGACCTGTGTTTAAAATGGCGCTTGTGATTGTGCCTGTACCTGGGCCAATTTCCAAAACGGGCAAACCAGAATCAACGTTAATCACACTCGCCATGCGGCGTGCCATGTGGTTGCTGGTGGGCCAAACTGACCCTACGGTCTTCGGCTTTTTCAACCAAGTTTTTAAAAATGTGAAACTTTCAGCGAGTTTGTCGTTGGAATTCTTTGTCAGAGCTTCAAACATCGACAACTTCCTTAAAAAACCAACGATTCTGCATAGCAGAGATCAGCTTACGCCAGCTCAATTTCATAATTTTCGATTACAGTATTGGCGATCAGCTTGTCGCACATTGATTTAAGCGCGGTTTGCGCTTTTGCTTTGTCCGTCTCGGCCAATTCTATCTCAAAGTATTTGCCTTGGCGCACGCCGTTGACGCCGCCGAACCCTAATGAGCCGAGTGCGCCTTCGATGGCTTTGCCTTGCGGATCGAGCACGCCGTTTTTAAGAGTAACTTTTATCTGGGCTTTCATCGCTATTCTTTCTAAATCAATCCGTCTTGACCAGTTTCGGCTTCGACCGCTCTGGCGTTTCGTTGACGTGAATAATGCCCAGACGCCTTGCCACTTCTTGATAAGCATCCACCAGATTGCCAAGATCGCGGCGGAACACATCCTTATCCAGCTTCTGATTGGTTTTCATATCCCAAAGCCTGCACGAGTCAGGGCTGATCTCATCAGCCAACACAATGCGCATCATGTCGTTTTCAAACAGACGGCCAAACTCAATCTTGAAATCCACCAGCTTAATGCCGATGCCCAAGAACAATCCGGTCAAAAAGTCGTTGATGCGAATCGACATATGCATAATGTCGTCCAACTCCATCGGCGTGGCCCAGCCAAACGCAGTAATGTGTTCTTCACTCACCATCGGGTCGCCCAGCGCGTCGTTCTTGTAACAAAACTCAATGATAGAGCGGGGCAAAACTGTGCCTTCATCAATGCCCAAACGCTTGGCCAAGGAACCAGCGGCCACGTTGCGCACGATCACTTCAAGCGGAATAATCTCAACTTCACGCACCAACTGCTCACGCATATTGAGCGAGCGGATGAAATGCGTGGGCAGGCCCAGCTCGTTCAGCTTGGTGAAGAGATATTCGGAAATACGTTGGTTGAGAACGCCTTTGCCTTCGATCACAGCCTTCTTTTCTGCGTTAAAAGCAGTGGCATCATCTTTGAAATGAACTATCACGGTGCCGGGTTCAGGCCCTTCATAAAGGGTCTTGGCCTTGCCTTCATAGATTTTCGTCCGTCTGCTATTCATGGAAAGAATCCTTGTGGACACTTGTTTACTCACTTCTGCTTACACCCCATGACAGTTCGAATACAGTGCAATCCGATGGCGGTGGATAATAGGGTTTAGTTCTAGTCTGTTATGTTGCGTTGCACAATCAATAATATGGGCACGCGGCAGTTGATTTGCGAGGGCTGCATAGCTAATTGATTTGCCATAGATTTGACCATGGGAGCCATTTGATGACCACATTTGATAAACGCGAAGCCGGATACGAAAAAAAGTTCGCTCATGACGAGGAGCTACGTTTTAAGGCAACTGTACGTCGCAACAAGCTTTTGGGCATTTGGGCGGCTGAAAAGCTAGGGATGTCAGGTGCCGATGCTGATTCTTATGCCAAAGAAGTCGTTGCATCTGATTTTGAGGAAGCCGGCGATGACGATGTTGTGCGCAAGCTGGTTGCAGACTTTAAGGCCAAAGACGTAGCCCAGTCAGAACAGAATATTCGCGCGGCGATGAGCGAATTGATGGCCACAGCTATCGCGCAAATCGAAGCATAGTAAGCCATGGCCCTGCATTTGCGCGAACGTCTGGCAACCGGAAAGCCATTTCTCTTTTCATGGATGTCGATGGCAGGCGCGCAATTGGCGGGGCAGTTGGCAAGGCTGCCATTTGATGGCGTCACGCTGGATATGCAGCATGGCATGATGGGTTTTGGCGATGCTGCGGCAATGATTGCTTCAATTTCTGCTGCTGGCAAACCAGCCATCGTGCGGGTGTTATGGAATGATCCGGGCTTGGTGGGCCAAGTGCTTGACGCTGGTGCTTCAGCCGTGATTGCACCGATGGTCAATAGCCGTGCGCAATGCGAAGCTTTAGTGAAAGCTGCAAAATATCCACCCATGGGCCAGCGCAGCTGGGGCGGATACACGATGGTGCAAACCGCGCAGATGACGCCGGGCGAATATTTGGCGATGGCCAATAAGTTCACTTTGGTGTTTGCGATGATCGAAACCCGCGAAGCGTTGGAAGCGGTTGAAGAGATTGCATCAGTGCCAGGACTCGACGGATTATTCGTTGGGCCATCTGATTTATCCATAGCCCTTTCCAATGGTGCAGGCATTAACAAGACGGCTGACTATACTCTGGCCGCCATGGATAAAGTTGCAGCCGCATGCAAACGCAATAATTTATTTGCAGGCGCATTTGCTGGTGATGCCGAAGTGATGAACGAATATATCTCGCGCGGCTTCACATTCTTGGCAGCGGCTGTTGATATTGATCTGATGCGCCGCGGCGCTACAGATATTTTGAAAGATGTTAAGTTATGAATGTTAAGTCGCCGCAGCTTGAACCATCACACGCGGCGATCCTTGACCGCCTTATTGATCTCATCAATGCAGCTGGGCCGATATCAGCGCAAACCGATAAATACTTCACCAACACGTCGCGCATCGTAGCAGCCAACGGTGATGAGCAAGTCACCTTTGCGGTGTTCATGCGCCGCCGTGTCGTGGCCGCACTTGAACCCGCACTTCGCCTCGTCAATCACTTTGTGCCGGACGCAAAAGTAAAACGCTTTGTGGCTGAAGGCCAAGTTGTTCCATCAGAACAAAAGCTGTTGGAAATTACGGGCTCGATGAAAGCGCTTTCGGAAATTGAAACGCTGCTGCTGCAGAAGATCGGCTTTCCCTGTGTCAGCGCCAATAACGCTTATGAAATGTGCCGCGCCATTCCATCAGCAGGTTTTATGGATATGCATGCACGCCATGGTTCAGGCGCTGAAATGAATATTCTGGCTGCCTATGGTGCCATGGTTGGCACACATGCAGCGCGCAAAGCTAACCCTAAAGTCAAAGGCTTCATCGGCTCGTCGCAAGATTTAACCGCGCCATTTTTTGGGGCAGGGCCCGGCATGGGCACCATGCCTCACGCATTGGTCGGCTATACCAAGGGCGATGTATTGGCCGCCATGAAAATGTTTGCCGAAACTTTGCCAGAAGCAAAATCTTTAATTGCTTTGGTCGATTATAATGGCGAAGAAATCACAGATGCGTTGCGCTGCGCGAAATGGTTTTACGATGAAACCAAGCTCGATCAAACGGGCAAGACTTTTGGCATTCGTTTAGATACACATGGCGGGCGTTTTGCCCAAGGGCTGGACTATGAAAAATCAGTCGAGATCGTCGGGCAGTGGCTTAATGTGATGGGTGAATATTCGATCGTTGAACAAGTGTTGGGTGGCCGCGCGTTTCAGATGGATCCAAATAATATCTTGGTCGATAAAGTGCGCCGCATTCTGTTTGGTAAAGGTGTTTCCGTGGCCAACATCATCCACGCCCGTCAGGCGTTGGATAAGGCTGGCTTTGATAAAGCAACAATTGTTGGTTCTTCAGGTTTCGATCCGCAAAAATGCCAGATCATGGGGGCAGCCAAAGCCCCGATTGATGTGGTGGGCACTGGCAGTTTCCTGCCTGCGACATTAACCGAGACCTACGCCACCGCCGACATTATCGCTTATGGCGATGTAAAGCGCGTTAAGGTTGGTCGCGAATTCCTGTTGGATTAGTCGTAATATTTTGCGATAGTCGACTATCATGAAGAAAATAGCTTTCGTCTTTTTGGGTGTTTTAGCCGTGCTGGCCATTCTGGTGGCACCAGCACAAGCCCGGTTGAAGCAGCACCGTAAGCATGCGCCAGCTTTGCCGCCAATCGTCGTCGTCAATATCAGTATTGCCGCACAAACGATGTCAGTTTCAGTCAATGGTTGGCCTGAAGGCTATTGGCGTATTTCTTCGGCGCGTGAAGGCTATCATACACCGCGTGGCTCTTACCGTGTTACACGCATTGCGCGGGTTTATTTTTCCAAGAAATATGATGATGCGCCAATGCCAAATGCCGTGTTTTTCTATGGCGGTTATGCCATCCACGCCACAACGCAAATTTCCAAATTAGGCAGACCCGCTTCGCATGGCTGCATTAGGCTCCATCCCGGTGACTCAGCTGAATTTTTCGAAATGGTCGAGCAATACGGAATGTCGCGCACGCGCATTAACATCATTTAGAAATGGCCCGCGTTGCTCTCATAACGGGCGGTGCCCAAGGTCTAGGTGCAGCCATCGCCGCGCAGTTTCTGCGTGATGGTTTTGCAGGCGTTGTTGTGGTGGACCGCAATGCCGAGCGATTGGCCAAGCAAGCCAAAGAGCTTTCGAAACTTGGCGCAGTCCACACCTTAACCGCTGATCTGGGTAATGATCAGACAGCAGCCAAAGCCGTCTTGCTAACGATGGAAAAATTTGGCCGCATCGATGTGCTGGTGAATGCAGCTGGCAATACTGAGCGTGGCGGGATCGCCGATACCACACCTGAAGCCTTTCACCGCCTGTTTGATATCAACGTAAAAGCACCACTGCAAATGATGCAGGAGGCAACCAAACATATGGTCGCCGCCAAATCTGGTGTGATCATCAATGTCGCGTCTATGCTTGCCCATGGCGGCCCACCCAGTATTGGCACTTACTCTGCATCGAAAGCCGCATTAGTTGCTCTCTCTAAAAACGCCGCCAATACGTTCAAGCGCGAAGGTGTGCGCGTGTTTGCAATTAATCTCGGCTGGGCATTGACCGAGGGCGAACACGCCCTGCAAACTGGCTTCCACGGTCTGCCAGAAGATTGGCATAAAGATATCGCCGCCCGCATGCCCTCAGGTCGTTTGATTACGCCAGAGGACGTGGCTGGCCTCTGTGCGTTCTTAGTCTCACCACCGGCGCAAATGATGAACGGTGTTGTGATTGACTACGAGCAAATGCCAATTGGGGTGTATGACGTGCATCCGGCATTGCGGGTGGATTGAGCAAGCGGGCGGGCCGCCTTATCAAACCCGCAACATCAAAATCATTGGGTCAAGTGTTGAAGGTGCAAACTTAAAATGGCGATAAAACTCGGCACTCGTTCTATCCTTGGCGTGAACCAGTAGGGCGCGGATACCGGCAATTTTTGCAGCTTCTAGGGTTTGTTCTATGGCATGCAACAACAATCCTGCGCCCAGCCCTTGGCCTTTTGCAGTAATATCAACAGCGAGCCTGCCCAAGATAACTGCCGGAATGGGATCGGGCATATTACGGCGGATTGATCCTGTTGCTGCGGTAACGGCTATTGCACCTGCAGAGAGACAGTAATAGCCGATGACTTTTCCACCGTTGCAAATGACATAACCTCGAAATGCGCCACTCACATGATTTGCAATTGCGCGTCGCTTCAGCCACTCGTTTAAAACAGGCACACCACAGTCGAAATTATCAAGATGATCGTCAGCAGCTATAAGTCGGGGCGCACTTAGCCCTTCCAAGGTGATGTTCGTTTCTTCATGCTGTTGGCCACATCATTGACTGAGGGTACATTTTTCAAAGCTTTTTCAAAAGCTGTCAATTCTGAAGGCGTCAACATGAATAAACGTTGATCAAGCAATATATCTGTCGCGGCAGCTCTTGCGCTTTCAAGCAAAAACTCTGAGCGTGACTTATTTGCAGCACTCGCCGCCCGGTCTATGAGATTGCGATCTGTTGGGCTGATGCGAATGCTGAGTGAAACGGAAGCTGACATGGGAATTCCTTGTATATGACTTGTATATACAGTGAACAAAAGTCAATTGCAATGTTCTCCGTATTCACCCCAACTCCAAAACAACAATCTCAGGCGGCATGCCGAAGCGTATGGGGATGATGCTGCAGCCTAGGCCGCCGGACACGATCAGATGTTTGCCGTCTTCCACAACATGGCCATAAGCAAATCGGTTGCCAAAGTTTGACGGTACCACAAAGGATTTTCCGAATAAGCGAATTTGGCCGCCATGGGTGTGGCCGCTGAGAGTGAGTGAAACGCGGTCTGGAATTTCGAGAAATAGATCTGGCTCATGGGCCATGTGGATGATGGGCGCATCATCGGTGATCATGGCCATGGCGGCCGAAATATCCGCCATGCTGCCAAAATCACCCATATATTTTCTTTTAATTGCCACCATTGATCCTGTTCCAGAAAGCCAGAAGGGCAGGCCGTCTTTTTTCAGTTGCACAGCGCGATTTTCCATCACGGGAATTCCAGCATCTTCAAATGCTTTTTGCGTTACGGTTGGCCCGTGTTTATTTTTCTGCGCGGTAGCGTCATCCCACCAATCGTGATTGCCGCAAATTGCGAAAGTTCCGAGAGGTGATCTCAATGTCTTGGCTGCTTCTGCTGCAAGTTTAACCGGAACTTTTGCGGTTCGGAAATGATGTGCAGTAACGTAATCGCCAAGTAATAATTGAATATCTGGCTTCAACGCATTTGCGGCTTCAATAATACGTTCCCAGCGCCGCAACGGCATATGGGGCTCAACCAGATGAGGATCGGCCAATAGAACTGCACGCAATTTAAGCCCGGGTGTCCAGCGTGGTGGCGTAAATTTATAGGTTGTGGTGTTCAACCGAAAGCCCGGTTCGATCACAGCAGCATAGGTGGCGGTTGCAAAGCTGGCCAAGGCACCATAGCCAATTAAACTTAAAAATGTCCGGCGGTTAATCATGATCGACTTGTTGTTTCCTTTGCTTCACTCAGGCACCATTGGCGAAAAGCTTCCACTAATGGGTTTTGCGTTGTGTCCAAAGGTGAAACAACATGATAGGCAAATTGTGACGCGGCCCGAAGTGAAAGCTCGAACGGCTTCACAAGCTTGCCTTCAGCAATATCATCAGCCACCAAGTTGGAATCGCCCAGCGCCACACCGTGCCCGTCGATTGCCGCCTGCACAGTCAGTGATGTTTGGTTAAAGTGAAGCCCGCGCTTATCGTCAAAATCACTGATGCCTGCTGCCAGCATCCACATTTTCCAATTGGGCCAGACAACGCCCTGCGCCTCATAGTCCAAATGAATCAGCGTGTGGCGCAGCAAGTCCTTCGGCTGGGCGAGGGGCTTTTCCTTGGTGATGATACGAGGGCTGCATACCGGAAAAATCTTGTCGGTAAAAAGCAAGTCAGATTTTAGACCTGGATATCGCCCTTGGCCAAAGCGAATGGCAATATCCACATCATCGCGCTCAAAATCCAGCGCTGTGGTCGAAACGTCGACGCGCACTTCGGCCCCTGGCGCTTGATCAAGAAATCGGTCGAGGCGGGGCACCAACCATTTGGCAGCGATAGAAGGAGAAGCGGAAACTTTCAGCACCTTGCGGTTTTCCAGCCGTTTAATGCGCTTGACGGCGCGGCTTAGGGTTTCGAGGCTTTCAATAGCTGCAGTGGAAAGAATTTCGCCTTCCCGTGTCAATACCATCGAACGGCTCGTGCGCGTGAACAATGCCACACCAATCTGTTCTTCTAACTCTTTGATTTGGTGGCTGATTGCAGCAGGCGTCACGCCCATTTCATCAGCCGCTTTGGTGAAGCTCAAAAGACGTGCTGCAGCATTAAAGGCACGGAGTGATCGAAGGCCGGGGAATTGTTCAAGCATGTTGATCTTCAAATTCTATTTGATGATGTGAATAGAATTAGTCGTTTGTCTAAGTAATAACAAGCAACTATATTCTGGTCATCAACAAAGTTTAACGAAAGATTGATGCCATGATCAAGTTCCTTAACCTTATCCGCACCATTTATGACAGCGCCACAACAGTGAACCCTTTGGCCGCCCGGCTGATCGAAGACAACAAAGCGTTTATGGCGTCTTCGCGGGGCTGGAAAAAAGCCACTGTGCTCTAAGTTTGACCTTTCAACGAAAAGTCAAAATCGCCTCAGTTTCTGCTCTTGATTAAATTTCAGACCAATCTAATTCCCGCCTCCTCGACAGGATACCCCCCGACTGGCCGCTCGTTTTCGAGCGGCTTTTTTTGGTTTATCCGCCTCGCCAACGTCGTTTTCCTGATGGGCTCAAAACTATTGTTGGGGCAGGGGCTTCTCACAAGTGGTGGCCCAGTTGTGGAGTATGGCGAGAGATAGCAGGTTCACCGTACGCTGTCAAGAAATATTTCTATTATAGGAATTATTTTTTTAAGCGCCTGATTTTATTTGCCTTTCCACACGGGTTTCCGCTTCTCGGCAAAAGCCTTGGCCCCCTCCAGTTGATCCTCGCTGGAATAAAGCGCATCCACAGTTGGCAATTTCCGCTTCGTCACCATTTCAAACGCCTCGGCCACTGTCAAATGCGCTGTTTGGCGGTCAATTTCTTTTATTGCAGCAAAAACCAGCGGCGGGCCGTCTGCCAGTTGCTCGGCCAAAGCGCGGGCCCTATGCATCAGTTGGTCTGCCGCAACCACTTCATTGATCAAGCCCCAATGCTTGGCCTCTGTCGTATCAATTACCCGGCCCGTGAACAACAACTCCATGGCCACATGATAAGGAATGCGGCGTGGCAGTTTGATGGTCGCTGCATCGGCCACCGTGCCAGACCGAATTTCGGGCAGCGAGAAAGTGGCGTGTTCGGCGGCCACAATCAAATCGCAAGAAATCATAATCTCAAATCCGCCACCAAACGCCAAACCATTAACCGCGCAGATCACCGGCTTGTTCAGCCCCTTTAATTGTTGCAATCCGCCAAATCCGCCCACGCCATAATCTGAATCCGGCGCTTCCCCCAAAGCCGCCGCCTTCAAATCCCAACCGGGGCAAAAGAATTTATCACCCGTCGAAGTGAGGATCGCCACACGCAATTCTGGATCATCGCGAAACGCCGCAAAGGTGTCGCCCATAATGCGCGAGGTTGCCGCATCGATTGCGTTAGCCTTGGGGCGATCAATGGTGACTTCGAGGATAGCGCCTTTGCGGGTTGTGTGGATGGGGGTGGTCATGTTAATTCGCCAGTGCTCCATAATTTGAGAAAATGGTTTTCATTTGAGGGTCTTGTGCGATTGAGGCGGGGGTGACTAGCGTTTGGTTCAAAATTTTTGGATAGCAAGTCTCAAAAGTTTCGCTGGCAGCTTGGCAAAATGGGTGCTTGGCCCATCTGCGCTTAATTAATCGCTGTGCAACAAAACCGTCAACATCAAGTTCGCGCACGGTTTGAATTTTCCCAACTTCAATCTTTGCTCCCTCTTTGAAGGCCAAGCGAACGAGTTCACTGCAGTAGATGTGTTCCTTATCCGGCAAAAAGAAAATGTCGTATGGCAGGCCATCATATTTATGAGCTGCGGACAATATATCTTTGGCTTGTTGTGGCTGCAAACCTTCAAGTCGCTTAATCATAATCCGTCCACCCAACCCTCGCTTGATCCAATCGTCAAGCGGTGTGAGTTTCACAGGCCCTGTCGCTTCTTCAATGAAAGCTTTGCCCGTCGTATCCAATTCGACAATTCCCATATGTGTATATGGGCTGCGCGATGCAAATAAAATGGCGGTGCTTTGTGAACTGCGCGAGGTATGAAAAACAATATCGCTATTTTCAAGTGGCGGCAGATTGGCGGCAGAGGCGGAGGTGGTTGAAAGCCAAGCATTGACCGAGAGGGCTGTGCCCGCAATTATTGCCAGACTGTAACGAAGAAACTTTTTCATTGGTTTAAAACTTCTTTGAGCTGCCAGCCATTTTAAGTATGGCGTTGGCTGTGTGGCGTTTATCAAGATTTCTTGGAACGATGAGAGTTTGTCGACCCGGTGCCCGCCATTTTTCATGTGAGCCCTTCGCTTGCCCTGAATAGGCATATCCGAGTCTTTGTAGCTCTTTGACCAAATCCCTGTAGAATCCGTCAGCCATTATGCAGCATGGCGCGCGCTGCTTGGCCTCTGCCAGAGAATAATGGGCACAGTCGTCTTAATCAATTCTTGGGGAACTTGATCATGACGCCAATGATTCTCGAGCACTAAGTCACCGGCAAACTCATTGATGACATCTTCAAATTCGTTCAAGTTTTTGGCATTGATAAAAAGGCCATCAATATCAGTTTCCGAATACCAAACTTTAGCCTCTTCATCCCATAGGGCTCTGACAAAAAATGCGCGCTTCATCAATATATCCATCGGACAACTCCACTTCCAAAGAATCTAGCGCTTTACCCGAATTTAATCAATGCATCTGCCGCCACAGCTCCGTTTTGCAATACGAAAAGTGGATTTATGTCGAGTTCTTCGATTTCATCGTTGTAGGTGTTGGCGAAAGCGCAAACGGAATTGATAGCGGCAATTACAGCTGCTTGATCACCGTGCTTGCCGCGGTAGCCTTCTACCAGTTTCCAGACTTTCAATTTCTTCAGTGCACGGATGATTTCGTCGTCGGAGCATGGGAGGAGGAGGGTGACCGAGTCTTTTAGCAGTTCGGTGAAGATACCGCCGGCGCCAATGACCAATGCCAAACCAAACTGCGGATCGGCTTTCAGGCCCACGATTAGTTCGGCTACAGACCCTTGCACCATTTTCTCAATCAAGAGTTCCGGCGCAAGTTTGGCCATTCTGTCAGCGGCTGCTTTCACCTCGGTGGCGTTTTTTAAATTAATGGCCACGCCCCCAACTTCAGTTTTGTGTGCAATGGCGGCAGACGAGACTTTGACGACGACGGGGTAGCCTAGGTCATTGGCGGTACTAACGGCTTCGGCGGGTGTGCAGAGGCGGCCTTCTGGAATACTGAGACCAAACTTTTGCAACAACAGCTTTCCATTATACTCCGTCATTGTACCGCCTGCCGTCATCCCCGCGAAGGCGGGGATCCAGCTTTCTTCTAGGCTCTGAGCTTGTTGCAAAGCTGGATCCCCGCCTTCGCGGGGATGACGGTTAGAGGAGCGGGTGTGACAAGCTAAGTTGTAGTCGCGATCCCAGTTCTCACCAATAAACGCAGCTGCTTCAAAAGCCGTCAAGCAATCATCCAGGCCCATCATCGGAGCCATGTTGCTCTTGGCTAAGTCACTTGCCAAATCGAGCGGCATGGATTCGTGCAAGCTCGATACGATGACGGCACGCGCCGACTTAAGCTCACTGGCGCGGCGAAAAGCTCTGGCGGTTTTCCACCAAGCGGCGGGGTTCATGTGTGCATGGGTGGGAACATCGAGAATCAACATGCCCACATCAAAGCCACCGCCAAGCACGGCCAGAAACATGTTTTGCAATTTATCTTCATCGCCCCAAATGAAGGTGTGATAGTCGAGCGGGTTATCGATGGAGACGAATTCATTGAGCGTTGCAGCAACCCTTGGTTTGGTGGTCTCATCGAAAGGTGGAAACGATACATTTTTGGTCAAAGCCATATCCGCCACCAACGCTGCCTCGCCACCCGAACAGCTCATCGAAACCAAGCGCGCAGATTTCAATGGGCCGCCATGATGAAGAAATTTCAAGGTCTCGGCAAAAGCCGTGACCGATGTCATGCGTGCGATGCCATAGCGCTCAAACAGCGCATCATAAAGCGTGTCAGCACCTGCGAGCGAGGACGTGTGGCTCATCGTAACTTTGGCACCTTGTTCAGAGCGGCCCGTTTTCAGCGCGATAACAGGCTTCTTATGTTTGCGTGCCAGAGCCGCCGCGTTTGCGAAGGTCTCGATATTTTTGAGCCCTTCAATGTGAAGGCCGATGGCCGTGATCCGGTCATCCGTACACAGAGCTTCCAACATCCGCGCAATATCAACATCGGCCTGATTGCCAATTGCAAAAACGCAAGCAAGTGGAAGTGCGCGGTTGCTCATTGCGAAGTTGCACGCGATGTTGCCCGATTGGGTGATGATGGCAACGCCTGACTCGCGGATTGAAATGCCGTGTTCGTCTGGCCACAAGGCCGCGCGCGAAAGCCCATTCACAAAGCCATAGCAATTAGGGCCGATCAGGGGCATGCCGTTGGCGGCTTTCAGCAGTTCATCTTGCAGCTCAACAGCACCTGCTTCAGCAAATCCTGCGGCATAGATAACTGCACCACCGCAACCCTTTTTGCTCAGTGAACGGACGATTTCGACAGTTGGTTCGCGTTTTACTGCGATAAAGGCCGCATCAACTTCGCCTTCAATGTCGTCAACGTATTTGACAGTCGCAATCCCCCCAAGCTCTTCGCGCTTGGGATGCACCGCCCAGATTTTTCCGGTGAAGCCTAGTTCACGTGTGCGCGTAATTGCAATGGCACATTCATTGCCACCGATGAAGGCGATGGATTTTGGGTTGAGGAGGCGGGTTAATGGCATGAACTTATCCCTCCCCCCTTGCGGGGAGGGTGGCATGCCGAAGGCATGACGGTTGGGGGCCTTGCAACGCGTTCCCCCTCCGGCGCTTTGCGCCACCTCCCCCGCAAGGGGGGAGGATGAAGGATAGTGGTTTCAATTTCATATCACCCACCCAATGGCCTCAACAGACCACGCGAAATAATATGGCGTTGTATTTCTGAAGTCCCCTCCCAAATCCGCTCGACACGAGCATCACGCCAAATTCTTTCCAGCGGCAAGTCACTCATCAAGCCCATGCCGCCATGAATCTGAATGGCTTCGTCGGCGATCATAGCGAGCACTTCAGTGGATTTGAGTTTGGCCATGGACATATCCATTTCAGTGACTGTCCCTTGATCAAATTTCCATGCGGCCTCGCGCGTCAGCAATTCAGCGGCTTTCAACTCCATCGCCATATCGGCCAGTTTGAAACTCACACCCTGGAACTTGCCGATTTGCTGGCCGAATTGTTCGCGGTCGACTGCATATTGAAGTGCGAGTTCAAGTGCGCGTTCTGAACGGCCCAGACAGGTTGAGGCCACTTGCAGGCGGGTCGCGCCAAGCCAAGTGTTGGCCACTTCGAAGCCCTTGTGCAGTTCGCCCAGGATTTGCGATTTGTGAATGCGGCAATCATTGAATTCCAAAATGGAATTGGGATAGCCGCGATGCGATACGTTTTTATACCCGTCGCGCACTGTGAAGCCTTTAGTGCCTTTGTCGACCAAGAATGCCGTTATCAATTTCTTTTTGCCGCGCGACGTTGCTTCTTCGCC
>JAYTSN010000137.1:0-14404 GCA_043745625.1 Aestuariivirga sp. | reverse complement strand
GATCGGCTTTGGCCAAACGGGCAGCATGTTTAGCTCTATCTACGCCCTTTTCATCAAGCCCAATCGTCTTGGCAATCTCGCCAGCCAGCGCTTCGATGCGTTCCACACGTTCACCCTGTGAACCAAGCTTCGCATGGAATGTAATTGCATACAGCTTCGGCAATAAATCTTCCAGCTTCACCTTACGGTCTTGATCCCAGAAGAATTTAGCATCACTCAAACGTGCGGCGATCACCTTGTTGTTGCCATGGATGATGGTTTTGCCGCCGTCGCTGGCGATGGTGTTGGCCACCAGCAGATAGTGGTTGGAAAGCTTGCCATCCTTGCCTCGCAGGCAGAAGCATTTCTGGTTGTTCTTGATCGTGGTGATGATGACTTCTTCGGGCACGTTCAAATAATTTTTATCAAACGATCCCATCAGAACCACAGGCCATTCCACGAGGCCGGCCACCTCCTTGAGCAGTGCTTCATCCTCAATCATTTCGAGGCATTGGGCGAAGCTTAAGTTCTTGGCATCGGCACGAATGGTTTCCATGCGGGCATTTGCATCGACGATCACATGGGCTTTGTGCAAGCTGCCTGCATAATCATCAAAGCGACGGGCTTCGATGGCACCCGAACTTAAGAAACGATGGCCATGCGTGGTGTTGCCGCTTTTAATGCCTTCAACTTCAAACGGAACGATTTCACCATCAAACGTGCAGAGGATGCTTTGCAAGGGTCTGATCCAACGCAGCGTGCCCGAACCCCAGCGCATGGATTTTGGCCAGGTGAAATTGCGCACCATGTGCGGCACGATTTCGGCAATCACATCAGTTGCGGCGCGGCCCGATTTTTTGATGATGGCGATATAGGATTTGCCCTTCTTGTCTTCTTGAATTGTCAACTGATCAAGACGCAAGCCTGTTGATTTGAGGAAGCCATCAATGGCGGGCTGTGGCGCATCAATGCGCGGGCCTTTGCGTTCTTCGCTGACGTCAGCGGCTTTGGCGTTGAGGCCTTCGACTGAGAGAACCAAGCGGCGTGGTGTTGAGTGAACTTGCGCGCCCTCGTAAGTGAGGCCCGCTTCAACCAACGCATTGGTCACAATCGACTTCAAATCATCAGCGGCTTTGGATTGCATGCGCGCCGGAATTTCTTCAGAGAAAAGTTCGAGGAGGAGTTCGGGCATTATGCGCTCCCTCCCGCCGTGTTACGCCACGCCACGCAGCAGGCTTTGGCCAATTCGCGCACGCGTCCGATATAGGCTTGGCGTTCGGTCACAGAAATCACACCGCGCGCATCAAGCAGATTGAAAGTGTGCGAGGCTTTGATGGCTTGATCATAAGCGGGCAAGGCCAGTGTTGGTTTGCCATCTTCGATATTGTGTGACAGCAGCGCCTGACATTCCTTTTCGCATTCGGCAAAACGTGTGAACAGCGCCTCGGTGTTGGCCTCTTCAAAATTATAGCGCGAATATTCTTGCTCGGCTTGCAGGAATACATCGCCATAAGATATGCGACCATGCCCCTCTTCGCGGCCATTGAAATTCAAGTCATAAACATTATCGACATCTTGCACATACATGGCCAAGCGCTCGAGGCCGTAGGTCAGTTCGCCGGACACGGGGTTGCATTCCATGCCGCCCATTTGCTGGAAGTATGTGAATTGCGAAACTTCCATGCCATCGCACCATACTTCCCAGCCAAGGCCTGCGGCTCCCAATGTGGGGCTTTCCCAATCATCTTCGGCAAAGCGAATGTCGTGTAGGCTGGAGTCAATGCCGATAGCTTTAAGTGAGCCTAAATAAAGTTCCTGCAAATTTGGTGGCGATGGCTTGATGATGACCTGATATTGATAATAATGCTGCAGGCGATTTGGGTTCTCACCATAGCGGCCATCTTTTGGTCGGCGCGAGGGCTGCACATAAGCTGCGGCCCAATGTTTGGGGCCTACTGAGCGCAATGTTGTGGCCGGATGAAACGTGCCAGCACCCACTTCCATGTCATAGGGCTGAAGGATAACGCAGCCCTGCTCTGCCCAATAATTGTGAAGTTTGAGGATCAGGTCTTGGAAGGATTTAGTGGGGTTCAGGGGCATGTGATTTGGCTTATGTTGTGATGGGCGGTGCTTAGAACATTATGGATGGGGGGTGAAGCTAAAATATCGTGGTTCACGACTCGCGTTAAGGGCCCTCATCAAATCGGTTTGAAGTCAAACCGCTTTGATGAGGGTCCTTTAGTTCCGACGATAAATATGGGCTCTCGTCGCAAACCCACTCTCCGTTTTCGATAATGGCATGGGATGGTAAATTGGAGTGGTTTCAGATTTTGTGAGATGGCCGGATTTTTCGAGGGCCGCCAGTTTCGCTGCAAACCCCGCCTCCTCCCACACCACAGTGCCCACAGTAAATATCAAATGACCGCCTGGTTTTGTTATGCGCACCAACTCATCGAAAGCCGATGCTGGTGCATGGCCTGTGGTGAAAGTTCCTGTCGAAACGATGCAGTCCATCGAACTGGTTTTGAAATCTAGCGTTTCGCCCAGAATGCCGCAGCGTAAATTCGCGTAAATATTGCGCTCTCTGGCTATTGCCAGCATGCCTTCGGACATGTCAACGCCGAGCAGATTTGTGAAGCCTAAAATGGAAAGCAGTTGCCCCAAAGTGCCAGTGCCCACACCTGCATCCAAAATTGCGGCGGCGGGGTCTTTCACATAACGGGCAACGAGTCCAACAATTATAGCGGGATGGATGTAGCCCGTTGACTGCATGTCGGTATCATAATCTGATGCCCAATCATCATAGGTTTTGGCAAGCTCTTGACGTGACGCAGAATGATAAACGCTGTCGATGCGCTTATCGGCCGTTGATGTCATGCCTCTGGCACATATACGCCGGTGACCGGATCAAGACGCAAGCGCGGCATATCCTTGGATTGGGGCTGAGGTTGCCTTACCTTGGCCTTTACTTTTTGTGCCTCGAAATTTTCAAGCGCGCGCTTCATTGTCTTGAGCGCGATCCAACCTAAAATCATCAAAGCAACTGTTCTTAAAAAACCCATATTACCACCTCTTAATCGTCACCAGACTATCACAAACCGAAACGTTGCCACAATGCCCGCTGTTCAAGAGCATTAAGAATTGCTTCGGGCATTTCTATGGCAGCCGAAAAACCTAGTCTTTTCAAGCCCCAACCTTTGGGCGCTTCGATTTCGACAAGGTCAATCTTATCCCCAAACTTACGTTTCAAAATCTCATCCAGGTGACCCAAGCCATCAATTAATCCCAAATCGAGCGATTTGCGGCCTGTCCAATAGGCACCAGAGAAAAGTTCTTTCGATTCCTTTAGCCTGTCTTTGCGGCGTGCGCGCACCTCGGTTTTGAAAGTTTCGTGCATTTCTGAAAGCATGGCCTTAAGCTTTTTTACGTCTTCAGGTTTTTCAGGTTGGAACGGATCGTTGGTGGATTTGCTTTCACCAGATGTATGCACACGCCGTTCAATGCCATATTTTTTTAACGCGTTTGGAAAGCCAAAGCCACCTGAAATCACGCCAATCGATCCTACAATAGAGTTTTCATCGGCATAGATTTCATCAGCTGCGCAAGCGAGCCAGTATCCACCTGATGCTGCAACATCTTCGCAGAATGCATAAACTGGAATTTTGTTTTCGGTCGCGAGTGCTCGGATACGATTGGCGATGATCGCCGATTGCACGGGCGAGCCACCGGGACAATTTATGGCTAAGGCAACGCCAGAGACACCTTTTTTGAATGCCTTTTTTAAAAGCGGCTCCAACGATTTTCCGTTTAAGCGCTTGCCGCCACCAATGCCGCCCTCAGCGGCGATCACACCGTCAAGCCGGATAATATTTATAGTGTGGGTTTTTTTGCGAAAGCGAGCGGGGATCAGTTTACGGAGTCGTTTGAACATGCGCGTATGTAAGGCCGAAAGGCGCAAATATCAAGTTAGCGCAAACGCCACGCGGCTCCGTCGCGCAGCACGGCTTCGGCATCTGGTGTGAAGCCATTATCGTGTTCGTGCAGAATCAAACCTGGCAATAATTGCATCGGAGCTTTGGAGCCCTTAACGCCTTGCACAATCACGCGCGAGGCAGCAGTGCCTTCGCGGGCATAGAGCGGGGCCACGCGGACGTCGCCAAATTTGCCTTCCATGCCTTGCAGCAGTTTGCCGAGTGTTTCTGCGCGGTGGATCAAAGTGACCGTACCGCGCAATGTGACCATGGCGCAGAGAAGCTTTATCCAAAGCTCAAGATCATCTGGCCCGAATGAATGGGCGGCAGCTTTGAGCAGCGAAGGAGACTGGGTCACTTTGCCATCTTCGAAATAGGGAGGATTAGCAAATGCATGCGCGAACGAGCCATGTTCTGGCATATGCGCCAAATCGCGGCGCATGGCATCTTTCACATCGCCTTGGATGACGCGAATATTATCAGTGAGCTTGTTACGTTTTACGTTTTGCTCGCACAAAACGGCATAACGCGAATTGAGCTCGATGCCTGTGATATGCAACAGAGGGTTGCGCGCTAACAAACACATTGCAGCCACGCCAGCACCTATGCCGGCTTCAAAAATTGTTTCGCCATCTACGGCCGGAATGCACGCCGCCAAAAATACCGCATCAATTCCAGCACGATAGCCTTTTTCTGGTTGCAAAATTTGCAGGCGCCCACCGAGAAACGCATCATCAGTCAAAGATGAAGGCAGGGCTGTGGCCGATCCAGCGGTGCGAGCAGTCGTCTGCGATGATTCAGTGGCAAGTTGCATATTGTGGACAAACCTAGCTGCAAGATGGTTAGTGAAAGGTTACTACGGCTTATTCCGTTTAAAAGATATTAAGACGCGGCAAAGGGTCACCTTTGAATAGTGCTCGGCAAGGTTCCTATTTAAGCGAAAATAACGAGCAGGTGCAACATGGGTGTCGTCATCGCATTTGAGGGTGGGCAGAGGCAGACCGCGAGTTTAGACTCGCTGGTGGCTTTGACCAATTCTGATATGGCCTTGGTGAATGATTTTATTTTGGAAAAAGCCCAGAGCCATGTGGAGCTGATTCCCGAACTTGCAGGCCATTTGATTAATTCTGGCGGCAAACGCATCAGGCCAATGTTGACGATCGCAGCGGCACGCATGTGTGGTTACACCGGGCTGCACCACTTGAAACTCGCAATGAGTGTGGAGTTTATGCATACGGCCACTTTGCTGCATGATGATGTGGTCGATGAAAGTGATTTGCGGCGCGGCAAACAAGCTGCACGCGTCATCTGGGGCAATCAGGCATCTGTGTTGGTCGGTGATTATTTGTTGGGCCAAGCTTTCAAGATGATGGTCGAGACAGGCTCTCTCGATTGCTTACGGATTTTATCTGAAGCGGCTTGCACGATAGCCGAGGGCGAAGTGCTACAGCTTTCAGTGAGCCAAGATACGTCGACCACTGAAGATTCATATTTGAAAGTAGTTGGCGCTAAAACGGCGGCGTTATTTTCTGCCGCGGCAAAGGTGGGTGGCGTGATTGCCGGTCGTCCACGCAATGCGCAGGAGGCACTGGAAAGTTTTGGTCGCAATTTAGGTATTGCGTTTCAGCTGGTGGATGATGCGCTGGATTATTCTGGCAAGGAGGCGTCACTTGGCAAAGCTGTGGGTGATGATTTCCGCGAGCGCAAGATTACGCTGCCCGTGGTTTTATCATTCCGGCGCGGCGTTGAAGAGGAGCGCAATTTTTGGAAGCGCGTGATGGAAGACGGCAATCAGACCGACGATGATCTGATCTATGCCACCAAACTGATGGAACGTCACGGTGCCATCGCCGACACGATTGAACGCGCGCGGCATTACGGATCGATGGCCTGTGATGCGCTGGCGATTTTTCCAGATAGTGAATGGAAGACGGCGTTGCTCGAGTCTGTGGCGTTTTGCATTTCACGGGCGCATTGAAAATACGTCTATGATTTTGGGATAAGCGCTGCATGAAAAAATTACCTGTGAAATATATGAGCGTCGTCATGCCGCTGTTCTTGTTAATTGTGATGAGCGCGATCGTTTCATTTATCGCGACACTTAAAGCTATAGGATTTGACGGCGGGTTACTTGGTCAATGGATACAAGCTTGGGGAATATCTTGGCTTGTTGCGTTTCCAGTTTTGCTGGTGGTTTTACCAATGGTTCGGAAATTAGCGGGTATGGTTGTGGAGAAGGGTTAACTCACTCTCTTGACTTCGCTCAATAACGGCTTAACTTATAACTCATTCGCGTAACATCCCATCGCGGGAGAGACTGGGCTTTATTGCTCAGCGCCGAAGGAGCAACCGCCCCGGAAACTCTCAGGCAAAAGGATCGCTTTGGTGTTCGTAAACTCTGGAGAGCAGAGGTAAGGCTTTTTCGCCCGACCGCTCACCGAAGGAGAAAGCAGGGTCGTGTCGGAGTGACGATCAGGCGAAAACTCTCAGGTTCCTGACAGAGGGGGCAGACTCAGTATGCATTGAGTTATGCCGTTGCTTGTCAGGAGACCAAAACTTTGAACGAAATTCTTCAACGCACTCCCCTTTACGAAGCGCATAAAGCGCTTGGCGCTAAGCTTGTACCATTTGCTGGCTATGAAATGCCGGTGCAATATCCAACTGGCGTCATGGCCGAACATCATTGGACACGGACAAATGCGGGGCTGTTTGATGTGTCGCATATGGGGCAGGCCACTTTGCGTGGGCCAGATTTCAACACCACCGCAAGAGCTTTGGAAAAATTGGTGCCAGCAGACGTGTTGGGATTGAGCGTCGGCCAGCAGCGCTATTCACAATTATTGAATGATCATGGCGGCATTATTGATGACTTGATGTTCACGCGTGGCGGACGTGATGGCGAAGTATATCTGGTGGTCAATGCCTCTCGCAAGAACGCGGACTATGCTTGGATTAATGCTCATCTGCCGCCAGACGTGTTTTTGAAAACCAGAGATGATTTGGCATTGCTAGCTTTGCAAGGCCCAGATGCAGAAGCGGTTTTGTCTCGTTTTGATAAATCGGCTGCAGCATTCGGCTTTCTGCAGTCTGGCGCAATGAAAATTGGCGGCATTGATGTTTTTGCTTCCCGCTCCGGCTACACAGGTGAAGACGGATTTGAGCTTTCGGTTTTTGCTAAAGATATTGAGAACCTGTGGGGTCTTTTGCTTGGCGATGAACGTGTAAAGCCAATCGGCTTGGGTGCGCGCGACTCGCTACGGCTTGAAGCGGGCCTTTGTTTGTATGGTCACGAGCTTGACGAAAGCACATCTCCCAATGAAGCGGGCTTAATGTGGTCGATCGCCAAGCGGCGGCGCGAGGAAGGCGGGTTTATTGGTGCCGCGCGTGTTCAGCGCGAATTGGCATCTGGCGTTTCGCGCAAGCGTGTGGGTATTCAACCTGATGGCCGCGCGCCTGCCCGCGATGGTACGGAAATTCAAAATAATGACGGTCACAAGATCGGCGTGATCACAACTGGTGGCTTTGGCCCCAGTGCTAATGGGCCGATTGCCATGGGTTACGTTGAGACTGCATTCTCCGATGTCGGCACGAAGGTGAACCTCATTGTACGCGGCCAAGCGTTGCCCGCACAGATTATCAAACTTCCTTTCATTCCAAATAATTTCAAACGTTAAAGGGACTGCTATGAACAAAGTATTTTCAAAGGATCATGAATGGGTTTCAGTCGAAGGCGATATCGCCACCATCGGGATCACCAACCATGCGCAAGAACAATTGGGTGATGTGGTGTTTGTGGAGTTGCCAAAGATTGGTGCCAAAGTTGAGTTAGATGCTTCCATCGCTGTGGTTGAAAGTGTCAAGGCCGCCAGTGAAATCTATGTGCCAGTGTCTGGCGAGATTGTCGCGATCAACAATGAGCTGACCGGAGACCCGGCATTGGTGAACCGTGATGCGGAAGGCGAAGCATGGTTTTTTAAAGTTAAGCTGGCCAAGCCCGATGAGCTTTCGAAGCTGATGGATAAAGCCGCTTACGATAAGTTTGTGGGGTAAGATATGACCACTGATTTCATTCCGCGCCACATTGGCCCATCGGCTGCTGATACAGCTGCAATGCTCAAAGAACTCGGTGCAACCTCGCTTGATGATTTTATCAATAAGGCTGTGCCTGCAAAAATCCGTTCCAAGCGGGCGTTAGAACTTCGCCCTGCGATGAGTGAGCGCGATGCGCTTTCTCACCTGCGGAAAGTGGCAGAGAAGAACCAGGTTTTCACATCGATGATTGGCATGGGTTATTATGGCACCATCACGCCCTCGGTTATCCTGCGCAATGTGTTGGAAAATCCGGGTTGGTATACGGCCTATACGCCCTATCAAGCTGAAGTAAGCCAAGGTCGCCTTGAGGCGCTTTTGAATTATCAGCAGATGGTCGTTGATATGACAGGCATGGAAATTGCCAATGCGTCATTGTTGGATGAAGCTACTGCTGCGGCAGAAGCCATGGCCATGGCCAAGCGTGTTGCGAAATCTTCTGCATCGGTGTTTTTTGTTGATGCTGATACGCATCCTCAAACGATTGCGGTTCTGCAAACCCGCGCGCGTGGATTTGGCATTGAGATTGAAATCGGCGATCCGCTGGTTGATTTGAAACCTGCAAAAGTTTTTGCTGCGCTGTTTTCTTATCCAGGTTCATCAGGCCAGTTGCGTGATTTCACTTCAGCGATTGCGGATCTCCATGGTGCTGGTGCATTGGCAACTGTTGCATCTGATTTGCTAGCGCTTGCCTTGTTAAAACCACCCGGCGAAATGGGCGCTGATGTCGTTTTGGGTTCGGCCCAGCGCTTTGGGGTGCCCATGGGTTATGGAGGGCCGCATGCGGCGTTCTTTGCGACGAAAGACGAATACAAGCGCGTGATGCCTGGTCGGTTGATCGGCGTTTCAGTTGATGCAAAAGGCAACCGCGCCTTGCGCATGGCCTTGCAAACGCGTGAGCAACATATCCGCCGTGAGAAAGCCACAAGTAACATCTGCACTGCGCAGGTTTTGCTTTCAGTGATGGCAGCAATGTATGCCACTTATCATGGGCCAGTTGGTGTTCGAGCGATTGCTCAGAACGCACATGATTGCGCTTGCCGGTTTGCATCTGGCGTGAGAGCCGCTGGCTTTGGTATTGTTCATACGCACTTCTTTGATACGGTTACGGTGCATACTCCGGCTGGAGCCAAGAAAATTCTAGCGTCCGCGAAGAAGCAACGTATTAATGTGCGACTGGTAGATTCTGATCATGTTGCCGTGGCATTTGATGAGAGCACGCGCGAGGATGATTTGATCCGTGTGCTGAGTGTTTTCCGCGCGAAGCTTGGCGTGACTGCCGCCGGAATTCCTAGCAAACTTCAACGCCATTCAAAATATCTCACCCATCCCGTTTTCAGTTCCTATCATTCCGAAACCGAGATGATGCGTTATCTGCGCCATCTTCAATCAAAGGATTTAGCGCTTGACCAAGCGATGATAGCACTTGGCTCGTGCACCATGAAGCTGAATGCAGCGAGTGAAATGATCCCCGTCACATGGCGGAATTTTGGACACATGCATCCGTTTGCCCCTGTTGATCAGGCGAAGGGCTATACCGAGTTGTTCGATGATCTCGAAAAAATGCTGTGTGAAATAACGGGTTTTGACTCCGTATCTTTGCAACCCAATGCCGGAAGTCAAGGTGAATTTGCGGGGCTGCTGGCCATTCGTGGTTATCATGATGCCAACAAGGATAAGCACCGCGATGTGTGTTTGATCCCTACCTCTGCGCACGGCACCAACCCCGCATCAGCCGCCATGTGTGGCATGAAGATTATGATTGTGGCTTGTGACGAGCATGGCAATGTGGATGTGGCAGATCTTAAAGCGAAGGCGAAAGCCAATGCTGCAAACCTTGCTGCACTTATGATTACTTATCCTTCAACGCACGGCGTGTTTGAAGAGTCGATCATTGATATCTGCAAAATCATTCACGATAATGGTGGCCAGGTTTATCTCGATGGCGCGAACCTTAATGCACAAGTTGGATTGATGCGACCAGCAGAATTGGGTGCTGATGTATGCCACATGAATTTGCACAAAACCTTTTGCATTCCACATGGTGGTGGCGGGCCGGGCATGGGGCCGATTGGGGTGAGGGCGCATTTAACGGCGCATCTGCCAGGGCATAACGTTGTTGCGGTTGATAAGCGCAAAGGCCATGCTGTCTCAGCAGCCCCTTGGGGTTCAGCCTCTATTCTTCCAATTTCGTGGATGTATATCGCAATGATGGGCGGCGAAGGCTTGACCCAAGCAACGAAGATCGCCATTCTCAGCGCCAATTACATGGCCAAGCGATTGAACCCGCATTTTCCGGTACTTTACACAAGTGCTACAGGCCACGTGGCCCATGAGTGCATTATTGATTTGCGCTGGATAAAAGAACGGGCGGGCATTACAGTGGATGATGTGGCCAAGCGCCTCGCCGATTATGGCTTCCACGCGCCGACCATGAGCTTTCCAGTTGTTGATACGCTAATGATTGAACCTACAGAATCCGAAGCTAAGCGCGAACTTGACCGCTTCTGTGACGCGATGATTTCGATTGCTGGAGAGATTTCCGATGTGGAGCATGGCCGCGCTGATAAGTTGGATAATGTGTTGAAAAACGCACCGCACACGCACCGCGAATTGTTTCACGAGTGGACACATCCATACTCCAAGGAACAAGCCTTTTTCCCACTTAAAGGTTATGCCAATGACAAATATTGGCCAACTGTAGCGCGCGTAGACAATGTTTATGGTGATCGTAATTTGATTTGCACCTGCCCGCCGGTTGCAGAATATTTGGAGGCAGCGGAATAACATGGTAGCAACGCGGATTGAAACTGACTCTTTGGGAAGCATTTCTCTTCCTAGTGACGTTTACTATGGAATTCACACCTCGCGGGCCGCCGCGAATTTTCCAATCACCGGAATGTTGCTGCGTGATTATCCCGAACTCATCCAATCCTTGGGGATGGTTAAAAAGGCGGCGGCGCAAACTAATTTAAATTTGGGCGAACTGGATGAGCGGGTTGGCCACGCCATTTTGCGCGCCTGTAACCGGGTGATTGCGGGGGAAGCAGATAACCAGTTCATTGTTGATATGTTGCAAGGCGGAGCCGGCACTTCAACTAACATGAATGCGAATGAAGTGATTGCCAATATGGCATTGCGCGAGTTGCAAAAACCCGCTGGTCAATATGCTTTGGTCAACCCCAATGACCACGTTAATCTTTCTCAATCCACCAATGATGTTTATCCAACCGCTGCACGCCTCACGATGGTTCGGGCCTGTCCAGCATTGATTGCTGAGTTACTTGCGCTCAAAACCACATTCTTGGAGAAGGCTGTCGAATTTCACGATGTCGTAAAGGTCGGGCGGACACAGTTGATGGACGCCGTTCCGATGCGGCTTGGCCATGAATTCAGAGCGTTTGGTGTGACCATTGGTGAGGATGCAGACCGTCTTACGGAAGTTGCGAATTTGCTGCGCGAGGTCAATCTTGGTGGCACGGCAATTGGCACGGGTCTCAATACGCCCGATGGATATGCAAAAACCGTCATCGAACACTTGTCTGCTATATCGGGAGAGAAAATGATTGGTGCGGGCGACCTCATTGAGGCGACATCAGATATGGGCGCGTTCGTTACGTTTTCAGGTGTGTTAAAACGGGTCGCTGTGAAGCTCTCCAAAATCTGCAATGATTTGCGTTTGCTCAACAGCGGGCCGCGTGCAGGATTTGGCGAAATCAAATTGCCTGCAGTGCAGGCGGGTTCTTCCATTATGCCGGGAAAAGTCAATCCCGTTATGCCGGAGGTCATCAACCAGATTGCCTATCAGGTGATTGGCAATGACTTAACGGTGACGATGGCCGCAGAGGCAGGCCAGCTCCAACTCAATGCGATGGAGCCCGTAATTGTTCTCAATATTCTGCAATCAATGCGCATGTTGACCCGCGGCATGAAGGTGCTGCGCGAGAAATGCATTGCCGGAATTGAGGTTGATGCCGAGCGTTGCAAATTTCTACTCGAACATTCTTTGGTCGCTGTTACAGCGATCAATCCTTACGTTGGTTATGCCACCGCCAGCGAAGTGGCCAAGGAAGCATTGAAAACCGGACAGTCTTTGCGCGCTGTTGTGTTATCGCGAGGGTTGATGACTGAGCAACAATTAAACGACGCGTTTTCGACTGAAAATCTTTTGGGTCAAGTTGCGAGAAAGCACGGCGCAGGTTAATACTTAACTCGCCATCAATTGACTTTTTCACAAATTCTGACTAGTCTGACTAGTCAGAATTGGAGATTTAGACTATGAATAAGCACACCCGCGTTTGGTCGCTGCAAGATGCGAAAGCTAAATTTAGCGAAGTCGTGCGCCTTGCCCAAACCGAAGGCCCGCAGATGGTGACGGTGCATGGCCGCGAGGCGGTGACGATTGCCGCTGTAAAGAAGCCCACTATCGACGTCAAAAACATGTCGGGATTAGAGTTTTTGAAGCTACTTCAATCTGGGCCACCTATTGATTTTGACATTCCAGATTGGGAAACAGAGGGTGAGTTTAGGGATGTCGAACTTTGATACGATGGATCGTTGACACTAATGTCATTTCAGAAACACGCAAGCCAAGCCCGAGTCGCAATGTTACTGAATGGATCAGCGCAATGCCGACTGGACAACTTTTTACGACCGAGGTAACTATTGCCGAAATTCTCTATGGCATTGAAATGCAGCCGAATTTTGTTAAAGCAAAGTCACTCGCGGTGTGGCTGGAGGAAAATGTTCGCCCGCTGTTTGATGGGAGAATATTAGCAATCGACGAAATGATCCTTCTGCGTTGGCGGATCATTTCTAGGAAACTGCAGATTGCGAGGCAGCCGACACCCCCTGGTGATTTGCTAATTGCTGCAATTGCGATAGAAAATTCATGCTGTGTCGCCACACGAGACGTGGCACCTTTCGTCGCCTGCGGCATCCCAACTGTCAACCCTTTCACCGACGAACGCTTCAACGGGGCATAAAAAAACCCGGCGCTTTAGGCCGGGTTTTAAAATCGATATCTCTAAGATTAATTCAAGCGAGATTTTACAGCGTCGATTGATTCCGCAATCAGTTTCGCGCCAGACTTTTGTTCGGCGATCAATTTTGTTGCTGCATTCACGGCCATATCTGTTGCGATGGAACGTACATCTTTAGCAGCAGCGGCTTCGGCTTGAGCGATCTTTTGCTCGGCTTGCTTGGTGCGGCGCGCGATGGTTTCGGTTAGTTTTTTGCGGGCTTCTCCAGCGTAAGCCACAGCATCAGTTTTGGCTTGGGCAATAATGTTGGCCGCTTCTTTTTCGGCGTCCAAACGCTTTTGCTTATAGTCAGCCAGGAGCTTTTCAGCATCCATGCGCAGCTTCTTGGCATCGGCCAATTCCTTAGCGATCAGGTTGGCGCGGTTGTCGAGTGCTGCACCCGCTTTCTTATGAGCACCGGCATAAAAAACAATGCCGAAGAAAATGACGAGGGCTACGAGGGCGTAGAAGGTTTGATCAAACATCATGTTATCCTAGCGCTTAATGTCAGCGATGGCCTTGGCCACGGCTGTCTTGGTGGTTTTGCCGCCCGTCAAGCTGGCCACGATATCAGCTGCTGACTCACCAGCGATTGCTTCAACTGATTCCATCGCCTTGGCTTTTGCCTTGGCAACGCGGGCTTCTGCGTCTTTAATTTTCTTCGAAAGCTCACCATCCAAAACAGATTGTTCGCCATCAATTTGTGCTGAAACTTTTTCTTTGGTGTCGCGCGCAATGTCGTTCGCGTTGGCTTTTGCATCAGCCAATGCTTTTTCATAATGCTTCACGGCAGCTTCGGTTTCTTCTTTCAATGCATATGCGCGCGCGATGTCACCATCCACTTGCGCTTTACGCGTTGTGAGAATGGCACCGAGCTTTGGCAAAACCATGCGGCTCATCAAAAGATAAAGCGCACCAAAGAAAATCACCAGCCAGAACAGCTGTGAAGGAAATGATGCAGCATCCAGCGGTGGGAAAACGCCACTTTCGTGGCCGCCTTCTGCGCCTGTGCTTTCCGTGGTTTCGGTTGTTGCCATTAGTCGAGCCTCAAATAGGATATGGGGCCAGCCCTGATGGGCCAGCCCGATTAGAAGTGTTGAGTTTGCTTACTTAACGAACAGCAAAACGAGCGCTACAACGAGCGAGAAAATGCCAAGACCTTCGGCCAATGCAGCGCCGATCAGCGCGTTGGTAAATTGTTGGCCAGCAGCTGCCGGGTTGCGCAAAGCGCCTGCCAAGTAGTTACCGAAAATATGGCCCACGCCGATGCCGGCGCCGCCCATGCCGAGACAAGCAATGCCTGCGCCGATGTATTTTGCTGAAACTGGATCCATTTTAGTTCTC
>JAYTSN010000136.1:0-5241 GCA_043745625.1 Aestuariivirga sp. | reverse complement strand
GGGCGATGAGTTGTTGGGAAAACTCGAGGCCCGCGAGAATGAGTCCGTTGTTGATCAGGCCAATCATCAGGGCACCCATGATTGATCCCACAACTGTGCCCTTACCACCAAACAGGCTCGTGCCACCCAGCACGGCTGCCGCGATGACAGAAAGCTCATCACCCTCGCCCAACTGAAAGCGACCGGTTTGAAAGCGTCCAGCATACAACATGCCCGCAATTGCCGCGGCAAAGCTCGAGACGATGAGCACCTTGAACTTGATATTGCGGGTGTTGATGCCCGAATAGCGCGCGGCAGTTTCACTGCCGCCGGTGGCCAGAACCCCACGACCAAAAGTCGTGCGCCGGAGCACAATGTGTCCGATGGCAGCAGCAACCAGCATCCAGAACAGCAACACAGGCAGGGGACCGACATAGCCACCGCCAAAGAACCAGTTATAACCATCGCTCAGGATCGGCACGGCCTTGGTGCCGCTCACCCACATTGAGGTTCCCTTGGCAACTCCCATCATCGCAAGAGTGGTGAGGAAGGTTGGAATTCCAATACGCGTGCTAATAATGCCATTGATGACACCGACACTGAGGCCGGTTGCAACCCCCGCAACAATTGCCAAGGGGACTCCAACGACGTCCATCGCCATTGCGGTGGTTACCGAGGCAAGGCCCGCCACGGCACCAATCGAAAGGTCAATTTCACCAGCAGCGAGGACATAGGTCATTGCAACCGCCATGATCGCGATTGGTGCGGTCTGGCGCACAATGTTGAGGAGATTGTTGGTATCGAGAAATCCCTTGTGGCCCAAGGTTATCGCAAAGAAGATAAAGATGCCGACAAACCCAATATAGATAATGTTCTGGCGCCAGTTGGTCAGTCCAATCCGAGTTGCCAGTGATGGTGTCAAAGTTTCATTCATTGTTGCGTACCTCTTGCAGGATTGTCTGGAGTTTGCGTTCAGCAAACTGCATGTTGCCTGCTGCAGTGTGATTTCCCACAGCGGGGTCTTCAAATTCGTCCCTCCGCATATTGCGAAGCAATCGCCCATCTGACATGACCAGAATGCGGTCACAGGCAGCGAGCAGCTCATTGAGTTCGGAAGAAATCACAATAATGGCTTTGCCCTGGCGCGCCAGTTCACGAATGAGTTGGATGATTTCAGACTTGCTGCCAATGTCTATACCTGCCGTCGGCTCGTCAAAAATGACGATTCGGGGATCTGAGGCCAGCCATTTTGCGAGTACAACTTTTTGTTGGTTGCCGCCTGAAAGGGTGCGCACAGCCGCTGCTGCAGAAGCTGTCTTGATCTTGAGGGTCTTGATTTTCTCAGCCGCAAGATCGCTCCATTTCTGTTGCGATATCCAACTCCGTTTGCTGATACGATCAAGAACCGAAAGGCTGATATTGTCAGCTACACTATGTTCAAGAATGACGCCTTGGCGCAACCGGTCTTCCGGGATGAGGGCAATGCCATGGGCTATAGCTTCAGCTGGGCCATCGAGCTCGACAGTCTTTCCCAATACCAGGATTTCACCTGAGATTTTTGGGTCGATGCCAAACAACAGCCGCGCAATCGCACTTCTGCCACTGCCGAGAAGACCGGCAATCCCCACAACTTCACCGGCATGGACAGTCAGGTTCAAATCGCGGGGCTTGTGCAGTCCCGAAACATTCTTGAGTTCAAGCAGGATTTCGTCGCGCCGGGTGTCTTCGCGCTGAATGCCAGAAAGACCCCGCGACTGTTTGCCGACAATGTGCTCGATGATCGAATCGAGCGACAGTTCCGTGAGCGGTGCAGTAATGACGTGACGTCCATCGCGTAATATCGTGGCACGGTCCGCAATCTTCATGATCTCATCCATGCGATGGGAAACATAGATTATGGCAACACCCTCTGCCTTCAATTTTGTCAGGAAGGCGAAGAGCTTTTCAACGTCATGGGCCGAAAGCGCAGTACTTGGCTCATCAAGGATGAGGACGCGAGCCTTCTGGGCGATGGCCTTGACGATTTCAGTAAGTTGGCGCTGGCCAGCACCCAGACTTCCCGCCTCCGCCATGGGATCAACATCAACATCGAGACTTTTGAACAGCTCGGTCGCGCGATGCACAGCAACTTTATCATCGATCAGCCCCGAACCTGTCTTTACTTCATTGGCAAGAAAAATGTTTTGGGCCACAGTCAGGGTGGGTACCAGACTCATTTCCTGAAAAATCATGGCAATGCCTGCACGCTTTGATTCTTCGGGCGTGTGTTCGGTCAACCTGTTGCCCAAGACTTCCAACGTCCCAGCGTCTGGTCGATGGACACCGCGCAGAATTTTGAGCATGGTGGATTTTCCCGCACCATTGCCACCCAAAAGCGCATGGATTTCGCCAGGCCGCACTTCCAAGGTGACGTCGTCAAGGACCTTGGTCGGGCCAAAGGCCTTGCCGATTCCGCTCATCTTTACGGCATAGTCATGCGTTAAGTTGACAGATGGGTTGATCATCACGGGCCCTTTGATCCGCATGCTAAAGGAGGGCCGAATCTGTCGCAACAGATCCGGCCCTTTAGGTGCGGGGAAGCTTACTTGAAGCTTGTCTTGATCTTGTCAGTCGGGGGAGCCTGATAGATTTCTTCCCAACCTTTCAACAAAGTGTCGCGCGTGATGGGACCGGCTGGCAACGCCACATAGGCAGGAGCCGTCTTGCCGATCAATGCATAGCCAGCCAGCATGGCTTCAATAATGCCGGCATCATAGGGGCGCTGTGCTGCAAGACCCTTGATCATGCCGCCTTTGGCCATTTCAATGGCAACGTTTTCGCCAAGATCCATATTGATGATCTTGAGATCTTCGCGGCCAGCGGCCCGTGCTGCTGCCATAACACCCTCGGCAGGAACATCCCAGACTGCCCAGATCGCCTTGGTCTCAGGATGTGATGTCAGAATGGCACCAGCCGCCTTTTCAGCATCGCCTGCAAAATCCGGACCACCAATGCCTTGTTCAGCAACAATCTTGATGTCTGGATATTGTTCGGTGATGGTCTTTTTGAAACCATCGTAACGTTGCTTGGTCACAAAGAAATCTGCGGCGTGGAATACGATGCCGACTTCACCTTTGCTACCAAGTGCCTTGGCCATCAAATGCGCGGATGCAACACCATTGCCGTAATTGTCAGCAGAGACTGAGCTTACATAGTCAACGCCAGCCTTGAAGCCTGCCGGAATGTTGTCCATGAACACCAATTTGACACCGGCTGCCGCAGCAGCCTTGTATGCACCAGCTGTCGCCTGACCGTCGACCGGGATCGAGACAATGATATTCGGCTTCTGGGCCATGACGGTTTCAATGTCGGCAACCTGCTTTTCAGGTTTAAAGCCGGCATCTGTGACAGCGATAACCTCAATCCCCATCTTGCCAAATTGCTCCTTCAGCGCAGCTGCTTGAGCGTTGGACCAGTCATTGCCGCCAATGTGAAAAACCAATGCGGCAGTAGCCTTCATGGCCTTGATCTTGGCCAATTCGGCGTCCGTCAACGTCACGCTGGATGCCAGCGCTGGTTCTTCGCCATTTGGACCTTTGCTTAAGACTTTGGTCATCAGGTCTTTCAACGCTGCATCCGGATCAGTCGCAAAAGCTGGAACAGCAAATCCTGCTACAAAAAGAGCGACGGCTGTTGCCGTGCCCAAGAACATACGTTTATTCATCATGTCGGTTTCCTCCCATTGAATGATGACTTCAAAGTCCTGCGTTGCGCATGAACTTCAAACTGTGAATGGCACCGTCTTTTGGATCATGCCATGAATCAAGTTCGGCCGTAATCCAGCCCTTGAACGTGATGTCTTTGAGCGCCGCAATGATGGCACCGATATCGAGTGTGCCTTCATCAAGTGGCGTAAAAGCGAAGGGCTTTTTTTGCCAACCCTTGAGGTGCACATAGCTGATGCGTTTGGCATGTTCGCGGATCATCGCCGGGACGTCGCCACCGGCAGCCGCAAGATGTGCCGTATCCGGGCAAAAGTCGATTGAAGTTTCCTTGAAAATTTTCCGCACTTCGTTGGGGCCTTCGACAATCGTCGAAAGATGGGGATGATAGTGTGCCTTTAGGCCATTCTTCTTGGAAATCTTCACAACTTTTTCGAGTGCAGCCCCGAGTTTTTTAATGTCGTCACGTTTGGTGCCTTTGGCTCGTTTGGCTCCGCCACCGACCACAAAATGCTCTGCACCACATTCGGCAGCTGCTGCGGCCACGCGTTCCAACTTGGCCAACTCTTCCGGGAGAATGTCATCGAATATGAAATTGGCGCCAGAATATGCGGCGACGAGTTTAATGCCAGCGCTTTTGAGAATTGACTTCAGGCCTTTGAAATTGCCTGCAGCATAGTCGAGCAAATTGGCATCGAAAATTTCCGTCCCTTCATAACCAGCAGAAGCAATATCAGTGATTGCCTTTTCCATGTCACCGAAGGTGCGGTAAGTCAGCTGAGTAATAGAGGTTACACCAACCGCATTACCGCCGAGTACTCCCCAGCAATTGGCATGATAGGCTAATTTGTTGGCCATGGTGCACGATCCTCAGTTTGCAACGTTGACCCAGCGCTCGGTGGCACCAGATTCAAGAATGGCATCAGCAATGGCAGAAATCTTGTAGCCATCTTCGAAGTTAGGCGAAGGCAGCTTGCCGCTGACGATGGCCGAGAAGAAATCATAGCATTCGATGATCTTCGTCTCGCCATAGCCGATGCCCAAAGCGGGAATGGGCCAGAGGCCTTGGCCATAGGGGTGGTTCGGACCTGTGTAGATGGTGCGGAAGCCGCGTGTCTCTGCGGGATCATCGGCAAACATCACCTGCACTTCATCCATGCGCTCGTAGTTGAATGCGATGGAGCCTTTGGTGCCATGAATTTCAAAGGTGAGAAAATTGTTGCGGCCGTGGGCATTGCGTGAGGCCTCGATGGAACCGACAGCGCCATTCTGGAATTTCAGCAGCGTCATCATTTCATCATCGACGTCGACCACGCCCATGGGGCCTAACCCGGACTTGTCCGAAGCACCAAGCTTGTCCAAACCACCTGCTTGCAGCGGACGCTCAGGAATGTAGGTCTTCACGATGGCGTTAACGGCACTGACTTCACCAACCAAATACCGCGCAAAATCGAGAACATGTGTGCCAATGTCACCCACTGTGCCGGATCCAGCAACCTTCTTCTGAAACCGCCAAGACAGGGGACCATTGGGATCAGCTGACCAATCCTGCAGATAGGTG
>JAYTSN010000135.1:0-1748 GCA_043745625.1 Aestuariivirga sp. | reverse complement strand
AGACGTTTCCGGCCAGAAGCGAAATTGTTCCCGTTGGTGCAATCGAGGTCAACAACCCATTGCGCAAACCACTGGCTTTGATCAACTCGTGTTGTTCGACGCTCAAACTCTGCGCATATTCTGTCGCCAGAAAGTCGCTGGCATTGAAAAATGGAAAGCTGCCCTTTTCCTTGGCCAATACCGTGCTCGAGAGAAGTGCCGCATCACGAATTGTCTTCATGCACAAAGCCGCAAGCTCAGCAGATTGCAGCGAACCATAACGCAACCCGCACATCAAAAGAGCATCAGCTAAGCCCGTTACACCTAACCCTAAACGGCGCTTGTTTAATGCTTCAGCTTTCTGCTGGGGCAAGGGATAGTTTGAAACATCAATCACATTATCAAGAAAGCGAATGGCAGTAAGTGTGGCATTGTGCAGAGCGCCAAAATTAATTGAAGCAAGATTTTCAAATGGCGCATTCACGAACTGGGTCAAATTCAGCGAGCCCAACAAACATGCGCCATAAGCTGGCAGGGGTTGTTCGCCGCATGGGTTGGTGCAAGAAATGGTTTCGCAATAAGCCAAAGGATTTTTGGCATTGATCCGGTCAATAAAAATAACGCCAGGCTCGGCGCAATCATAAGTGGCCTTCATGATTTTTTGCCACAGGCTGCGCGCTGGAATGGTTTGGTAAACTACGCCATCAAACACCAGCGGCCAGTCGGCGTTATTTTTTACCGCAGCCATAAATGCATCTGTCACCAAAACCGAAAGATTAAAATTGCGCAGTTTTATTTTGTCACGCTTGGCTTTGATGAAGGCTTCAATATCAGGGTGGTCACAGCGCAATGTGCCCATCATGGCACCGCGTCTGGCACCTGCAGACATGATCGTGCGGCACATCGAATCCCACACATCCATAAAGCTCAATGGGCCCGAAGCGTCAGCACCCACACCATGCACCAAAGCGCCCTTGGGCCTGAGAGTCGAGAAATCATGACCAATACCGCCGCCTTGTTGCAGGGTTTGAGCTGCTTCATTGAGGCCATTGAAAATGCCCGGAATGGAGTCAGCAATTTTGTCCATCACAAAGCAATTGAACAGCGTCACAGCGCGGCCTGAGCCAGCACCTGCTAAAATCCGGCCTGCCGGAAGAAAGCGCAAATCTGCCATGAGTTCGAAAAACTGATGTGCGTAAGTTTCGCGAAGTTCAGGTTTTTCGGCAGCAGCGACTGCCTGAGCCACACGCCGGAAGCTGGTTTCTAACGACGTTTCAGCAGCGCCCAAGCGATATTTCATCTCCCATATTTGCTGGGAAATGGCCGGCAACTGAACTTTCAAAGGTCTAAAAATCGCATTCATGTTGGAAACCGATACAAACGAGAAAGGAAACATAACACGAACAAACCGAAGAGTCGAGATATCGTTCTATTTTTGTGCTATTGTTGCTCGTGCTTCTGATATAAGTCGGGTGGAGCAGTTTTCAATTGCTGTCTCTAACCGCTGCTGGAATTCTTTGCGCGGCAAGTTAGCTGGTAACGCTGGTAAAAATTCCACAACAATTGTTCCTGGGTTTCGCAAAAACTTACGCCTCGGCCAGAACAAGCCGGAGTTTAAACCAAAGGGCACGCAGGGCACACTCAGCGCATTGTAAAGCGCTGCTGCGCCGGGCTTATAATCTGGCGGATCGTCGACGCCTCGTCTTGTGCCTTCAGGCAAAATGATAATGGCGCGGCCGCGGGCAGTTTCTTCTTTTCCCCGTGCCACA
>JAYTSN010000134.1:0-5292 GCA_043745625.1 Aestuariivirga sp. | reverse complement strand
TGAGTTGGTTGAGCGGGTTACTAATTATGACCCGGACGCGGATGAGGATATGCTCAACCGCGCTTATATCTATGCCATGAAGGCGCATGGCACGCAGAGGCGGGCTTCGGGCGAGGCGTATTTCAACCACCCTTTAGAAGTGGCCGCCATTCTGGCCGATATGAAGCTCGATACCGCCACGATTGTGGCCGCATTGCTGCATGACACGGTGGAAGACACGGAGGCCACGTATCAGGAGATTGTTGAGAAGTTTGGCGAAGAGATTGCCGCGTTGGTTGACGGCCTGACCAAAATCAAAAAACTCGACATGGTGACGAAGGAAGCAACCCAGGCCGAAAATTTGCGCAAACTGCTTTTGGCGATGTCGAAAGATGTGCGGGTTTTGTTGGTGAAGCTGGCTGACAGGTTGCACAATATGCGCACGCTCAATCATGTAAAGCCCGAAAAGCGCGCGCGTGTGGCCCAAGAGACGATGGATATTTATGCACCGCTTGCGGGGCGCATGGGCATGCAGCTGATCCGCGATGAGATGGAAGATATCGCATTCAAGATTCTCAATCCTGAAGCGAACAAAGTTATTGCAGACCGACTTTCGCGTCTGCACACCGAGAGTGGTGATATGCTGCGCGAGATTGAAGTGGCGCTGACCAAGGAATTGGCGAGCCACGGGATCAACGCATCGGTGAAGGGCCGCGAAAAACGGCCCTATTCAATTTGGCGCAAGATGGAGCGCAAGCATCTTGCCCTTGATCAGCTTTCAGATATTTTCGCGTTTCGGGTTTTGGTTGAAAGTGTTGATGATTGTTATCTGGCACTTGGTTTGGTGCATCAAACTTGGCGCACAGTGCCTGATAAGTTCAAAGACTATATCAGCAACCCAAAGCAGAATGATTATCGCTCGCTGCACACAATCGTCATCGGCCCGCATTCGATGCGCGTTGAAATGCAGATTCGCACCAAGCTGATGCATGAGATTGCTGAGCGCGGCGTTGCGGCGCATGCGCTGTATAAGGATGTGGGCGAAGCGAAGATGGCGCAGCTGGGTGTGCGCGTGCCTGCGGCTGAATCCAATGCATATCGATGGCTCAGGCATTTGATGGAAGTTTTGCAAGACGGCGATAGCCCCAAGGAATTTTTGGAACATACGCGGCTTGAGCTTTTCCATGATCAGGTTTTTTGTTTCACACCGAAGGGGCAATTGATTGCCTTGCCGCGCGGTGCCACGCCGATTGATTTTGCCTATGCGGTGCATACATCGATTGGCGATAGCTGCGTTGGCTGCAAGGTGAATGGTCGGCATGCGCCATTGGTCACGCATCTCAACAATGGTGATGAAGTCGTGATCGTGCGCTCGGATGCGCAGGTGCCGCCGCCGGCTTGGGAAGCCATTGCCATTACCGGTAAAGCCAAGGCCGCAATCCGAAGAGCCACGCGTGCAGCAATCCGCAAGCAATTTGCAGGCTTAGGCCGCGAAATTATTGAAGCGCTTTTGAAGAAGCAAAAGCACGAGCTGGCAGACAAGGAATTGAGTGCCGCCGTTCCGCGTCTTGGTCATAAAAATGTTGATGATGCTTTAGCCGCTGTCGGGCGTGGCGAACTATCTGGCCTTGATGTTTTAAAAGCGATGGGCCTTGCTGTAGACGAGAAAGAAATCAGGGCATCGCGGCGCAAGCTTACCAGCAAGAAAGGCAGCGCTGATGGGCGCATGTCATTGCCAGTACGCGGTGCGGCAGCGAATGTGGCTCTGAAAATTCATCCCGCAACCGGCGCTGTGCCAGGTGAACGTATTGTGGGCATTTTAACACCAGGCGAGGGCATTACGATCTATCCGATTTTTGCGCAGGCGTTGGAACAGTTTGATCAGCAGCCCGAACGCTGGGTGGATTTAGCATGGGGTGTGGCCGAAGAGGGCATGCGTTTTCCAGCACGGATCAAAATTATTTTGATCAATGAAGTGGGAGCGCTTGGCCAGGTGACGCAGTTGATTGCCGAACATGGTGGCAATATTGACGAGCTGCAAATGCAAGCGCGGCATGGTGTGCGTGATTTCTTTGAGCTGACTATTTTGCTGGAAGTTTTCGACAACCGGCACTTGAACGACATTATGAACGGTTTAAAGAGCAGGCCATTGGTTTCGGAAGTCAGTAGGGTGGCTGGATAATGCTTTCACACGCACAAGTTTTGGATGAATTTCGAGCGGCGGGCGCATTGCTGGAAGGGCACTTTGTTTTGTCTTCAGGTTTGCATTCTGCCCGCTATTTGCAATGCGCACGGGTGTTGATGGATGCAAAACGCGCTGAGCGACTGTGTTCAAGTCTTGCGGAGGCTGTTTGTTCCGGTGGACAGCAGGTCGAACTTGTTGCATCGCCTGCAATGGGCGGCGTGGTCGTTGGCTATGAGATGGGGCGGCAACTCAATGTGCCAGCAATTTTCTTTGAGCGTGTTGATGGCAAGTTTGCATTGCGCCGTGGTTTCAATATTGAAAAGGGTGCCAAGGTTCTGATGGTTGAAGACATTGTGACCACTGGGCTTTCGTCGCGCGAGTGCATTTCAGCAATTGAAGAGGCGGGTGGCGTTTGTGTTGCGGCAGCTTGTCTGATCAATCGTTCGGGCGGCAAAGCTGATGTGGGTGTGCCGCTTTATGCTTTGACTGCGTTGGAAATTCCAGCTTATCCCGCTGATGCACTGCCGCCTGAACTTGCGGCAATTCCGGCGATTAAGCCGGGCAGCCGGAACTTAAAGGTATGATCATCGGTATTGGCAACGATATTGTTGATATCCGGCGCGTGGAAAAGACGCTGGAGAAATTTGGCGATCGATTTTGCGACCGCATTTTTACAGAAATAGAAAAGAAGAAATCAGATAAACGCGCGCAGCGGACGGCATCCTATGCCAAACGATTTGCGGCCAAAGAGGCGTGTTCAAAAGCGTTGGGAACGGGCTTTCGGCGCGGCGTGTTTTGGAAAGATATGGGCGTTGTGAATGAACCTTCAGGTCGACCGACAATGGTTTTGACTGGGGGTGCTTTGGAGCAGTTAAAACGATTGGTTCCAGCTGGAATGTCTCCAAAAGTTCATTTGACGATCACCGACGATTTTCCTTATGCGCAAGCAGTGGTGATCATCGAGGCGAACTGACTGTGATATGTGTGCAACAGTTGGCAGCCTTGAACTAGCCAAGATTGCATCTCACATGATGAAAATTGTATATAGTAATACTGAAAAGGGGGCAGCTTTGACTGCCTTGTGGATTGATGAACAAAAACGATCAAAGTATTGCCGCAGCGCGCGCCTCTGGCAAAAAGCAGGAAGAGGGAATTTGGGAGACTTTAAAAGTCATTATCCAAGCCTTGGCGATTGCGTTTTTCGTGCGCACCTTCTTTTTCCAACCGTTCAACATCCCGTCTGCGTCGATGTATCCAACTTTGAAGATTGGTGATTATCTATTTGTTTCAAAGCTTTCTTATGGATATGGCAAGTATTCGTTTAACTTTTCTTTCCCTCCATTTGTAGCAAAACCATGGAATTGCTGCCCAATTGATTTTCCGGGTCGCATGGTTCTGGCCGACACACCAAAGCGTGGCGATGTGGCCGTGTTCAAATATCCTCAAGATTTGACAGTTGATTACATCAAGCGCGTGATTGGCTTGCCGGGCGATGTTATCCAGATGAAGCAGGGCGTGTTGTTCATCAACGGCCAAGAAGTGAAAAAAGAACGCGTGCAAGATTATGTGGATCCAAACGGGGAAACCGGCGGCGGCCCAGCAGTGGCGCAATTTAAAGAAACACTGCCTAATGGCGTGACCTATAATGTTCTTGATTTTGGCACCAGTGAAGGTGCGCCTGATAATACAGATGAATATGTCGTTCCCGCAAACCACTATTTCATGATGGGCGATAACCGCGATAACAGCCAAGACTCGCGCTATCTGGATAAAGTTGGCTATGTGCCAGTTGAGAATTTTGTGGGCAAAGCGAATATTGTGTTCTTCTCATTTGAACCCGGTGCCAGCCTGGCTCGAATTTGGGAATGGCCAATGCAGATTCGTTGGTCGCGCTTTTTCTATTGGATATGAGCAAACTTGCCGCTTGAACATAAAGAGGCAATTGACCGGCTGGAAAATTTGATCGGCCATCGTTTTCGTGATCGAGAGCTTTGCAAAAACGCATTGACCCATGGCAGCAGTGTCGCCAAAAAACAGGACTATCAGCGGCTCGAATTTTTAGGTGATCGCGTGTTGAGTTTGGTAATAGCCGAGGAATTGTTCAAGCGTTTTAAACTTGAACAGGAAGGACCCATGGCGGCGCGCTTGAGCCTTTTGGTGCGTGGCGAAACTTGTGCGTCGGTCGGCATTCAAATGGGGCTTGATGATTTTATTCTTCTTGGCTCGACTGAAAAGAAAAAGGGTGTGCAGCGCATCGGCTCGGTTCTGGGTGACGTGGTTGAGGCATTGATAGGTGCTCTTTATCTCGACGGCGGTCTGGATGTGGCGCGCGGTTTTATTTTAAAACAATGGGAAGAGCGTATCGATGCGCCTTCCGGCAAGTTAAAAGATGCAAAGACGATTGTTCAGGAATGGGCCTTGGCGCGGGCGTTGCCTTTGCCGCAATATGAAGTGCTTTTGCGCGAAGGGCCTGAACATGCGCCGATCTTTACAATTGAATTGCGTGTTGGGTCTTTTGCAGTGACAAAAGGTGTTGGGGCTTCTAAGCGGGCTTCAGAAATGGCAGCGGCGCATGAATTTATCGCCCGCGAAGGAATTAAATAGATGAATGATATGACGACCCGTTGCGGATTTGCGGCCATTATCGGCGCGCCAAATGCTGGCAAATCCACACTGGTCAACAAGTTGGTTGGATCGAAAGTTTCGATTGTCAGCCACAAGGTGCAAACTACGCGCGCACGCATTCGTGCGATTTATATGCATGAAGAGTCTCAAGTGGTGTTGGTGGATACACCCGGGATATTCAAACCGCGCCGCAAGCTTGATGAAGCAATGGTTGAAAGCGCGTGGGCAGGGGCTGGCGAGGCCGATGCAGTTGTTTTGATTGTGGATGCACGGCGCGGGCTTGAAGATGAGGTTCTCAAAATTATCGAAGGCTTCAAGGCGAGCAAGACCAAGGCGATGTTGGTGCTTAATAAGATTGATTTGATCGAGATCGAAAAATTGATGCCACTGGCCGAGCAGTGTTCTGCTGCCTTTCCGTTCACTGACACATTTATGGTTTCGGCGATCAGCGGTTCGGGTGTGGCCAAGCTGGGTGCAAAGCTTGCTGAAATGATGCCGATTGG
>JAYTSN010000133.1:0-14612 GCA_043745625.1 Aestuariivirga sp. | reverse complement strand
TACGACTGCAGGTCGAATGCTGTGAAACCCGCTAACGGCTCTACCTTTAAGCGATTGCCGTCGATCGAAACAAATTTCAAATCCGCACGACCTGCGCCGTGAAAACGTTTACGGCCAGAAATCATCACATCGTAATTTGCAAAGGCTCGCTCCATCGGAATGGTTTTGCGGATGTTACAGCATTCATCTGGTTTCGACGCATGGAGATTTCCGTCTGGATCCTGCTCTGCAAGGTCTTCTTTGCTGGGGTGGAAAATCTTTATATTTTTTAGGCCTAATTCTGAAACGAGGCGGCTGCGGTAGGCTATCGTTTCAGGAAACAGTTTTTCGGTGTCGAGAAAAACGACAGGCAAAGATGGATCTATTTCTGAAATCATGTGCAACAGCACTGATGACTCGGCGCCAAACGATGAGAGGAGTGCTGTGCGCCCCTTGTAATCGCGCGCCACAGTACGGATAAGGTTACGACCTTCTAAGCCCGCATAGGCTTCGAGGATATCGTTCTCATTATTGAGTGGCGGGGTTTTAGCCAGCATGGGGTTGTTCTTCCCAAGGTGCAAAATCTTGGTGACGTTGCGACCACACTTCACGCTCGCCAGCCGTCCGGTAGAGCCCGCGTTGGTAAGCCAATGACATCTGGCGTGAAGCAGATTGCCATTGTTGCAACGAGAAGCGGTCATTCACCTCGAACGCGTCAAAGCCCACTTGGTGCATATATTGGAATTGATCGAGAAGCAGATTGCCTTCGGCGCGAAGTTCGCCGAGATAACCATCAAGGCGTAAATCCTTTGCTTGGCTATAGGCGCGACCATCGGTGTAGGCTGGGAAGGTGAGGGCGATCAAGCTGAGTTGCGATAGATACGGCGTTAAAGATTCGGCACGTTCAGTGTTGGCCAAGCTCACGCCAAGGAGCCCGGTGAATTTTACCAAATGATCCCAGTCGCGGAATAGTCTGAGTGATGAAACGATGATCTTGCCACCGTCGGGCAAGGCATCATCATCGGCCAGCTTGGTCCATTCATCTGCATCAAATTGATTGTTTTTAAGCAACGGCATAGAGGGCCTCCTTAAATGGTTTTGGTCCGAGGCGGCGGTAAGTGTGCAAAAACTCTTCTCCACCTTCACGCAGTTTCACATAAGTGTTCAGAATGGTTTCAATGGCATCGGGAACCTCATGGGCTGCAAAGCCTGGCCCCAAGATAGTGCCGATTGAGGCATTCTCGGAAGATGAACCACCAAGGGTGATTTGATAAAATTCTTCACCCTTTTTATCCAGGCCAAGGATGCCGATGTGGCCCACATGGTGATGGCCGCAGGCATTGATGCAGCCTGAAATATTGAGCTTCACTGGTCCATATTCTTCCTGCTTCTTCTGGTTTGAAAATTTGCGCGATATGGCTTGTGCAATGGGAATTGAACGTGCCGTGGCTAATGCACAATAATCAAGGCCGGGGCAGGCAATGATGTCGCCGATTAAACCATAGTTTGCTGCGGCTAAATCATTGGCCTTCAACACTTGCCAAACCGCAAAAACATCTTCCAGCTTCACGTGCGCCAACACAATGTTTTGGGCATGGCTGACTCGAAGTTCATCATGTGAGTAACGTTCAGCCAGCGTTGCCATCACACGCATTTGCTCGGCCGTGGCATCACCCGGAATTCCGCCGTCAGGCTTCAAAGAAATATTGACGATAGAATATCCATCGACTTGGTGTGGAGCCAAATTGTTCTTGGCCCAGCTGGCAAACTCAGCATTCTCGCGCTTGGCATTTTCAAAATGCGGTGCAAAGCGCGATAGTATTTCATAGGCTGGAGCAGCAAAATATTTTGAGATACGGGCCAGTTCGCGCTCTTCGACTGCCGTCGTCTGTGCGGGGTGCCTTGTGTATTCAGCTTCAACTTCGGATTTGAATTTTTCAGCACCAAGCTCGTGCACCAAAATCTTGATGCGCGCTTTATATTTATTATCGCGGCGGCCATAGAGATTATAAACCCGCATAATGGCCTCGAGATATGGGATTACTTCTTTTTCTGGTAGAAAATCACGAACTGTTACGGCAATCATCGGAGTGCGGCCTTGGCCACCGCCCACCATCACTTCCCAGCCGGTTTCACCCCTGTCATTTTTATGCGCGCGCAAACCAATGTCATGAACTTTCACAGCAGCCCGGTCATGGGGCGCTCCGGTGATGGCAATTTTAAATTTACGTGGCAGGAATGAGAATTCCGGGTGGAGTGATGACCATTGGCGGATCAGCTCGCCAATCGGGCGTGGATCAAGCAACTCATCAGCCGCCGCACCCGCCCAATGATCTGTCGTCACGTTGCGAATGCAATTTCCTGAAGTTTGAATGGCGTGCATTTCAACATCAGCTAAGGCCTGTAGAATATCGGCGGTTTCTTCCAATTTGATCCAATTATATTGAATGTTTTGGCGTGTGGTGAAATGGCCATAACCGCGATCATATTTATCAGCAATGAATGCCAACTGGCGCATTTGCTTGCCAGAAAGTGTTCCATAAGGAATGGCCACGCGCAGCATGTACGCATGAAGTTGAAGATAGAGACCGTTCATTAAACGCAGCGGGCGGAACTCTTCCTCGGTCAATTCACCTGATAAGCGGCGGCTGGCTTGATCGCGGAATTGCGCGGTGCGCTCAGAAACAAATTGATGATCAAATTCATCGTAACGATACATGATTAGCCTTCCACAGCGGCAAATGCGCCTGCTGTCCCTTCTGCCTGTTTGCCTAAATCCTTGCGAACACTTGGTCCCAAAGTGCGAATGCGTTCACGGGTTAATGTGGCGCGAATTTTGCCGTCTATCCGTTCAGCATCAATCAAATATTGGCCGGTGATGGCATTTGATGTCAGGTCTTCAGCAGCGCGCGCTTCCAATGCGGCTGTTGCCTGTGGTTCTTGCACCAAGGCCGCATCATCAATCTTCTCACTCCAAATTCCAGCGCGTGTTAAAAACACGGCATCGCCATCACGCAAGCGGTTAGCGGTCATCACTTGACCTTTTTCAATGTCGCTCATGAAGCGCTCCTCAGAATAGAATCTTGAATATCGAGACGGGTTGGAAACGGGCTATCATTTTCAAAACGCATGGCCACGATACCTTGCACGATGTCGGCTTTAACACCTTGGGCGCGCAACATCACATATTCATCGTGGGCTTGGATGTTTTGTTCAGCACCTGAAATTAATCGCACCACAAGCTTTCTCTCAGCAGCATTTTTAATCAGCAGTTTTTCTAAATCATGCGCACGCAAAGGCGCAACAACACGTGTTGCATCGCGCCTTGCCATCTCCAGAATGCTGGGCGGAACGTCGCAATCATAAATGATCACATCAGCCTGCATCATCTTGCGTTGTGCTTTGATCGTAATCATTTCGGCATCGCCGGGGCCAATGCCCACCAGTGTTACAATGCCGTCTGACGGAATGGTTGCATCTTTGATTGCAGATTTGATGGCGCTGGCAAAGCTCGATTTATTGCCCGAGAACAAAGCTTCACGCGGTGCCCCGAAGAAATAATTTTGCCAGAAGCTGCGCCGTGCATTACCGTGGGGCACATTTTTAGCCACGTGAGCGCGAAGCGTGCTGGCCACGGATGCAAGCTCACCGAGTTTGGCAGGAAGCAGGGCGTCAATTTTTGCGCGAATGCCTTGGCCAAGAACAGGCGCTGTGCCTTCGGTTCCGATGGCTACAACAACCGGGGAGCGGTCTACAATTGAGGGCACGATAAAAGTTGAGATGGAGGCTTGGTCCACGGCATTGACGGGAATGCCGCGCGCTTGAGCTGCTTGGCTAACAGCTGCGTTGAGCGCAGGTTCGGCGGAATAAACCAAGGCCGCACCAACTAGCAATTCTGGTTTGAAATCTGTGGCTAACCACTGGATGCGGGAATCGGTTTTGATTTCGTCGTGAAGATCTGATGCTATCACTTGGATTTGGGCCGGTGTTTTGAGCAACAAACGGATTTTACGAACAGCTTCCTCGCCACCGCCCACGACAATGACTTTGCGATCTAAAAGATCGAAAAATATCGGAAAATAACGCATTCTTCAGTCTCCGTTCGTTTATCCGCACGATGCAAGATTTTTAACTATTCGCATTATTTTCGTTGTATTGCTCAGAAAATAAGCTCAAATTTAGAAAAATCAAGGTATCGTTCGTTATACAGAACGACAGTTCTAAACAAAGGACAAGCAAATGTCAACGCGTCGTGGGGTAAAAAGCCCACCTTCAAATAATGGTGAATCGGGTGCCGAATTGGGCAAAACAATTCAGCGTTTGCGCAAGGCCTATAACCTTTCGCTTGGTGAGTTGTCAGAGCAATCGGGCGTGGCCAAATCGATCATTTCGCAAATCGAGCGCAACGAAACCAACCCCACCCTTTCCACCGTCATTCGTCTTTCGCGCGCGCTCGATACCACGGTTGATGAAGTGCTCCGCGGTGAAACAAGTTCACTTTTTATCGAACATCAAACCAAGTCGGGTATCCCGATGCTGGAAAGCCAAGATGGATTGTGCCGTCTTGCTATCGTCGGACCTTTGAGTCTGGTTGATAGTTTTCAATGGTATGATTTTCATGCTAAGCCGAAAGGCGTTTTAGAATCCGAGCCGCATCCTCAAGGCACTGTTGAACATCTCTACATCGTCTCAGGCGAGTTGGAAGTGACCACAGGTGCCGAAACCAAAACGGGCAAGCCTGGTGAAGCATTGCGTTACAGGGCCGATGTTTCCCATAAGATTGTGAATGTAGGGCAGGGCGAAGCGCATGCGGTTATGGTTCTGGCGATGAGGCAAATGGGCCAATAAAGGCGGATAGATCAGAGGAAGGATGCACCATGAAATTCATTAGAACAATTTTTTCTGTAGCAATCTTGATCGCTTCTCAGACTTATGCTTTTGCCGCTGAACACAGCGTCATACTTGATGTCTCCACAATGGTGTGCGGCCCCGATCCGCATAACATAAAGAACACCCTTGCCGCATTGGCTGGCGTTAAAGATGTTAAAATTTCGCTTGAAACCAAAACCGCCACTGTCACGTTTGACGATCAGAAATCCACAATCGATCAAATGCTTTCTGCGATGGCTGGTGCAGGCTATGCTTCTTTAGTGAAAAGCCAAAACTAGGTTGCTTCTATGATTAATCTTCATGAGAGTTGGAGAGGGCCTTTGCAGCCTCAGTTTGATGCCCCTTATATGTCGGTGCTCAAAGCTTTTTTAACAGACGAAAAAACGGCCGGAAAATCAATTTACCCCAAGGGCTCAGAATGGTTTGCGGCACTCGATGCCACTCCGCTTGAACTAGTTCGCGTCGTCATTTTGGGGCAAGACCCTTATCATGGTGAGGGCCAAGCGCACGGGCTTTGCTTTTCAGTACAACACGGCGTGCGTCCGCCGCCTTCACTCATGAACATATACAAGGAAATGAAAACTGATCTGGGCATTGATCCGCCAAAACATGGGCATCTCAGTTCCTGGGCTGAGCAGGGCGTTTTGTTGCTCAATTCGGTTTTGACTGTTGAAGCACATAAAGCCGCTTCGCATCAAGGCAAGGGCTGGGAAAGATTTACAGACGAAACTATTCGTTTGGTGAATGACCAGCCTCATCCCGTGGTTTTTATACTTTGGGGTAGTTATGCCCAAAAGAAGGCTGCGTTTGTAGATCAATCGAAACATTTAGTACTCAAGTCTGTACATCCCTCGCCACTTTCGGCGCATAATGGATTTCTTGGTTCAAAGCCCTTTTCCCAAGCAAATGCTTTTCTCAAATCCAAAGGTCGTGGCGAAATTGATTGGCGCTTAGTTTAGTTTATCGATCAACTTTTCTAAATTTTGACGATTCCGTCAAAGTTCAGGTCGATCTAAGGCTTAATTTGCTTTTTTACCTTTCAAGATTTACACCATCCTAATGGCAAGAATTTTCACATTTGTATTTGCACTCATTTGCATGTTTGGCTTGGCTTATGCTCAGGACGCACCGATTTTTGAAAGCAAAGCTGCACAAGCAATCTTAATCGACGCAAAGTCTGGTGTTGTCCTTTACGAAAAAGATGCAGACACGTCCGTTCCGCCCGCGAGCATGAGCAAGCTGGTTACGCAGAGCATTATATTTGATGCGTTGAAGTCAGGGCAACTGAAGCTCGATCAAGAATTTGTCGTCAGTACAGATGCTTGGAAACGCGGTGGCGGCGGAGCAGGCGGCTCGACCATGTATGCCGAAGTCAATTCGCGCATTAAGATTGATGATCTCATTCATGCCGCCATCATCCAATCTGCCAATGATGCTTGCATTGTTTTAGCTGAAGGCATGTCGGGCTCTGAACAGGCTTTTACCCAGCGCATGGTCAACAAGGCCAAGGAACTCGGCCTGAAAAACAGCACATTTACCAATGCCACTGGGTTGCCTGATCCTAACCACCGCATGAGTGTGAGGGACCTTTCGATTGTGGCGCGCTACATCATTACCAACCATCCTGATATGTATAAAATCTATGGTCAGCCCGAGTTTCTGTGGAACAAGATAAACCAGCAAAACCGCAATCCGCTGTTGAAAGATTATCCCGGCGCTGATGGTATGAAAACTGGATACACAAAGGAAGCAGGCTATGGCTTGGTGGGTTCGGCACTACGCGATGGCAGGCGTCTCATTTTGGTTGTGGCTGGTTTGGCAACAATCAATGACCGCAAAACCGAAGCCCAGAAGCTGATGGATTGGGGATTTGGGCAGTTCAAAGTGATTGATGTTTATGGGCAGGGCGAAACTGTTTCACGCGCCAGGGTTTGGGGCGGCGCGGAGCGTTGGGTTAATTTGGTTGTGCATGATGCAATGAGGGTTGCACTATCGCATGCAGAACAAGAGCGAGCTGAAATCAAGATGAGCTATTCTGGCCCACTTATGGCTCCAGTTAAGGCGGGTCAATTGGCTGGCACTGTGCGGATTATCGTTGATGGTCAGCCCGTTTCCGACGCGCCATTGGAAGTGGCAGAAGATGTTCCCGCCATTCAATCAATGTGGAAAAAGGCATGGGATAGTGTTTTGATCATGGCGTTTGGCGGCTGATGTTTATTACATTTGAGGGCGGCGAAGGCAGCGGCAAATCCACGCAAATCAAGCTGTTGACAGAGCGCTTTCAAAGTTTAGGTAAAGCCGTAGTCTCGACCCGTGAGCCTGGTGGAACGCCCGATGGTGAAGCCGTTCGCAATCTGTTGGTGACGGGTGATGCGGGGCGTTGGTCTGCCGAGGCTGAGACGCTTTTGAATTATGCCGCACGCGATAATCATTTGAACAAGATTATTAGGCCAGCACTGCTTGACGATAAAACAGTACTTTGTGATCGCTTTATGGATTCTACTCGCGCCTATCAGGGCTATGCGGGGGCTTGTACATTTCATTTGATTGATGAATTGGAGCGCTCGATTGTGGGTGCAACGAAGCCGGATATAACATTTATTTTTGACCTTGATCCGGTGCTTGGATTGGAGCGTGCCACCAAACAAGGCAAAGGCAAAGAGGATCGTTTTGAGCGCATGGGGCTGGCGTTTCATCAACGTTTGCGGGCAGGATTCTTGGAAATAGCTGCGCAAAATCAAGATCGGTGCCTGGTGATTGATGCGGCTAAATCAATCAAAAATATTTCGCAAGCTATTTGGAAACACCTGAATGGTTGAACCAAGCGAAGACCCGCGAGAGGTAGCTTGGCACCCTCGATTTGCGCCAAAAGTGGTGGGGCAGGAGGCGGCGCAAGCGCATTTTTCTCAAAGCTTTGCTGCAGGCAAACTGCACCATGCGTGGTTGATGACGGGGGCAAAAGGGATTGGCAAGGCAAGCCTCGCTTACAAGTTTGCGGCCGAAGTGTTAGGGCAGAAAAATCTAACCCAAACCGAACGGTGGATTGCGGCGCGGGCGCATCCTGATTTATTTGTGCTTGAGCGGCAATTAAACGACTCCAAGCCACGCAAATTAAAGGCCGAGATTTCGGTTGAAAATGCACGGGGGCTGTCTGAATTCTTCTCACATACTTCTTCCGGGAGTTGGCGCGTTGGGATTGTGGATGCCGCTGATGATTTGAGTGGCGAGTCGGCCAATGCTCTTCTTAAATTGGTTGAGGAACCGCCATCTAACTGTTTGTTATTACTAATATGTCATAACCCGGGCAGATTGTTGCGTACCATGAAATCACGCTGCACAAGGTTGGTGCTGAAGGGAATTTCCGATGCGCAAGTTGTGGATGTTGTCACAGCGCTGCCACTGGAAAAACCGCCTGAACGCGATGCTTTGGAAATGGCAGCTCGCCTGAGCGCTGGCAGTCCGGGCAGGGCGCTTCAGCTTTTATCGTCCGACGGAGCAAAGGCATTTGATGCGTATCTGAAAGTGACGAAATGGAATGCTTCAACAATCACAAACATTGGCGGGCGCTTTGGCGGGCGTGCTGCGACGATTGATGATTTCAATTTATTTGGTGATTTGTTGCTGAATTGGGTTGGCGAACAGGCGGCTGCCAAAGCCAATGCAAAGCTTGCCGAAGCCCATGCCAAAATTGCCGAAAACATCCGCCTGACGAATGCTTTTAACCTTGATCGCAGGCAGGCGGTCATTGCGGCCATTAGTCTGGTGAATGATGCCTTGAAGGCGGCGTGATTCCTTGGCATTGAATGCCAATGACCAAAAAACCTTATTTGATTTCAACTGCAATTCCCTATGCCAATGGTGCGCCTCATATTGGCCATGCCTATGAACGCATTGCGACCGACGTTTTAGCGCGTTTCAAGCGCTTGGATGGTGCTGATGTATTATTCATCACAGGCATGGACGAACATGGCCAGAAGATGCAACAGACTGCGGCGCGTGAAGGCATTACGCCGCAAGCATTGGCTGATCGCACCGCCTTGCAATTTGAAGCGATGGGCGAACAGCTCAACGCACGAACAGACGACATTGTCCGTACGACGTCTGAACGCCACAAAGCATCCGTCACTGAAATGTGGAAACGCATGGAAGCTAACGGCGATATTTATCTGTCGAAATATGCAGGCTGGTACTCGGTGCGCGATGAAGCCTATTACGACGAAGATGAAACTGAAGAGCGCGAGGGCAGGCGGTTTTCGGTCAAGACATCCACACTCGTTGAATGGGTGGAAGAAGAGAGCTATTTTTTCCGCCTCTCGGTTTATGAAAAACCTTTGCTTGATTACTATGAAGCCAACCCAGATTTCATCGTGCCAGATCAATATCGCAGCGAAACACTGTCATTTGTAAAGCGTGGCCTTAAAGATTTTTCCATCAGCCGGACTACATTTGATTGGGGCATTCCGGTGCCTGGCAATGCCAAACATGTGATGTATGTTTGGGTTGATGCTTTGACGAATTATATCACTGCAACGGACTTTCCTGCCACTGCAGGGGCTAAGGCGCATTATTGGCCAGCCTCGGCTCACGTGATTGGCAAAGACATCACTCGCTTCCACGCTATTTATTGGCCAGCCTTTTTGATGTCGGCCAAGCTGCCATTACCTGCTCATATTGTGGTGCATGGTTTTTTGTTTAACAAAGGCGAGAAAATGTCGAAGTCCACCGGCAATGTGGTGGGCCATACGGATTTGATTGAGCGCTACGGCCTTGATGCCGTGCGTTATTTCATGATGCGAGAAGTGCCGTTTGGGCAAGATGGCAGCTTTACGCACGAGACGATTGTGGCGCGGATGAATGCTGATCTTTCAAATGATCTGGGCAATCTGGCGCAGCGTTCGCTCTCAATGGTGAATAAAAATTGTGGCGCTGTCGTTCCCAAGTGTGGTGACTTATCCGACGCGGATAAAGCAATGCTTGCCCAAGCCGATGCCATGTTGGATGAAGTGCGCGCGCAGCATGATGCCTATGCCATTACCAAAGCCATGGATGTCATCTGGCGCTGCGTGGCCGAGGCTAATCGTTATTTCGCGGGGCAGGAGCCTTGGGGATTAAAGAAGACTGATCCCGCACGGATGGAGACTGTGCTTTATATAACAGCCGAAGTGGTGCGCATGATTGGCATTCTTGTTCAGTCCTATATGCCGCAATCGGCTGCAAAGTTGCTTGATGTTTTGGCTGTGCCTGCAGATGACCGCGACTTCTCGTCATTCGGCATGCGTCTTGTTTCAGGCACGCCGTTGCCAGTACCGACGCCAATTTTCCCGCGCTTTGTGGACGAGGCGGAGAAAGCCTGATGCACAAAATCGTCGATAGCCATTGCCATCTTGACTATGAAGGTTTGGCCGAAGATTTGCCAGCGATGCTCAAGCGCTGCGAAGACGCAAGTGTTGGCCTCATGCTGTCGATCTCATCACGCGTAAAAAATTTTCCGGGCCTGCTAGCGATTGCTGAGAAATATGAAAATGTGTTTTGCACGGTCGGCACGCACCCACATAACGCTCATGAGGAGCTCGATATTACCACGGCGGATTTGGTGAAGCTGACACGTCATCCAAAGGTCGTCGGCATCGGCGAAGTTGGCCTTGATTATCACTACGACAACTCGCCGCGCGAAGCACAGATGCACGGCTTCCGCAGCCACATAGCTGCTGCCCGCGAAACCGGATTGCCTTTGGTGATTCATACGCGCGAAGCCGAAGATGATACAATCAGCGTGCTCGAAGACGAGATGGGGAAGGGTGCTTTCAAAGCCCTGCTCCATTGCTTCACGTCAAAGCAATATCTGGCGGAGCGTGCGGTGGAGCTTGGCCTCACAGTTTCGTTCTCCGGCATCCTCACTTATAAATCTGCAGAAGAACTGCGCGTTACGGCTAAGGCCTTACCCCAGGATCGTTTGCTGGTTGAGACCGATGCGCCTTTCTTAGCCCCCGTGCCATATCGCGGCAAATCCAATGAGCCGTCATTCGTCGTAAAGACTCTTGAAGCGCTGGCAGAAGCGCGCGGCGTTACAGTGGACACAATGGCCAAGATTACGAGCGATAATTTTTTCAATCTCTTTAGCAAAGTGTTGCGCCCAGCGGCGTTCAGCGCGTGACAGTAAGGTTCACCATATTGGGCTGCGGCTCATCTGGAGGTGTGCCACGCATCGGCAATGATTGGGGTGCTTGCGATTCCACCAACCCGAAGAACCGCCGCCGCCGCTGTTCGATTATGTTGGAGCAAACCGCAGCTGAAGGCACCACGCGCGTGATCATCGACACATCGCCAGACATGCGAGAACAAATGCTGAGCGCCCAGGTCGGCGCCATTGACGGCGTATGGTACACCCATGAACACGCCGACCACACGCATGGGATTGATGAGCTGCGTGTGTTCTATCTCCGCCAGCGTCAGCGCATTCCTATCTGGGCCGATACGCCAACGGTTGAGATGTTGATGCACAGGTTCGCCTATTGCTTCGTCTCGCCCCAAGGCAGCGATTATCCGCCAATTGTCGAACATCAGCTGATCGAAGACGGGCGCAAAATCCAAACCCAGGGGCAGGGTGGCGCCCTATCCTCTTTGCCGTTCAAAGTTCACCATGGCAACATTGACGCACTGGGCTTTCGTGTCGGCAATGTGGCTTATACGCCAGACGTGAACGACGTTCCTGATACCAGCCTTAAACACCTTGAAGGCCTCGATATCTGGATTGTTGACGCGCTGCGGCCTAGGCCGCACCCAAGCCATTTCTCTCTGCCTGAGACGCTGGAGTGGATCGCGCGCATGAAACCCAAGCAAGCCATCATCACCAATATGCATATTGATCTCGACTACGAAACGCTGTGCAAAGAACTGCCAGCAAACATAATACCAGCCTTCGATGGCATGGCGTTCGAAGCCTAGCCCAACGTGATGTAAAACATCACAACTACACTCTAACAACCTGATGGGGCCAACAAATCCTCTAACCACTCCAACTATATTATGGAATAAAATATTCCATAATATATATTATGCGAATGAAGGACTTGGGTGATACGCGCCCTCATCCATTGTCAATATCCGCCTGTGTTACGGTATAAGCATAGGTGAATGTGACCGTTGCCCCAGGTGCCAGCGTTGTCCAAATGCCGTCATTGGCTGTGGTGTCTGGCGAAGCTCCAACACCCAGCGGCCCTGCGGTTGTCAGCGATTCTGCTGTCACGCCAGTGCCACCGGTTGGAACTATGACCGCCGGTGTCCCATGCAGGTCTTTAATTTGCACGTTCTGCATCGGAACATTGCCGATGTTGGTTACCTTGTAGCTATACGTCACGGACTGCCCCAGTACGACTGGAGTTGCTGATGTTGCATAACTTTTAGCAATCACAAGGTTCGGCGTTGGCGTGCCGTTGTTGGTGATGGTGCAGCTGATTGCATCGCCGCCCAAGGCTGTGAAAGAAATCGGCAGCGTTGTTATCGAGGCAACATTTGTGCCGGCGGCATTTGCGTTGCTGCACACAATGGTTTTCGAATAAGCCGTAATCAGCGAGGTTGAACCTGCGGCCATGGCTTCATTCAAAGTGTAGGCAGAATTCGTAGTCCCCGTGAAGCTGAGCGGCGCTGAAGTGACGGCAGCCACCGTGCCCGTGGTTGTCACAGCTGCAGGTGCGCCAGTGCCTGTGGCGCTCAGAGAATACTGATCGGTAGCTGCCAAGCGCCCTGCTGGCGTTAATGCTTTTTGCAAACTAATCGTGGGTGCTTTGCCCGCATTGGTGAAAGTACAATTAATCTGTGCCGCAGGCATAATGTTGGCAGCGGGTATAGCGATCAACAATCCCGTGAGCGTGCCAAAGCTGCTTGGGTTGCCTGTCACCGCTGAATTGGCATCGACACAGCTCGCAGCAGCGATTGTGAAAAATGAATTGCTGTTTTCGGAAACCTGCACGATTGAATTTAAGGCGCTGACATTGATGGCCGAGGGTGCTGCCGGTGCAGCAGAACCAATTGTTGATGTGGTGATGGCTGCTGGTGCTGAAGCGAGATTTGAAACCGCAAAGCTAAACGGGCCCCCTAACCCGCCTGTGGTGATTTTTTGGACTGCAACTGTCGCGGGCTTTGCCGCGTTGGTAATGGTGCAGTTGATCTGTGCTGCGGGCAAAACATTTACCGCAGGCACGGTGAGCACATTGCCCACAAGGCTGCCAAAGCTTGCTGGGTTACCTGTAAAACTTGAATTTGCGTCAGAGCACGTTGCGGATGCAGGGTTAAAGCTTGCATTGGCCGCTTCGGTTATTTGCACTTGTGTATTTGCAGTGGTCACTTGAATTGCGCTGGGTGCTGCAGGTGTTGCGGTTGCTGCTGCTGTGGTGGTGATGCTTGCAGGACTTGACGCTAGGTTTGTTGCAGTGAAAGTAAACGGGCCACCAAACGAACCAGATGTAATTTTTTGCAGCGTCAGTGTCGCAGGCTTTGGTGCGTTAGTGAACGTGCAAATGATTTTCGCAAAAAGTTTTAAGTTAGTCGCAGGCACGGTGATGGTGCTGCCCGACAACGTGCCAAAACTTGCTGGATTGCCCGATGTTCCAGAATTGGTATCGGTGCAGGTTCCGCTGCTCAGATTAAAATTGGTGCTGGCGGATTCGGTTAAAGTCACTGGGGTCGTGCTGACTGAAACGATGTTGCTGATCGGCACGGTTGGTGCTGCTGTTCCTGCAGCCGTGGTGGTTACATTTGGTGGCGCGCCAGTCAGATTTGTTGCGGTAAAACTAAATGGCCCCCCTGCTAGGCCGGTGGTGATTTTTTGAATGGCAACCACTGGAATAGCGGGATTAACGGTGTTGGTTATGGTGCATGTGATTTGTGCCTTGGCGCGGATGTTGCTTGCAGGAATGGTAACAACTGTACCGGCAAAAGTGCCAAAGCTACCAGCAGGATTGCCGGAAGCAGCGGCATTTCCATCTGTACAGCTGGCGGCGGTTAAAGTGAAATTAGTGACCACCGGTTCGTTGATTGTAACTGCAGTTCCAGTGGCGCTTGCAATGATTGGCGCTGGAACTGCTGGATAAGATGTCGCTGTACTTGCTGTTGTGATCGACGCTGGATTTGATGCAAGGTTTGTGGCCGTGAATGCAAAGGGGCCCCCTGCAGCGCCCAAGGTTATTTTTTGAACAGCGACAGTGGCCACGGTGGCTGTGTTGACAGCATTGGTGATCGTGCAAGTGATTTTCGCGGCAGCAAGAACGTTGGCCGCTGCAATGGTCAACACGTTGCCAGCAAGCGAACCGAAACTTGCCGGATTGCCAGTGATCGCAGAGTTAGCGTCAGTGCAGCTGGCCGCCGCGGCGGTAAAATTTGTTGCGGTGGTTTCGGTGATCGCAACGGCTGTATTAAATGCAGTAACGTTGATGGCCGCAGGTGATGATGGTGTGGCAACCCCTGCCCCTGTCGTTGTAATGGCAATGGGGTTTGAAGCTAAATTGGTGGCGGTGAATGTAAACGGACCACCGATTGCTGCTGTTGTGATCTTTTGCAGCGCCACTGTTGCAGTCTTTGGAGTGTTCGTGAATGTACATGCAATTGCATCGCCATAAGATGTGGAACCAAAATTGAAACTTGTGATGGGCTGGTTTGTGGGCAATGGCGTTGGAGAACCTGCCGCTCCGTTTACGCAGTTTAAGTTTGTTGTGTATTGCGCCAAGCTGCTGACGCTGCCTGCTGCC
>JAYTSN010000132.1:0-5311 GCA_043745625.1 Aestuariivirga sp. | reverse complement strand
CTCGCGGCCTTCCGCAGGCAAGTAGCTGCACTCGGAACCAGCGAAGAAAACATTGAGCGTGCCGAAAAAAATGGTTGCGCGTTGGGCGTGTATGCGCGTCATCCATTCGATCCGAATATAAAACTGCCGGTCTATGCCGCTAATTTCGTTCTGATGGGTTATGGCGAGGGTGCGATTTTCGGTTGCCCCGCCCACGATCAACGAGACTGGGATTTTGCGACAAAATACAAATTGCCGATATTGCCGGTGGTCGCACCGCGTGGCGTGACTTCGCCTACCTTAGGCAGCGAGCCTTATCTTGAAAAAGATGGCGATGATTGTGTATTGGTGAATTCGCAATTTTTGGATGGCTTGAACGTTAATGATGCGAAAGCTGAAGTTGCCAAGCGTATGAAACAATCTGGTTGCGGTGAAGTTCGGGTAAATTTCCGTCTGCGTGATTGGGGTGTTTCACGGCAACGTTATTGGGGCTGCCCCATTCCCGTTGTACATTGCAAGGACTGCGGCATCGTTCCTGTGCCTAAGTCTCAGTTGCCTGTCGAGCTGCCCGAAGATGTGAAGTTTGATAAGCCTGGTAATCCGCTTTTGCATCACCCCACTTGGAAACAGACCAATTGTCCAAAGTGCAATGAAGCTGCTGAGCGTGAAACTGATACGTTCGATACATTCATTGATTCGTCTTGGTACTATGCAAGGTTTGCATCGCCCCATGCCGCCGTGCCAGTTGATCTATCCGCGTCCAAATATTGGCTGCCAGTTGATCAATATATTGGTGGTGTTGAGCATGCAATTTTGCATCTTCTCTATTCGCGGTTTTATGCAAGAGCGATGGTCAAAACGGGTCATTTGCAAGTCAGTGAACCTTTCGCAAGTTTATTTACGCAAGGCATGGTGATCCATGAAACCTTTAGATCCAAATCCGGCGAATGGGTTTTGCCCTCGGATGCCGTCAACAGAGATGGCCATTGGGTTCACACTGGTACGGGCGAGGAGCTTGAACTTGGTGGCGTCGAGAAGATGTCCAAATCCAAGAAGAACGTCGTTGACCCTGATACAATCATCGCCTCATACGGCGCTGATACCGCCCGTTGGTTTATGTTGTCTGATACCCCGCCCGAACGGGATATCCAATGGACTGAAGCCGGTGCCGAGGGTTCATGGCGTTTCACCCAAAAGATTTGGCGCCTTGTGAATGATATCGCAATTTTACCAGTGTATGCGGTTTCGATGGACGATTCGGGCTTGGAGTTGCGTCGGACATCTCATAGAACTGTAGCAGCGGTGACCGATGATTTGAACAATTTACGGTTCAATAGGGCCATTGCCAGAATATACGAGCTCTCCAATGCAATTGGCCAAGCTCTGCAAATCTCGCAGAAATCTGATGGCTTGAACGCAGCATTACACGAAGCTGGATCATTCCTTGTTTTGTTAATGGCCCCTATGATGCCGCATTTGGCAGAAGAGTCATGGAAAATTTTGGGTCATAAAATTGCTGTAGTTGATAGCAATTGGCCAGCGGTTGAAACGGCTTTGGTGTCTGTTGACGAAATTACAATTGCCGTTCAGATTAATGGTAAACGGAGAGACGAAATCACCGTTGCCAAGGGACTGGACCGACCTGCAGTCGAAGCAAAAGCTTTGTCTTTGGATTCAGTTATACGGCAATTGGAAGGCAAAGTTGTTAAGAAGGTCATTGTGGTGCCAGACCGAATTGTGAATATTGTTTGCGAGGGCTGATGCGATTGTTGCTAACTTTGGGAATGTGTTTCAGTTTGCTGTTTATGGCGAGCTGTACTTCTTTTCGTCCGCTTTATGGAAAAGGTCCGACGGGCGAGGGTGTATCAACTTCGTTGGCTGCTGTCTCGGTTCCTGAACAGCGCACGAGAAGCGCGCAGTTGGTGCGCAATGAATTACTTAATACAATGGGAATTGGTCCTGCACGATTTACCCTGAGATTGAGTGTTACAGAATTTACGGCTTATGTTTCCACCTTATCTGCTTCAAATCTTCGCCGGCAGCGTTTTAATATTAACGCACATTATGATTTGCTGAATATTGCTACAGGTACAGTTTTGGCGTCAGGCGATAGCTTTTCCAATGTGTCGTTTGACACCGTGCGCCAACCCGTCGCCGATTTGCAGGCTTCGAATAATGCGATGCAGAGAGCAGCACAAGAAGTTGGTCAAGATTTGCGCCAACGTGTTGCTGCTTATTTTGCCGATCATCCTGTTTGATAGGTGAGACCTGTGACAGTTCTGCGCGAAGATGGCTTTGAGCAATTTCTAAAACGCCAAATTACATCCATGAATGGTGTTTTAATTCATGGCGCTGATAGTGCTGCAGTCGCTAGTTTCGGTCGCCAAATTGTCAGAGCCATAGTTGGTAATAGTGGCGACACAGAACGATTTGACGCAAGCATTCTAAAAGAGGGTGCCGGGCGTATTCAGGATGAGTTCTATTCGCTGTCGTTGCTAGGTGACCGCCGTGTACTTTGGATAGATGGCGTCAGTGATTCTAATTTGAAGACGCTTTCGGACATCATCAACTCAACACACCCTGCAAATTTTCTTTTTTTAATTTCAGATAATTTGGTGAAAACTTCAAAGCTCCGTATGGCTTGTGAAGAGGCCGCAAAGTTTGGCGCACTTGCACTTTACGAAGAAGATATTGCATCGGTTCGAACGCGCTTGGGGACGTTGATTTCAAAAGCTGGTTTGAAATGGGATGATGGTGCAGAAGATTTATTCTTAGAAATTGTTGGAATTGATCGCAGTGTGGTAACCCAAGAGTGTGAGAAGCTCACATTGTATTGCCTTGGCTCGACGGAGATTTCCGCCGCAGACGTATTGGCAGTGTGCGGAGATACGGCGTCTTCAAGTTCGGATAGCTTGATTGATACCATGTTGACGGGAGATATTGAATCAGTCGACCGAATGTTTGGTAATTTGGATAGTGACACCGGCGGGCAACGTATGATTCTGTCCTCTGCCATTTCTCATCTGGTAAGGCTTCAAGAGTTACGTAGTGTTATCGACAGTGGTACGAGTGCCGACACGGCGGTGCGTGGTGCCAGACCGCCTATTTTCTTCAAACGTCAACCCGTAGTTATTTCGCAATTGCGGAAGTTTGACGCGCCTGAACTTATGTCAATGCAGCAATCGCTTGCAGCGGCTACATTTCAAACTCGCACAAACGCGGATCTCGGCGATGCAATAACCAGCCGTGCCTTGCTATCATTGGCACGGCTTGCGCTGTCTAAATCAACTGATTCGCGCCGTTAGTTTACGGATCACATCATCAAGTTGATCAAGCGATTTGTAGCTGATCTGAACTGATCCGCCACCAGCTCCTTTGTGCTTGATAGATGTGCTGAGACCGAGGGCTTCAGTTAACGTCTTTTCAAGTGCGCGGGTGTCAGCATCTTTGTCGGAGCCAAATGATTTGACATTTGGCGCTGCCGAATTTTTACGTGCGAGGTCTTCGGCTTCACGCACCGTCAAGCCAAGCTTGATTATCTGATCGGCCATTTCTGCAGGATATTCAGTAGCGACAAGCGACCGCGCGTGACCCGCAGTCAATTTGCCATTTTCAATTTGATGTTGGATGGCTTCTGGCAAACTCAGCAAGCGCATTGTATTGGCGATGTGACTGCGGCTCTTACCAATTGAATCAGCTAACTGTTGCTGAGTATAATTATATTGGTCCATCAGCTGTCGGTAGGCGCGCGCTTCTTCGAGTGCATTAAGGTCGCTACGCTGAATGTTTTCGATAAGCGCGATTTCAAGTGTTTCGCGGTCATCAAGCTCGCGAATCAAAACTGGCAGTTCATGAATGCCTGCACGTTGGCTGGCGCGCCAACGGCGTTCACCGGCAACAATTTCAAACGAACCATCAGCCCGAGGGCGAACCACCAGAGGCTGAAGTAAGCCTTTATCTTTAAGTGACTTGGCGAGGCTCTCTAAATCTTCCTCGGCAAAATGTTTGCGTGGGTTGTTTGGATTAGGGTGAAGCAGCTCAATGGGCACATGCCGCAAGCTGCGTGCATCTTGAACAACAGCTTCTTCTGATGTGTCGTCGCCAATTAATGCCGCAAGGCCGCGTCCAAGTCTACGTTTTTGAACCTGAGTCATCATTATTATCCTGTCTAGGCCTTTGGCTCAGATTGTTTCTGTACCGAATCGATTATGCTGCGCGTAGTTCTCGTTCTCTTTTAATCACTTCCGACGCGAGTTTAATGTAGGCCTGAGACCCCACGCAGGTATGATCATAAAGTAGAACTGGCTTACCATAAGATGGCGCTTCTGAAATACGAACATTGCGTGGGATGACCGTTTGGTAGACTTTGTCCCCAAGAACTTCGCGCACATCGGCGGCAACTTGGTCGGAAAGACTGTTGCGCTTATCAAACATGGTTAATACAACACCTTGGATGATGAGGCGGGGATTGAGCGTAGTGCGCACTCGCTCAACTGTTTTGAGAAGTTGGCTCAGACCTTCAAGCGCAAAAAATTCACATTGCAGCGGCACGAGAATAGCATCGGCAGCTGTGAGTGAGTTGATGGTCAGTAAATTCAAAGACGGAGGGCAATCAATCAGAATATAGGTATAATTCCGGTGCGCCATTTTTTGCATCCGGGCTATGGCATCAGCAAGACGATGGGTCTTGCGGTCCAAATCCGAAAGCTCAATTTCAGCACCAAGCAGATCAATTGTTGCTGGTACGCAATGAAGCCGTGGTATGGCCGAATCGATGATCACTTGGTCGAGCTCTGCTTCACCAATCAATACATGGTACGACGATTTCTGGTTATGCCGTCTGGCAATACCAAGCCCTGTGCTTGCGTTGCCCTGAGGATCCAGATCAATCACCAAAACAGATTCGCCTACTGCAGCAAGTGCCGTTCCCAGATTGATTGCTGTCGTCGTTTTACCCACGCCACCTTTTTGGTTGGCAACAGCCAGAATGCGGGGTGTTGGCACGTCCGAATTAAACATGGGCGATCTCCTTGATCTCCAAAATCACAGAATGCGAATCGGTAACACTTGGATGCATATCATACGCTATTTTCCATGATTTAGCAGCTTCGGTGAGCTCATTGTGGCATTCTTGCCCCTTGTGGAAAACTGCTTTGGCGCCGCGTCGCATGAAGGGTTCTGCATGGCCAAGCAGCAACAGCAGAGGTGCAAAAGCCCTTGCGGTAACCACATCGACGTTTGGCATGTTGTGTGGCGCTTGAAGCGGCTCAAGACGCTGCCTGTGAACCTCGCCCTTGGTCTTGGTGTGGCGGAGTACTTCGTGCAGAAACGC
>JAYTSN010000131.1:0-5339 GCA_043745625.1 Aestuariivirga sp. | reverse complement strand
GGTTTTCCTCCAACATATCGATGGGAAAATGGCCAGTCGGCATGGTCATGCCATTGGCATCAAGAAGGGCGCGCGTGGCGGTGGCGTCTTCATAATTTGCACCAAAGCCCTCAACTTCCCTGTAACCACATTTGGCCAGGTGTTCGACGATAGGCTCCCAAGGTTGAAAATTACGCGCGCTGTAAAGTTGGAATGAAATACGCTTTGGCATGAGGTGGCCTCCTTAATGCGATGATGAATAGAGATTGCGAATGATGAGATTATTCTGTGCGGCTTTAAGATCATCCGCTTTGTCGGGTGTGAAAATGATTACAGCGCTTTCGCCAGGCAGCAGATCGAGAACGTTATCAGAATAGCTGCCAAACTCGCCTGTTTCAGCGGTGACAAAGAATGCAGAATTCTTGGCCGCAAGCGCTATGTGCAACTTGCCGTCTTTAATTTTTGTGCTGTGAGTGATTTCAGGGTTGATAATGTTCATCGCCTTATAGGGCTCATTGGCAAAATGCACCCTGCCCTTGCTGCCATCAGCGGCTTCATAATCGAGGATTAGGATATGACCAGTGGGCAACGCACCCTTCTTCAGCCTGGCCACCTCTAAAGCCTTATCGGCGGAAATGTTGGTGCTGATGGTTTTCAAATCTTTGGCCCTGCCCGCCGGATCAAGCGTACTGAGTCTCAAGGAAAGTTTTTGTTTGGTGAGGCGGTCATTGACCGCCTTGATAATGATGCCACCCGTCTTCTTATCCGGCAGGGCCATCACAACAACCGGCGCATAAAACCGCCGTGCCATATAATGCATCAGCTTCCAGCCACCACCATGATCAAGTGAAGACCATGAAGCCACAGGCCATGTGTCATTCAGCTGCCAATACAGCGTGCCCATGCAATGCGTCTTCAAACTGCGCCAATAATCGACGGCAGTCTTAATGGCGAGGCCCTGTTGCACTTGGGAGAGGTAACAAAAATTTCCAAAATCCGTAGGGAACCGGAAGTAGCGGAACATGGTCTCGGCAATCCGCGCATTGCCACCCGCATTCTTCTGGTGGCTTTCCATGACGGACGAGGAAATGTTCAAGTCTTCTGCGCCGGTGGCGAATTTTTTGACAATGTGGAGTGATGGATACGATTGAAAACCAAACTCTGAACAAAAGCGTGGGTTCACATCGCGGTAATGTTCAAAGTCTTTACCCTCATGCCAAACCGACCAGAAATGCATATCGCCGGAGCGATCATCATGCCACGCATCGCCAAAGGATAAGAGGCCGGGAGATGGGGATGAGGGCCACCAGTTGATTGATGGGTCTGCTTGTTTGGCTGCCTCTTCAATGCAGCGGTTCAGGCGATCATAGTTCACCAAATAGCGATCGCGATTTTTCCGAGACTCTTCAAACCAAGTGAGAGCGCCGATCAGCTCATTATCGCCGCACCAAAGCGCAAGGCAGGCATGGGAAGTAAGCCGGCGCACTTGATAGTCAACTTCTTGTTTAACTTCGTCCAAGAATTCATCCGTAGACGGATAAAGATTACAACTGAACATGAAATCTTGCCAGACTAAAAGCCCAAGTTCATCGCAAGCCTCGTAAAAGTGATCCTGCTCATAAAAACCGCCGCCCCAAACGCGGATCATGTTCATATTGGCATCGACAGCGGCTTGCAGCAGCTTACGTGTGAGTTCCGGTGTGGCGCGTGATGGCAAAGCATCTGATGGAATCCAATTCGCGCCACGCGAAAAAATCTCATGGCCATTGACACGAAAGGCAAATCGGCTTCCCACCGCATCGGGTTCAGAAACCAAATCAACCGTTCGAATGCCTATTCGGCGGTTTACCTGGGACCCCTCGCAAGTCACTTCGAGATCATAGAGAGGCTGGGTACCCTGCCCTGCTGGCCACCAAAGCTTGGGTTTTGCAATTGTAAAAGCTTCATGCAGCTTCCAGGTGCCTTGGCCAATCTCAATCTTTCGACTGATCAACTCACCATTAAAGCGTATGGCGAAATCGAGTTCACCCCCTGCATATTGAGCAAAAACTTCAGTCATCACCTGTACAGTGACTGAACCATTTTCATGATGAACTTGGTGCGCAGTCACATGCTCTATGCGGGCCTTCGCTGCGAAACATAATTTGATGTCGCCATAAAGACCAAGCGGCGCAATCGCTAAATTCCAATCCCAACCAAAGTCACAAGCGGGCTTTCGCAACATATTGCCGTCTGGGATCGGGCAGTTTTGTTTTGCATATGGAACATGGAATGGCTGTGCCAATTGCTTTTTGGAAGCGACCTTCGTGTTCGAATGAAATTTAATCTCGAGAATGTTCTGTCCTTTGCGCAGAACATTCGCGATGTCTGGCCTGTAACGGCGGAAACAGTTTTCTACTTTATCGACGACTTTACCGTTGATGGAGATTGTGGCCACAGTATCGAGAAACGAAATATCAAGAAAAGCGCCTTCGGTTTCTGAAACAGAAAATCTTCTCGTTGCAATCCAATCCTGCTCGGCCACCCAGCGCACGTCATATTCATTGCGGCCAATATAGGGATCAGGGATAATGCCGGCAGCCATCAGTGATGAATGCACGTCTCCGGGCACAGCATAAGGTGCCTTATGCTTGCCGTCGGCGCTTTTGATTTCCCATGATCCAGCAAGATCAATCATCTCAAAGCCTATCGCCACTGGCCTCATCAAACAGCGAGGCCAAGCCCACGCGGAACCGGATTTTCACTTTTTCACCATGCTTATATTGTTTCGATGATTCAACCCGCGCCGACATCGTTTGCCCCGCGAGATTGAGCCACACCAAACTGTCAGAACCCATGGGCTCTACAATATCGACAACGGCATCAAAGGAATCCGACAACCCAGCTTCAGTGCCCGCATTGATGCGGATATGTTCGGGCCGCACGCCAAACTCAACTTGCTTTGGCATCAATGGCGCAAGCGGCGTATAATCTTTCAAATTGATTTTACCCGGTCCGAGCTTCAACACAGCATTAACCCCCGCACCATCAATTTCACTTTTTAGGAAATTCATGCCCGGTGAACCGATGAAACCGGCGACATAGCGATTTTTCGGCTTATTATAAATGGTCATCGGGCTATCAAGCTGCTGGATCGCACCGCTCTTCATCACCGCGATACGGTCTGCTAGTGTCATGGCTTCAATTTGATCATGCGTCACATAAATCATTGTGTTGCCAAGACGCTGATGCAGGCGCTTAATTTCCACACGAAGCTCTGCGCGCAATTTAGCGTCAAGATTGGAAAGTGGCTCATCAAACAAGAACACATCCACATCGCGCACCAGAGCGCGACCGATGGCAACACGCTGCCGTTGACCGCCTGAAAGCTGCATTGGCTTGCGGTCAAGCAATGGCCCGATTTGCAAAATTTCTGAAGCACGTTTGACACGCTTATCAATTTCCTCTTTCGCCATGCCAGCAACACGCAAGCCGAAAGACAAGTTCCGCTCCACAGTCATCTGCGGATAAAGCGCATAGGACTGGAACACCATGCCGATGCCGCGATCTTTAGGCTCTTCCCACGTAACGTTTTTACCTTTGATGAAAACTTGGCCATGCGTCGGCTCAAGCAAGCCAGCAATACAATTCAGCAAAGTAGATTTACCGCAGCCTGATGGACCGAGCAGCACCAGAAATTCACCGTCTGGAATATCGAGATCAAGCTGCTTTAAAACTTGCACAGCGCCATAGCTCTGCGCCAATCCTCGGATTGAAACGCTGTGGGTTTTAGATTTAGTTTGAGTAGCCGACATTATTAGCCTTTCACCGCACCCGCAGCGATGCCGCGCACGAAATATTTTCCAGAAAAGAAGTAAAGAGCAAGTGGAACAGCACCCTAAGCAGCGTGGCCGCCATTTCCACATTGTATTCTTTCACACCAAAGGTGGAGGTGAACATGTTGTTGAGTTTAACCGTCATCGGATAGTTTTTCGGATCCCCAAACACCACACCGAACAAGAAGTCATTCCAAATACCTGTCACCTGCAAGATCACGGCAACAGCCATAATCGGCAATGACATCGGTAAGAACACTTGCAGCAAGATGCGCCAAAATCCTGCGCCATCAACCCGCGCGGCGCGGAACAATTCACTGGGCAGTGAATTGAAATAATTGCGAAACAGCAAAGTTAAAATGGGCAAGCCAAACACCGTATGCACGAATATCACCGCATAGAGTGTTGAGTAGATGCCCATGTTTTTAGTCAGCAGCACCATGGGGTAGAGCATGACTTGGTATGGGATGAACGAGCCCACAATGAGAACTGTGAAGAACCCCTCAGAGAATTTGAACGGCCAGTTGGCCAGCGAATATCCCGTCGTTAAAGCCACCGCGATCGACATAACCACCGACGGCACAGTGATGATAACTGATCGCCAGAAATTTGGGCTGATACCGCTGCAATCAAGCCCCGTGCAAGCGGTAAACCAAGCTTTATACCAAGGGGCAAATGTAGGATGTGCCGGGGGGAAAAAAATGTTGCCTTCCCGAATGGCATCGAGGTCTTTGATCGATGTGATCAACACGATATAGAGAGGTACCAAAAAATATAATGCCGTGATGATCAGGAACGAATAAACGCCAATGCGCGCCGGATCAAAGGCATTTTTTGGTCGTGGGCCGCTAGGCTCTATTGTTTGAGAGACGCTCATCGTTGCTGCTTGCCTTTAACAAACTCAACATAAACCCACGGGATCAAAATCACCGCTGTGGTCATCAACATGACTGTTGCCGCCGCAAGGCCTTGGCCGATATTTCCGGAGAACAGATATTTGTAAACATATTGTGCAGGCACAGTCGTTGAAATGCCAGGGCCGCCATCGGTGAGAGCCACCACAATGTCATACAAGCGAACACCTCCTGAAGCCACGATCACAAATGTAGTGATCAAAACCGGACGCATCATCGGAAGCACGATGCTCCAATAAGTGCGCCATTTTGGAATGCCGTCAACACGCGTAGCCCGCCAGACTTCATCATCAATACCGCGAAGCCCTGCCAGCATCAGCGCCATAACCAGGCCAGTGCCTTGCCAAACACCCGCAATCACCACCGTGTAAATGGCCTTGTCATTATTGGCTATCCAGTCGAAAGAAAAACTCGTCCAACCCAATTGGCGCACTGATTTTTCCAAGCCATATTCAGGGCTCAAAATCCAAGCCCAGACATGGCCTGTAACAATGAATGAAAGTGCAAACGGATATAGATAGATCGTGCGAAACACGCCCTCAAAGCGAATCTTCTGATCCATGAATACTGCAATCAAAAATCCGCTGATGAATGAAAATGCCGTGCCCAGAACAAGATAGATCAAAGCATT
>JAYTSN010000130.1:0-14693 GCA_043745625.1 Aestuariivirga sp. | reverse complement strand
AATATTATGGCTGCTACAGTCACGTTTACAATGCGTCAGCTCTTAGAAGCGGGCGTTCATTTTGGTCACCAAACACATCGCTGGAACCCGAAGATGGCCTCATACATCTATGGTTCGCGCAATGGCATTCACATTCTTGATCTCTCGCAAACTGTTCCATTGCTGCATAACGCATTGCAATTGGTAACGGACACTGTGGCCAAGGGTGGCCGGGTGTTGTTTGTGGGCACCAAGCGTTCGGCTGCTGAAGAAATTAGAGAATCGGCAAAGCGTTGCGCTCAGTATTATGTGAACGCGCGTTGGCTCGGTGGCATGCTCACCAACTGGAAAACCATTTCTGCTTCGATCAAGACACTTCGCGTCATTGACGATAAGGTTGCCCGCCAGGAAGCAGGCCTCAAGAAGCGCGAGCTTTTGGATATGGCCCGCCATAAGTCGAAGCTTGATAAGGCTCTCGGTGGCATCAAGGATATGGGCGGCGTTCCAGATTTGCTGTTCGTGATCGACACCAACAAAGAAGCCAACGCAATCAAGGAAGCCAATCGTTTGGGCATTCCGGTTGTGGCCATCATCGATACCAATTCTGATCCTACAGGCGTTAATTTTCCAATTCCTGGTAATGATGACGCAGCGCGTGCTGTTGCTTTGTATTGCGATCTTGTCTCGCGTGCAGTTCTCGCAGGCATTGAAGCTTCGCAACATCATTCAGGTGTGGATGCTGGTGCAGCTGAACAGCCAATCGCTGAAGCACTTCCAGCTTAAATTTTGACGATACCCAGCGGGCCCGCGATGTTTTGCGGGCCCATTTTGACATTTAATCAAGAGGTTTGACATGGCTGACATTTCTGCTGGCATGGTGAAAGAGCTGCGCGATAAGACTGGCGTGGGCATGATGGATTGTAAGACGGCTCTTGCTGCCACGAGCGGCAATATGGAAGAGGCCGTTGATTGGCTGCGCGCAAAAGGTTTGGCCAAGGCTGCTAAAAAATCAACACGCGTTGCAGCCGAAGGCCTTGTTGGTCTGGCCGTTAAAGGTATGACGGGCGCATTGGTTGAAGTGAACTCGGAAACCGATTTCGTTGCGCGCAACGAAAAATTCCAAGCCATGGTTGCTGAAATTTCAAAGTTGGCATTGTTGGCCAATGGTTCAAGTGAAGCATTAAAGACCATGCATTTCCCAGGCAGCAAACATGCTGTTGCAGAATATGTGGCAGAAATGGTTGCCACCATCGGCGAGAACATGACTGTGCGCCGCACAGCTGAGCTTAAAGTAACCAATGGCGCTATCGGATCTTACATCCACAATCAAATTGCACCTGGCATGGGCAAGATTGGTGTGATCGTGGCACTTGAATCAACTGGTGATAAGGCAGAGCTTGCAAACTTTGGCCGCATGTTGTCGATGCACATCGCAGCGACCAACCCGGTGGCTCTTAGCCTTGATGCAGTGCCAAAGGATGTTTTGGCCCGCGAAGTTGCGGTGCTTGAAGAAAAGAACGCTGGCAAACCGGCCAATGTGATGGAAAAGATCATCGCTTCGGGCCTCAAGTCTTACGCCAGGGAAACTTGCTTGCTCGAACAATCTTACGTTCATGATAGCTCCAAGACTGTCACGCAGGTTTTGGAAGAAGTCGCCAAGAAAGCCGGCGCTGCGGTAAAGCTCACTGGCTTTGTGCGCATGCAGCTGGGTGAGGGCATTGAAAAAATCGAAGACGATTTTGCTGCCGAAGTCGCAAAGATGTCCGGCCAATAATCCAGTCATATCCTAGGTTTTAAGTTTTAGACAGCAGGTAAATTAAATATTTGCCTGCTGTTTCTTTTTGTGCAATTATATTGCGTTGAGTCGGGCGTAGTAGTGTTTAATGCGCTTTCATCTTCGGGGGCAACGAAGGTGAGGAAATGAAATCTGAGAAAGTGGATCCTATGCTGGTACGTATCGCCAAGGCTATTGCCAAAAGCGAAGGTGACGATAATTGGCAAGCCCATCTGGATTCCGCCCGTGCTTCCTTGGAAGTTTTGCGAGAACCCTCTCAAGCCATGCTTGAAGCTGCAACATCTGGCCTTCCTGATTGGGGCGACTTGCCAGCCGATTGGCGTGCGATGATTGATCATGTGCTTGGCGAAAATTCTGAGACAAATGACAATATGGTCAGAGCGGTTCAAAGTCGCATCGCAGGATGAGAGCTCAATCCGTTATTAACGGATGATTAAAACCGAATCGTCAGAGATGAGTTAAAGATCGACTCAAAGACGAGTTTTAAGCATGACAAAATTTAAGTATAAACGCATTCTCCTCAAGATTTCAGGGGAAGTTTTAATGGGATCAGAACCCTTTGGCATCGACCTCAACACGGTGGGTCGGGTGGCTGATGAAGTGATCGCTTGTACGGATGCGGGTATTGAAGTTGCGCTGGTGATTGGCGGCGGAAACATTTTCCGTGGCCTTGCGGGTGCTGCTAAAGGCATGGACCGGGTTTCGGCCGATCACATGGGCATTATGGCCACTGTGATGAATGCGCTGGCCATGCAAGGGGTTCTCAATTCAAAGGGTGTTGATGCCCGCATGCTTTCGGCCATCGCAATGCCTTCGGTGTGCGAAACATATTCAGCAGCTAAAGGCATTCACCATCTTGAAAAGGGTAGGGTGGTGATTTGCGCGGCTGGGACGGGCTTGCCGTTTTTTACAACAGATACAGGCGCAGCTTTGCGCGCGGCGGAACTCAAATGCGATGCCTTATTGAAGGGCACCAGCGTTGACGGGGTTTATTCTGCCGACCCCAAGAAAGACCCGAAAGCCAAGCGATTTGAAAAAATTACGTTTGATGATATTTTGGCCAAGGATTTACGGATTATGGATCCTGCTGCAATCGCACTTGCGCGGGATAACGACATTCCTGTAGTGGTTTTTTCCATTCGTGAGGTCGGTAATGTTGAGCGCGTACTCAAAGCTGCCGGCCAATTTACTTTAGTGACAAAGGATTAAGTGATGGCCCAACTTCCAGATTTTGATGCGTCAGATATTAAGCGCCGCATGAACGGTGCAATTGACTCGCTCAGACATGATTTCGGCGGTTTGCGAACGGGCCGTGCTTCAACCAGCTTACTCGACCCAGTGATGGTTGATGCTTACGGTGCTAAGATGCCGATTTCACAATGCGCTTCGGTTTCTGTGCCAGAGCCGCGTATGCTACAAATTTCAGTATGGGATCGCGGCCTTGTGGTTGCTGTTGAGAAGGCTATTCAGCAATCGAACTTAGGGTTGAACCCGCAAACGGAAGGCCAGGTTATTCGTCTCCGTATGCCGGATTTAACTCAAGATCGCCGTAAGGAATTGGTGAAGGTTGCACATACCTATGCTGAAAAAGGCCGCATTGCTGTGCGCAACGTGCGCCGTGATGGTATGGATCAGTTGAAGGCGTTGGAAAAAAACAAGCAGATCAGCGAAGATGAACTGAAAGATAAATCGACTGAAGTTCAGAAAATGACAGACGATATGATCAAAGACATGGACGCGGCTTTGAAGGTCAAAGAAGCGGAAATTATGCAGGTTTGAGTTTTCATAAAATGACCGGGGTTCTGCAAAGTTCAAATCCACGCCATGTCGCCATCATTATGGATGGCAACGGACGCTGGGCTTCGGCGCGGGGTCTTCCGCGTTCAGCAGGGCATAAGGCTGGCATTGACGCGGTTCGGCGCGCAGTTCATGCAGCTTGCGATCTGAACATTGAATATTTGACGATCTATTCATTCAGTACCGAAAACTGGACGCGTCCAAAAACGGAAGTTTTATTTTTGCTTGAGCTACTGCGCCGTTTTATCAGCCAAGATGTGGCTGAGCTTCATTCGGCTGGCGTGAAAATCCAAATCATAGGCGACCGCGCCAATCTCGATGCAAAATTGATTCGCATGCTGGAAGATGCTGAACGATTAACTGCAGCGAATGAAAAGCTGAAACTTATTGTCGCTTTTAATTATGGCAGCAGGCAAGAACTGGCGCGCGCCGCACAAAAAATTGCGTTGCAAGTTCAAAGTGGATTGCTCGACCCTGCTTTAATTACGGCTGATACTGTTGCCCAACAACTCCACACTGTGGGCATGCCTGATCCTGACTTACTGATCCGCACTGGTGGCGAGGAACGCATTTCAAATTTTCTTTTGTGGCAATGTGCGTATGCTGAATTTGTTTTTGTGCCAGAATTTTGGCCTGAGTTTAACGCTGAAATATTTCAGCGAGCAGTAGCAGTATATAATGCACGTGAACGCCGCTTTGGTGGACTGAAAGCTCAAACTGCATGAGCGGATCAAAATGGGCTGACTTGGGTGTTAGAACTGCTTCGGCGGTGGTTTTAGTTCCGGTTGTGTTAGGCATTGTTTGGTTAGGCGGTTTCTGGTTCACGGGACTGATTGTTGCGCTGGGCATTCTGATGGCCACCGAATGGGTTCGCATTGCACATGGCAACAACAAAAGACAATTGCTGATCCACGAGGTGGCCGCTGCTTCTCTCATCATGGGGTCATTGAAGCTTTCACTTTTGGCGTTGTTGATTTTGACTGCGGTCTCTTGGTTCATTCAACGCAAGGACGAATTCAATTTTTGGAAACTGGTTGGCGTTTTTTATATTGGCTTGCCGATTTTGGCGTTTGATGTTTTGCGCGGTGATGCAGCGTTAGGGTTTCTCGCCGTGGTTTGGTGCATGGTGATTGTATGGTTGGCCGATATCATGGCTTATTTCTTTGGTCGCATTATCGGGGGCCCAAAAATGGCGCCTCGAATTTCACCAAAAAAAACTTGGGCTGGAATGCTTGGTGCAATTGTTGGGGCTGCTCTTGCTTCATGGGCGGTTTCTTATTTTGGCAGAATCGACGTTTGGCCACTGGCCTTCGTGGCCGCCTTGTTTGCAATATTGGAGCAGGGTGGAGATATTTTTGAAAGTGCTTTCAAGAGGCACTTTGGCGTGAAAGACTCTGGAACATTGATCCCTGGCCATGGCGGCGTTTTGGACCGTATTGATGGTTTAATCACCGTGGCCACATGTGCTGCAATTGTGGGTTTTATCCACAATCCGCTCAGTTCGGCGGCAGGACTTCTCCACTGGTAACCATATTGCCGAAAAATTGACGCAAAGCATGTGTCTTGTGGTTAACATTTGGTGAATGCGAACTGTTTATTGCGATTCAAATAAGCTGTATGATTGCAGAAACTCTCGGAGGCAGGCTTAATATGATACAAGCAACGTTATTTGGCGCAGGATATTATGCGGTGGCATTTTTTACCGCTATCATCGTTATTGTATTTGTTCATGAATTTGGACATTTCATCATTGGCCGTTGGTGCGGCGTTAAAATTGAAACATTCTCAGTTGGATTTGGCCGTGAAATTTTTGGTTTTAATGATCGATATGGCACGCGCTGGAAATTTTGTTGGATTCCAATGGGGGGATATGTGCGGTTTTTGGGTGATGCCAATGCCGCCAGCATGCCTACTTCAACCACAGAAATGACTCCAGGCAGTTTGCAAGCCGCCCCCGTTTGGAAGCGCGCAGCAATCGTAGCAGCAGGCCCAATTGCAAACTTTATTCTGGCCATTTTGATTTTTACAGCGGCCTATAATTTAGTAGGCCAGCCCATTAATGAGCCGCGTGTTGACGAGGTTACTGCTGATGGAGCTGCTAAATCGGCTGGTATTGTTGCTGGCGATTATATCCGCACAATTGATGGCAATGCCGTTCATAGTTTTATGGATATTCAGCGCGCCATGATTATGCAGGGTGATACGCAAGTTACACTTGGCGTTGAACGCAATAAGCAAATGCTTGAAATTAAACTTGAGCCTAAAGTTGTTGAAACGGTTGATACATTTGGCCGCAAAAGCCGCGTTAGTTTGATCGGTTTTAAGCACGACCCAACCAAGGATCCTGCTGGATTTGAGCGGCTTCCACTGTTTACTGCTTTTGCCAAAGGTGTTGATGAAACGGCGTTTGTGGCCAAGACAACGCTGCGATACGTCGGCAAACTTTTTATGGGCCGGGAAAAATCTGATCAGCTTCATGGACCCATTGGTATGGCGCAGATGGCAGGCGAAACGGCATCTATGGGGTTTTGGCCATTTATTACTTTTATCGCATTAATTAGCGTCAGTATCGGGCTCGTTAACCTTTTCCCAATCCCAATGTTGGATGGTGGTCACTTGGTTTTCTATCTCATCGAAGCGGTGTTTGGAAAGCCAGTGGGACCTGTGGCACAGGAGTGGAGTTTTAGAATCGGGTTATCAGCCATGGTGGCGTTAATGTTATTTGCCACCAACAATGATTTATCACCTTATATTAACAAGGTTTTTGGCTGGTAAATCGAATTGCAGGTTTCATTTGCATTGTAGATGAAAATGGTTAAAACGACACGCGGCGAAGCACTCTGAGGACGGCGAGTTGAGTTTGGAATTGGCGATTTGATGCGTAATAATTTTGGCCTTATTGGTCTCCTCGTTTTAGTGTTTTCATTTGTAGCACCTGTTGCGTCACCGTTTTTTGCTGCGCCAACAGGCTATGCAGCGGTTGATTCAAATATCGTGATTGAAGGTGGGCAGCGCGTTGACCGCGAGACTGTGCTTTCCTATTTGCAATTCAACAGTGTCCAACAGGCAAGTGCGGCTCGTATTGACGCGTCCATCAAGGCGCTGTTTCAAACGGGTTTGTTTGCGGATGTGAACATCGTCCGCCGCGGCAATGCTATCGTTATTCGCATTGTTGAAAATCCGTTGATCAATGTTGTCAATTTTGAAGGCAATAGCGAAATTGACGATGATACTTTGCAAAAAGAAGTTGAAGTCAAGCAAAGCATGATTTTCACAAAGGCCCGTATTCAAAGCGATACGCGCCGGGTTTTGGCGCTTTATCAAGCCAAGGGTTTTTATAACGTCAAAGTCGATCCACAGCTGATTAGGCAGCCTGACAACCGCGTGAATGTTGCGTTTGTGATTTCTGAAAACGGTAAAACCGAAGTTAAGAACATCACCTTTTCGGGTAACAGGTCGTTTAGTGCAGATACATTGAGCGGTGTGTTGATCACCAAAGCGAGCAGTTGGTGGAACCCGTTCCTGAAGAATAATACGTATGATGCTGATCGACTTGAGTATGATAAGGAATTGCTGCGCCGCTATTATTTGAAGAATGGTTTTGCCGATATTCAAATTCTTTCTGCTGATGCGCATCTGGTGCCAGATGGCAGCTCGTTTGAAATCAATTTTTCCATCGAAGAGGGACCACGTTACAAGGTTGCTGATGTGGCGGTTGATGTGGGCAATGCTACTCTTGATGCCAAAGGTTTGACGAAGGTTGTAAAGACCGGCGTTGGCGATACTTATAACGCATCGAAAGTTGACAAGTCTGTCGAGAACCTGACCTTAGAGGCCAGCAATCAAGGCTTTGTGTTTGCCAAGGTTGAGCCAAAGGTTGACCGCAATGCGACAGGCAGCACTGTTAACATCACCTATCAGTTGAGCGAAGGCCCTCGCGCCTATGTTGAGCGCATCGATATTGTTGGCAACACGCGCACGCGCGATGAAGTTATCCGCCGCGAGCTTCGGCTTTATGAAGGCGATGCTTTCAATCGTACATTGGTTGAACGCGCACGCCGCCGCCTGACCGCGCTTGATTTCTTCAGCAAAGTTGATTTTAAAGAACAGCCAGGAAGTGCGCCCGACAAGATTGTTTTGATTGTCGATGTTGAAGAAAAATCAACAGGATCGCTTACATTCTCGATTGGCTATTCATCAGTTGAAGCTGTTGTAGGCTCTGTATCGGTTGCTGAACGCAATTTGTTTGGTAAGGGTTTGCAAGCGAAGTTGAACACAACATTGAGCTTGGTTAAACAACAGGTTGATTTCAGCTACACTGATCCATACTTTATGGGCATGCCGCTGGCTGCTGGCTTTGACTTATTTGCAACGCGTTCGGATTCAGTGACTGGCGTAAGCAGTGGTGGCAACAGTTCAAACTATGCCAATACCGTTGTTGGTGGCGCCTTACGGACGGGATTTGATCTTGATGAATATTCGAGCTTGAATTTCAAGTATTACATCGCGCATCGTACGATTTCCGGAATTAACGCTGCTACTGCCTCACCTGCTTTCTTGGCGACGCAAAGCGAAAGCTGGAAGTCGGCGATTTCGGCTTCTTACACTTACGATGATCTCGATAGCCCTTTGAAACCAACTTCAGGTTTCCGTGGCCAGCTGGTTGAAGAATTGGCAGGGCTTGGTGGTGATACTTATTATTCCAAGACTGAGGTGCATGCGTGGTATTTTGTGCCATTGTTTGACGAGCAAGTTGTTGTGAAGTTTGCTGGTAACGCAGGCCATATTCAAGGCATTGGTGCAAGCAGCGTGCCTTTGCAGGATCGTTTCTTCAAAGGCGGAGACTCGCTGCGTGGCTTTAACAATGCAGGCATCGGGCCATCGCAATTGAATAATATTGGTGGCCGTGACCGGATCGGCGCACTTGATTATGCCATCGGTTCGGTTGAAGCACAGTTCCCACTGGGCCTTCCAGAAGCGCTCGGAATTTCGGGTGAAGTGTTCTCGGATTTTGGTACAGCGTTTAATTCGAACAACCCAGGACAAGCCGGTTGTACGCTGGCTGGCGGATGCACATTTGCTGACGAGATGGGTCTTCGCGCCTCAATTGGTGCTGGTGTTGTGTGGGACTCGCCATTTGGTCAGCTTAAGTTTGAATATGCGTATCCAGTTGTTTCGCAGCCAACTGATGATCAGAAGTGGTTTAACTTCTCGATTGGAACGCGCTTCTAATGCGGTTTGACTTTTCACAGAAAAGTCAAAAGCGCCTTAGGATATTATTTTCGATCAACTTTTCCGAACTTTGACGTTGCCGTCAAATTTCGGGTTGATCTAGACGTTTTCAATTCACCAGCTAATATGATGTGGCGGTTGATGTTTCAGCCGCCACTTTTTTGAGGAAGATTATGACCGAAGCAACTGAGACTGCAGCAAAGAAGACCGTTGATATTGTTCGGATCATGAAGCTGCTGCCGCACCGTTATCCATTTTTGCTAATCGATAAGATTGTCGAATTGAACGGTGAAGAATCCGGTATTGCTCTCAAAAACGTGACGATAAATGAGCCGTTTTTTCAAGGGCATTTTCCTGGTCGTCCGGTGATGCCTGGTGTGTTGCTCATTGAAGCTATGGCACAAACTGCTGGGGCTATTGTGCTAGAGCATCACAGTGAGGATGCTGGCAAATTGGTGTTCTTTATGTCGATCGACAAAGCGCGTTTCCGCAAGCCCGTTGTTCCGGGCGACACAGTTTACTTTCACGTCAAGCTTTTACAAAAGCGCGCACCCGTTTGGAAGTATTGGGCTGAAGCGCATGTGGACGGTAAGAAAGTGGCCGAAGCTGAGATTGGTGCGATGTTGATCGACGAGAAAAAGGCTGTTTAATTCCAAGTGGCTTGCGCAGGCTAACCTGCGCCGCGCATTAACTGCGTTTGCCCATCGGTACGTAATCGCGCTGTGTCGGCCCTACATAGAGCTGGCGCGGCCTGCCGATGCGCTGGGATGGATCTTCGATCATTTCCTTCCACTGCGAAATCCAACCCACGGTACGGGCGAGTGCAAACAACACGGTGAACATGCTGGTTGGGAAGCCAAGCGCACGCAGAATAATGCCGGAATAGAAATCAACGTTTGGATAAAGCTTGCGGTCAATGAAATAAGGGTCGCTCAAAGCAATGCGCTCTAATTCGCGTGCCACGTCGAGCAAAGGATCATCCTGCTTACCGAGTGCTTCGAAAACTTCATGCGCTGATGCCTGGAGGATTTTCGCACGGGGATCGTAGTTCTTATAAACGCGGTGGCCAAAGCCCATGAGGCGCACGTTAGATGATTTGTCTTTCACCTTTTCGATGAAGGCTGGAATTTTATCTACGGTGCCGATTTCTTCGAGCATCTTCAAAGCAGCTTCGTTCGCTCCACCATGAGCAGGGCCCCACAGGCAGGCAATGCCAGCAGCGATGCATGCGAAAGGATTAGCGCCAGAAGAACCAGCAAGACGCACTGTGGATGTTGAAGCGTTTTGTTCGTGATCAGCATGAAGCGTGAAAATTCGGTCCATGGCTTTTGCAAGAATGGGGTTCACTTTGTATTCTTCGCAAGGAACGGCAAAGCACATGTGCAGGAAATTTTCGGCATAGGACAAATGGTTTTGCGGATAAACAAATGGCTGACCAACGTGATATTTATAGGTCATGGCTGCAATCGTAGGCAGCTTGGCAATCATGCGGTGCGAGGCGATTTCGCGTTGGCGCGGATCATTGATGTCTGTTGAATCATGGTAGAAAGCCGACAGTGCACCAACCATCGCCACCATCACTGCCATTGGATGCGCATCGCGTCTGAAACCACGGAAGAACAAAACCATCTGCTCGTGGATCATGGTGTGATGGGTGATATCGTGAACGAATTTTTTGCGCTGAGCTGGTGTTGGCAGCTCGCCATAATAAAGCAAATAGCAGCTTTCAAGGAAGTCACCTTCAATTGCCAATTGTTCGATGGGGTAGCCGCGATACAGCAAAATGCCTTCATCGCCATCAATATAAGTGATGGCAGATTTGCATGACGCTGTGGAATTAAAGCCGGGGTCGAAGGTGAAAACTTTCGAATCACCATAGAGTTTGGTGATATCGATAACGTCTGGCCCGATTGTGCCTTTCATAATTGGCAAGTCTTGGGGTTTGCCGCCGATGGATATCGTTGCCGTTTTGGTAGCGTCGGTCATAATTTGGCTTCTCCCATTTTTACATGACAAGTCTATTGCAGCGCAGCAAAAAGGTCAATCTTACTGTACTAATTTAGCTGATCACTCATCCGTGCAAGGCTTTCTTCTCGGCCCAACACTTCAAGCACATCAAAGATCGGTGGTGAAGTGCTGGTGCCCGTCAATGCTGCGCGCAAGGGTTGAGCGAGTTTGCCGAGCTTCACGCCTGTTGCTTCGGCATGGGCTTTGACGGCCGTTTCGAGTGTGTGAGCAGTCCAGTCAGTGATGGGTGTTAAAAGTTCGACCAAGGTTTTGGCTGCTGCCTTGCCTTCATCATTGAGCAGGGCTTTGGCTTTGTCGTCCATGTTCAATGGACGCACGGCAAAAAGATAGCCCATGCTGTTCATCAACTCGACCAAAGTCTTGGCGCGGTCCTTTAGGCCGGGCAGAGCTTTCAACAGTTTGGCTTTCATGGAGCCATCGATTTTGGCGAGCATAGCGGGGCCATCTTCGACATGAAGCAGGAAGGTCATGAACAATGCCAGTAGTTCTGCATCAGGGGTGTGACGAATATAGTGGCCATTTAAATTTTCAAGTTTTGCGAAATCAAAACGTGAGGCAGATTTGCCGATGCTATCCAGATCAAACCATCTGACCAATTCTTCCGTCGAAAAAATTTCATCATCACCATGGCTCCAGCCCAAGCGTGCGAGATAGTTGCGCAAGGCGGCGGGCAGATAGCCCATGGCACGATAAGCTTCGACACCTAATGCACCATGGCGCTTGGACAGCTTTGTGCCATCGGGCCCATGGATCAACGGCACATGCGTCATACTCGGCACGGTCCAGCCCATGGCCAAATATATTTGAGTTTGGCGGGCAGCGTTGGTGAGGTGGTCAACGCCGCGAATGATGTGGGTAACGCCCATGTCGTGATCATCGACCACAACTGAAAGGTTATAAGTTGGGTTCCCGTTAGATCTTAAAATAATAAGATCATCCAAATCCTTATTGGGGATCACGACGCGGCCTTGGGCCTGGTCGTTAATGACAGTTTCGCCGTCTTGCGGAGATTTGAAGCGGATCACAGGTTTAACGCCTGCTGGTGCATCAGAGGCTGGCCTGTTGCGCCATGTTCCATCATAGCGAATGGGGCGCTTTTCTGCTTCGGCCTTTTGCCGCATCGCGGTCAATTCATCGGGGCTGCAATAGCAGTGATAGGCGTTGCCTTTTGCCAACATCTCATGGGCCACTTCGGCGTGGCGCTCCATGCGGCCATATTGCGAAACGGCCTCGCCATCCCAGTTCAGGCCCAACCATGTGAGGCCGTCGAGAATAGCGGCCACCGCACCTTCAGTATAGCGTTCACGATCTGTATCTTCGATGCGCAGCAACATTTTGCCGCCATTACCCTTGGCGTAGGCCCAGTTGAACAGCGCGGTGCGCGCACCTCCTATGTGGAGATAGCCAGTGGGCGAGGGGGCAAAGCGCGTGACGGGAGATGACATGATGGCCTTTTATGTGATTAGCTGATTTTTGGGGAGGGCGGCATGGCCACTTTGGAGCCAGATAGCATAGCAGGGCGCGGCTTCAAAGGGGCAGCGTTTCCTTTTGATGCGGTCAATTTGCTTGGGCGGGCATCAAGCTATTTGCACGCAGCTTATGCTTTGCAAACGGGCAGGCTTGTGGTTTGGGCACCAGTGTTTTTAGCAATTGGCATTTGGACTTATTTTAGTTTGCCCAATGAACCAAGTGTGATTGCCGTCGCTGGACTGGCCGTTCCGATTGCTGGTTTGTTTTGGCTTGGTCGGCGATATTCAATTGCGCTTTTGATTGGCCTTCTATTGCTTGGATTTGGCTTGAGTAAAGTGCGGCAAGAAATTGTTACGACATCTCTGCTCCGTGCGACTGTGAATTCATCGGAGATTTCTGGGTTCATCGCTGATGCCGATAATCGCGGCGGCAGGAAGCGCGTTCTGGTCATTGAACTAGATGCGGCAACCAATGTTCCTGTTGATGAAATGCCGCAGCGTGTTCGAATTTCAACTTTTGATGCGCCCACAGCTTTGATTGGCGATTACGTGCATTTCTCGGCGCGCCTCTCGCCATTGCCAACACCTGTGATGCCCGGCGGATTTGATTATGGGCGCGATCTTTATTTTCAATCAATAGGTGCAATGGGCAGTAATATTTCACCTCCAGTTTTTGAAGATCGACCCGTGCCGTGGAAATTTGCCGAGAGGCGGTTTTTTCACAAATTGCGCAGCGTGATGGGGGCTCGCATTACGGCATCTATTCCAGGGCCCATTGGCGCGTTTGCAAACTCGATTGTGACGGGCGAACGCGCATCCATTCCTGCTGAGATGAATACGAGCCTGCAAATATCTGGTTTGGCGCACATCATTTCGATTTCAGGATTGCATATGTCGCTCGTGGCGGGTGGGGTTTTTTGGGTGATGCGGGCTTTTCTGGCGCTGTTTCCAGTTTTGGTTTTGAATTATCCGATCAAGAAATGGTCTGCTGTTGCGGCATTGATTGTCGGGTTTATTTATATGTTATTGGCGGATTCAGGATCAGCTACAGAACGATCCTACATCATGATTGCGGTTATGTTCTTTGCCATATTGGTTGATCGGCCAGCTGTGTCCATGCGGAATATTGCGTTAGCAGCACTGATCATTCTGGCGTTTAATCCCGAAGAAGCAGTGCGTGCTAGTTTTCAAATGTCGTTCTTGGCTGTCATGGGCATTGTGGCGTTTTTTGAATATTGGAATAACAGGCCTGTGGATATGCAAGCGCATGAGGCTTCGCGTTTATCCAGATTTGCGCATTATGGTTTGAAATTGTTTGCTGGTTCGGTGTTGACCACTATTGTTGCTGGCGGGCTTTCGAGCATTGCTGCGGTTTATCATTTTGGACGCTTATCGCCTTATGGCACAGTTGCCAACGCACTGGCATTGCCCATCGCAGATTTAATGGTGATGCCTGCTGCAATGTTGGGCGTTTTGTTGATGCCCTTTGGATTGGAGTATTGGCCGTTTAAATTCGTCGAGATTGGCCTTCAAGCAACGATGTGGATTTCCGACAGTATTGCGGCATGGCCTTATGCAAATGGAATGGTGCCTCAGCCTGCGTTGTTGGGTGTTTCAGTTATGGTGGCGGGGGCGCTTATTATCTGTTTGGTGCTTGGCGCATTTCGCTGGATTGGGGCAGTTCTGCTTTTGATTGGTATCTATCTGGGTGCGGCCACTCATTTACCTAGAATTTTGATTGAAGATCGGGGCAGCAACGTTGCGATCCGCGATGATGCTGGCAACTATGTTTTAGCTGATGCAACCAAGGGAAAGTTTGCCGCAGAGAAATGGCTGCAATCTAATGGACAGGTTGAGACGATGGACTCATCAGCGGCGCGCGCAGGGTGGACATGCGCTGAGAATATGTGTTTCTCGGATTTGGCTTTGATGAGTGTTGCTTATGTTCACGAACCAACTGATGCAGATTGGGAGTGCCCACCGACTGAAATCATCATCGCTGATTTTCCTTTGCGCAATCATTGCACCGAGGTCAAACTTAGAATTGATCGATTTGATGTTTGGAAATTTGGTGCGCATGCAATTTATATTGATGGCGATTTGGCAGCCATAAAAACGGCAAAGGGAGAGCAAGGTGACAGGCCTTGGGTGTTTGAACCGCGCTCTAAACCAAAAAGCTGATTTGCTAGTTTTGCCAGATTGAGCTTAAAGTAATGCTCATGACGACTGACACTTATTTTGCATTTGTATTGGCGGCGTTGGCTTTGGCGTTAGTGCCTGGCCCCACTGTGACAGTCATTATCGCAAACAGCTTAAAGCATGGCGCGCGTGCTGGGTTGATGAATGTTTTGGGCACGCAAGTTGGTGTGGTTATTTGGCTGGCGATTGCAGCA
>JAYTSN010000129.1:0-5371 GCA_043745625.1 Aestuariivirga sp. | reverse complement strand
TTTATAAGTTCGGCCAAAACCGAAAGTCGCTTTGCTAAGATATCAGCCGATGGCGACACGCGGTCATAAGGCAAGCAATCCCATGCGGGAAAGCGTTTGATCTCTAAAGTGGGTGCAAAGTATTTGAGCTGCTCTTCAAGTTCAGCCAAATGCTGGTCATCACGGCACACATGCACCAGGCCGCGATTGCCCGCGCCCACGGCAAGCTTAGGCAACACTTGCGCGTCATAGCCTTCAGGCAACGCACCGAGCTGAATGCGGCCGGGTTTGGCGAGGCGCTGGATTGTTGTATCGATAGGGGTGGTCATATTTGCTTTGGCCTAAATCCAATCAACTCGTGCAACAGCGGCATGTTCCATTTTTCAGGAACAGCCTCTTGGCCAGTTGTCCAACTTAAAAGTTCTTGATCTGGAATCTCCAACAGCAGTTCAAACAGCGCCAATTCACCATTGCTCATGGCCGGTAGGCGCAACTGCGCAAAGCCCCCGACGACAATATCCATCTCCTTGATGCCACGGTGTGTCGCACGCCAGAGAAGGCGCTTTCGTGTGATTTCATTTTTTTGTGAATTGTCGTCCATTTGCCCCGCGTCATAACCTTTGATGGGCTTGCACCGCAACCCTATCGCTGCAAAACTAGCGCCCATGCGACCAATTATACTCACCCCCCTGTTTGCCGATGTGACTTCAGTCAAAGGCATCGGCGATAAAATTGCGAAACTTCTGGCCAAGCTGCTGCGCAGTGGTGGAGAGGCCGAACACGCGCGGCTGGTTGATGTGTTATTTCATTTGCCGCACACGCTGGTGGACAGGCGCTATCGCTGCACCATTTCGCAATTGCCCCTTCAAGGCATTGTGACGTTGGAAGTGACCATCGGCAATCATAAGCCACCGCCGCGTGGAACAAGGCTTCCCTATAAAATCCAAGCCCATGATGATACGGGGATTATGACGCTTTCATTTTTCTCGACCTATATTGATCAGCTGAAACGGCAGTTCCCTGTGGGTGAAAAGCGTTTCATTTCGGGTGAAATCAGTTGGTTTGGCGCTGAAGCACAAATGAGCCACCCTGATTATGTGCTGAACGCGGATGAGTTAGCCAAGATGCCGATGTTGGAACCAATCTATCCTCTAACCGCTGGGCTATCGTCCAAACTTTTGGGCAAGGCTGCCAAAGCCGCACTGGAAAAACTGCCACCTCTGCCTGAGTGGCAGGATGTGGCGTGGTTGCAACGACAAGCTTGGCCCGATTTTGCTGCGGCCTTGCGCAACATGCATGCACCTGAGGATTTGACGGTGCTGGCCCCTGATGGCCCCAACCGAGCACGGCTGGCTTATGACGAGTTATTGGCCAACCAGCTGGCGTTGACCTTGGTGCGGGCGCAAATGAAGCGTGCTTCAGGGCGCAAACTTGGTGGTTCAGGCGATCTGCGCAAGTTGATTATTAATAACTTGCCATATACCCTTACAAACGCTCAACAATCTGCCACCGCTGAAATTTTGGCGGATATGGCCAGCCAAAACCGGATGATCAGGTTGCTTCAGGGCGATGTGGGTGCAGGTAAAACCGTGGTGGCGCTTTTGGCTTTAGCGGCGGCTGTAGAAAGTGGCACGCAAGGCGCTTTAATGGTTCCAACCGAAATTCTGGCACGGCAACATTTTGTGGGGCTTTCAAAACTGGTTGAGGGCACTGGCATCAAGCTGGCGATCTTGACAGGCCGCGAAAAGGGCAAACTGCGAGAGGAGACTCTGGCAGGGCTGGCTTCGGGAACGATCAACATTCTAATCGGAACGCATGCACTTTTTCAAGATGGCGTTGAATTTTACGATCTCGGTTTGGCGGTGGTGGACGAGCAACACCGCTTTGGCGTGCATCAACGATTAGCGCTTCAAGGCAAGTCTGAAGGCAACACCGATTTGCTGGTGATGACTGCAACACCCATTCCGCGCACACTGGCTTTGACCGCTTATGGCGATATGGCTGTCTCGAAGCTGACGGAAAAGCCGGCGGGACGATTGCCCATCGATACGCGCGCTTTGCCTAACGATCGCTATAATGAATTGATTAGCGGGCTGCACCGCAGCTTGGCTAGGGGTGCCAGGGCCTATTGGGTTTGCCCTCTTGTTGAAGAAAGTGAATTTATCGATTCCGCTGCGGCCGAAAAACGCTATGAGGCTTTAGCCGAAGAGTTTCCGGGCCAAGTGGGATTGATCCATGGGCGCATGAAGGGCACGGAAAAAGATGAGGTGATGTTGCGTTTCAAAACGGGCGCAATTTCGATTTTGGTTTCAACCACTGTAATTGAAGTGGGTGTTGATGTGCCCGAAGCTTCAATTATGGTGATCGAAAATGCCGAGCGGTTTGGCCTAGCACAATTGCACCAACTGCGCGGGCGCGTGGGGCGCGGCAGTGCTAAATCATCATGTCTTTTGCTTTATCTTGAACCACTTGGTGAAACGGCCAAGGCGCGTTTGAAAATCATGCGCGAGACTGAGGACGGATTCAGAATAGCCGAAGAGGATTTGAAATTGCGTGGGGCTGGCGAAATGTTGGGAACCCAGCAATCAGGCCTTGCGGAATTCCGAATGGCCGATTTATCCGTACACGGAGAATTATTAGCAGCAGCGCGTGATGATGCCCAACTGATTTTAATCAAAGACCCAAAACTGGAAACGCCGCGCGGCCAAGCGCTGCGCAATCTGCTTTATCTGTTTGAACGTGATGCTGCCATTAAGCTTTTATCTTCGGGCTGAGTTGTTTTATAACCTCAGGGGCCAAGCCTTTTTCTGGAAACACCAGCCCCATCGAAATTATCAGCTTCAAACCTTCTTCAACCGACATATCCAAAATCTTCACATCTTTTTTATCGGCAAAAAATACATAACCGCCCGTCGGGTTTGGGGTTGTGGAGACATACATCGAATACATCTCGCGCCCCGCCTCCAGCCCAACCTCACTGCCATCAATCTCGCGCGAGACAAAAGCCATCGTCCACATGCCTTCGCGTGGCCATTGCACCAGACACACATTGCGAAACGACGCCCCCTTCTCGGCAAACAGTGTTTCAAAAATCTGCTTTGAACTTTTATAAAGCGAACCAACAAACGGCAATCGGTCAATCAATCGGTCCCAGATCCCAATGAAATATCGACCCACAAAATTCGCAGCCAGCGCACCCAGCAGCGTCATGGCTGCAAGTGTGATGACCAATCCAAAACCAGGAATGCGAATCGGCAAATAAGTATCGGGGATATAGCGCACCGGAATCCAGGGCTTCACCCACCCATCAAAAATGCCCACCACCCAAAGCGTGGCCCATATGGTGAAGGCAGCAGGTGCGGCAATAACCAGGCCAGTAAAGAAATAGCGTCGCAACCTGGCCAGCACAGAAACACGCGGTGGTTTTTTAGGGGTGAGAAAATCAGTTTCGGTCATCAGACAAACTTCGCACAGACATGTGTGGCTTGCAAGTTAAGCCCGCGAGTGCTTTGCAGGCATGATGAATTTTCCAAAACTCGTATTTCTGGGCGCTGGCTGGCTGGCATTGGCGCTTGCAGGCATCGGCATCATCTTCCCGTTCCTGCCAATTACCATGCCTTTCTTGCTTGTGGCGGCCTGGGCGTTTGGCAAATCATCGCCAGAAATGCACCAGAGGATACGCGGCCATAAGACGTTTGGGCTTTATGTAAGCGGCTGGCAGGACGGGCGCATTGTGCCGCTGAACGCCAAGATTGCCGCAACTGTGGTGATTTTGGCGGCGAGCATTTACCTGTGGTGGTTCAGCCCCCTGCCACATTGGGCGACAGCCGCCATCATCGCGGCCATGCTGGCGGCAGAAATCTATATATTACAACGACCTATAAAATAGTTTCATGAAATATGATTTTTATCTTGACACCGTACGGTGAACCTGCCTATTGTGCTTATAATCCACAATCATATCCCACCTATGAGTTTTGAGCCGATCATGAAAATGAACGTTGGGAAGAGGTTGTGACCAGCCCAAACTGATATACACAACGTGCTGAATTTTCGTTTTAACTATTGACGACTCCATCTTTGTGAAGCTACTTATTTGGTATATATTTACTTTCGAGGACGAAAGCATGAAAGTACCAAATTGGATTTCCGTTAGGTCAGCTGCACAAGTTTTGAGTGTTTCAGAACAAACCGTACGAACCTTGCTTCGAAATGGGGCTGTGGCAGGGATTCAAATGGGTAATTTATGGTTGGTTGATCCAGCTTCCCTTGAAACCTATCGAATTAAGAATGCCGAGCCAAAAGACATCGTTTCAAAACGGTCAGGCCCATTACCTAAAGTCAAAGCCATATCATTTTTTAGTGGAGCGTTGGGCTTAGACCTCGGCTTGGAAAAGGCAGGCATAGAAATCCTGCTTGCTTGCGAAATAGACAAGCACTGCCGCAAGACGATAGCCACAAACAAACCTAATTTAGCTCTTCTAGGAGATATTCGGGAATACCGCGCCGAACAGATCAGGGCAGCCGCAGGTCTAACGGCCAGCGATGAAATTGATGTGATTGTCGGAGGTCCACCTTGCCAAGCCTTTTCAACCGCAGGCGCGCGGCGCGGTTTTAAAGATGATCGTGGAAACGTGTTCTTGAAATATATTGATCTCATTTTGGAGCTAAAGCCAAAATATGCGGTTATTGAAAATGTTCGAGGATTGCTTTCGGCGCCACTCGCTCACAGACCACATGCTGATCGTGAAGAAGGCTGGCTGCCAAATTCTGAAGAGTTGGCTGGTGGTGCTTTGCTCTATATTGTCCAACGTTTGCGCGAACAGGGTTATGGCATAAGCTTCAATCTTTATAACTCCGCAAATTTTGGCGTTCCACAAGTCCGTGAACGAGTGATTATGTTATGTTCTCGAGATGGCACAAAAATGCCGCATCTCAATCCCACTCACTCGCAAGACAATCAATTTGGTTTGCCGAAATGGCGAAGTTTTGCCGAGGCAATTGAGGGCTTGGCTAATTGCGAACACGTGAATTTTCCAGAAAACCGACTGCGTTTTTATCGGATGTTGGGGCCGGGCCAATATTGGAAACATTTACCCGCAGAACTACAAATGGAGGCGATGGGAAACAGCTATTATTCTGGAGGCGGGAAAACCGGGTTTCTGCGTCGCTTGTCTTGGGATAAACCGAGTTGCACCCTTGTCACCGCACCGAATATGCCAGCAACAGACATATGCCACCCGAAAGAAAATCGCCCATTATCAATCCAAGAATATAAGCGTTTGCAGATGTTTCCAGATGATTACCAAATCTGCGGATCGCTTGTTGAACAATATCGCCAAATTGGAAATGCGGTTCCAGTTGGATTAGGCGAAGCCGTTGGAAAAGCTAT